>JAEKKO010000365.1 GCA_019510335.1 Novosphingobium sp. | reverse complement strand
CTGTCCGGTCGCTCGCTGCCGCCCACCCCCGCTTCCGGGGAGGCCCATGGGGTTTTGCGGGCGGGGATGAGGTGAGTGATGCGAGCATCCACCAGCCGCGCCGCGCGGGAGGCGGGCAGGGGCAAGGCCGAAGCGGATAAGCCGGACGGCGGCGCGGCGCCGCCAGGCATGGACGACGCGGGGGGCGTCGAAGGGTCGCCCTATGCGAGCGAGCCGACCGCGATCGGGGTGCAGAGCCTCGTTCCCGGCGTCGCCCCGATCACCGCGCGGGACCGGCTGCGGTTTCGCGCCGAGGCGCCGCTCGCGGCACCGCGAGCGCAGCGGGCGTGCAATCATGGTCTGTTCGACCTCGCCGCGCGCGACCAGCTCGATTTCCTCAGCGGGGAGCGCTGACATGGAACTGCTCACCCCCGCCTTGCGCGCGGCGCTGCGCGCCAATGCGCTCGCGAGCGAGGGCGTCGGCCACGACCCCGTTCCGGTGCTCAAATTGTTCAATCCGATGAGCGCCGCGACGTGGCTCGCGACCGAACTCGATGCGGACGGCGACACCTTGTTCGGCCTCGCCGACTTGGGCTTCGGCTTCCCCGAGCTTGGCTCCTTCTCGCTGTCCGAGATCGCCGCCGTCCGGCTGCGCTACGGCCTGCGGATCGAGCGCGACCTCGGTTTCATGACCCATGTGCCTTTGTCGGTCTGGGCCGCTACCGCGCGGCAGGCCGGGTCGATCCTGTGGGCCGCGCAATTGCTGCGCGACGAGGAACGCGCGCGCCGCGCGACCGACGCCCCGGCGCGTCCCGCTTCCGACGAGCTTCCGCCTTCCGGATCGGAGGACGGCTGACGCGCGGCGCGTCCCGCCGCATGAAAGCCGGTCCCGCGAGCCTTGAGAGGGAAAGACGGGACCGGCACTCCATTGGAGCTACTGCCATGAAACTCGAGTTCATTGCCCTCGACAAGCTGTCCGTGAGCGCCGCCAACATGCGGCACGGCCGACACGACCCCGATATCTCCGATCTGCTGCCGACCGTGCGCGCGCGCGGCATCTTGCAAAGCCTGATCGTGCGCCCGACCAACATCGATGGCTGCTTCGAGATCCTCGCCGGTCGCCGCCGCTTCCACGCCGCGCGCGCGGTCGCCGAGGAAAGCGGCGTGGCCGAACCGGTGCCGTGCGCGATCCTCGATCCCGGCGACGATGCCGGCGCGCTCGAAGCCTCGCTGATCGAGAATATCGCGCGGCTCGATCCCGACGAGGTCAGCCAGTGGGAGACGTTCACGCGGCTGATCAAGGCGGGCCGCACGCCTGAGGATATCGCGCTCACCTTCGGCCTGCCCGCGCT
>JAEKKO010000364.1 GCA_019510335.1 Novosphingobium sp. | reverse complement strand
GGTGAAGGTCAAGCGCAACCCGCAGGCGCTCAGCACGCTCGAGCAGCAATTGCGCGGCAACGGGCAGTAAAGTGGAGACCGCCGGCGGAGACGCCGAACAGGATTCGCACGCGATCCGCAGCCTGGCGTCGGGCCGGCCGGCGATGGTGTGGCGGCGCCAGCTGGCCGATACCGAGACGCCGGTCGCCGCCGCGCTCAAGCTGATCGAGCCCGGCCGCGGCGACTTCGTGCTCGAATCGGTCGAGGATGGCGCAACGCGCGGGCGCTACAGCCTGCTCGGCCTCGCGCCCGATCTGGTCTTCCGCGCCAACGGGACCGAGGCGGAGATCAACCGCGACTGGCTGTTCGATCGCGCGGCCTTCAAGCCGGTCGATGGCGGCCCGCTGAAGGCGTTGCGGGCCTTGGTGGCGGAATGCCGCGCGGAGGTACCCGAGGGCCTTCCGTCCGCTCTCGCCTGCCTGGTCGGCTATTTCGCCTATGAGACGGTCGGCTTGGTCGAGAAATTGCCGCGCCCGGCGCCCAATCCGCTCGGCCTGCCCGACATGCTGTTCGTGCGGCCCACCTTGATTCTGGTGTTCGATCGCCTGGCCGACGCGCTTTATCTGGTCGCACCGGTCTGGCCGGGAAATCCCGAGCCGAGCGACGCGGTCAACCGTGCGGTCGAGCGGATCGAGGCGGCAGCGGCGCAGCTCGCGGGCGCGATCCCGCAGGAGCGGCGCGATCCGGGCGCGATCGCATTGCCCGCGGCCGTGCCGCAGCTCGCCCCCGGCCGCTATGGCGAGATGGTGGCGCGCGCGAAGGAGTATATCGCGGCGGGCGATATCTTTCAGGTGGTGCTGGCGCAGCGTTTCACATGCGATTTCCCGCTGCCGCCGTTCGATCTGTACCGCGCGTTGCGGCGGATCAACCCGTCGCCCTTCCTCTATCATCTCGACCTGCCGGGATTTGCCTTGATCGGATCGTCGCCCGAGATCCTGGTGCGCGTGCGCGACGGCGAGGTCACGATTCGCCCGATCGCGGGCACGCGGCCGCGCGGGAAAACGGCGGCGGAGGATGTCGCCAACCGCGACGAATTGCTCGCCGATCCCAAGGAGCGCGCCGAGCATCTGATGCTGCTCGACCTCGGCCGCAACGATGTCGGCCGTGTCGCCGACCGCGGCACGGTGGCGGTGACGGACAGCTATACGGTCGAGAAATATAGCCACGTCATGCACATCGTCTCGAACGTGGTCGGCCGGCTCGACGCGTCCAAGGATGCGTTGGATGCGCTGTTCGCGGGCTTCCCGGCGGGCACCGTATCGGGCGCGCCCAAGGTTCGCGCGTGCGAGATCAT
>JAEKKO010000156.1 GCA_019510335.1 Novosphingobium sp. | reverse complement strand
CAGGTTATACTACTCGGTTTCGCATTTGACAGCATGAACCTTAGAGCCTTGTTTCCAAGCCAGGTTCGGCCCGATGTCATAATTGCAGGAACCAAACATGGTGTCGATCCGCAGACGTGGCAAATAGCGTCGCAGTCTATTGGAGGAAAGCAGACGTTTATCTCGAACGATCAATGTCGAGAGTTTTGTAGCTCGCTTGATTTTAGATCGTTGTTGCTGCGGAACTAATTGGACTATGAACTCATATTGCGACTACAACACCGGAGAAGGACCCCATGCCCAACCCCGCACCCACCGACTGGCGCGCCGCCGTCCTCGACCGCGTCCGCAACCTGATCCACCAGGCCGATCCGACGATCAGCGAGAGCCGCAAGTGGGCCAAGGCCTCGAACCCCGAGGGGGTGCCGACGTGGGAGCGCGGGGGGATCGTCTGCACGGGCGAGACCTACAAGGACAAGGTCAAGCTGACGTTCGCCCGCGGCGCGGCGCTGGCCGACCCGGCGGGGCTGTTCAACGCCAGCCTCGACGCGGGCACCCGCCGCGCGATCGACCTCCGCAGGGGCGAAACGCTCGACGCCGAAGCGTTCCAGGCGCTGGTGCGCGAGGCGGTGGCGGCGAACCTTGCGGGGAAGACGTGAGCTCTTAGGCAGGCGTTCCTGAACTTCGGGTTCCATTTAAGCCTCGTCTCTGTTATAACGCTCGTATGAACGCCAAACTCAAGATCACCAGGATCGGCAACTCCGCCGGGGTCATCCTGCCCAAGGAACTGCTAACCCGGCTCCGCGCCGGAGTGGGCGATACGCTTTACGTCAGCGAGGCGCCCGATGGAGTGCGGCTGACTGCGGCGGACCCCGGGTTCCCAGCCAAAATGGAGCTGGCCGAACAAATTATGCGCGAGGATCGCGACATTCTCCGCGCGCTGGCCAAATAGCGAGCGTGGTCCAAGCGGAAAGGGTCGAGCCGGTCTGGATCGAGCGCGAGGTCGCCTTGGCGATTCACGATCGGCAGTTGGCGGAACATGGGGGCGCTACCGGCGTGCGCAATGCCGGCGCGCTCGAATCGGCGCTGGCGCGGCCGCGCAACCGCTGGAGCTACGGCGAGGACGAGTTCTGCGCACTCGCTGCGGCGTACGCCTTCGGCCTTGGCCGAAATCACCCGTTCGCGGACGGCAACAAACGGACGGCGTGGGTGCTCGCGCGTTTGTTCATGGCGCTCAACGGCCTGGCGATTGCCTTCCCCGTCGAAGACGCGGTACTGACGATGCTCGCCCTTGCCGCCGGCGAGCTGAGTGAGGACGAGCTGGCCGACTGGCTCCGGCAGCACTTGGCGGATTAAGCCCGGGCGCAGCGCTCGTGAGCGGCCCTTCGCACCCTCTTTGCCCCGTCCCGCCCCGCCACTGCGCCGGCCGGTCTCGGGAACCAGCGCCGTAGTCCGATCATTTCAACGCCATAGCCTCGCCGGGTCCGTCATCCGGACGGCCGGGCGAGCCCCTCCCTTGCGAGGATTCCGACCATGAAGAAACTTGTCCTGCTCTCCCTCGCCGCCGCCACCGCGCTCGGCGGCTGCGCCACCGACATGTACGGCGACGACAGCGGCTGGGGCTATTACGACCGCGGCTATTATCACCAGTACGGGGTCTACGACTACAATCACCCCGATCCGCGCTACAACGGCTACTATCCCGAGCACTATTATCGCGAGGACCCGCGCTATCACGAGCGCGTGCTGACCAGTAACGACCGCATTTATCGCGGCAGCGACGGCCGTTATTACTGCCGCCGCGCCGACGGAAGCACGGGCGTGATCGTCAGCGGGCTCGCCGGCGGGGTGATCGGCGGGGTCATCGGCAACCTGATCGCGCCGGGCGATTCCAAGACGCTCGGCACCGTGCTCGGCGCCGCCGGCGGCGCGGCCGTCGGCGCGGCCGCGGGCTCGGCTGCCGAGAACAGCGACGTCCGTTGCCGCTGATGGTTTCGGCGGGGCGCCGCGCCCGTGCGGTGCGGTGCCCGACCGCCGCGGCGCTCGGATTAGGCGTTTGCGGTGAGCCGTGCTAGATGCCCCGGGCTGACGTCAGACATGTGACGGACTTCGGCGCCGGTGCGGTAATTCCGCCGACACGACGAGTTCCTTTCAACGCACGACCTCTCGCATCCCGCCGTCCGCACTTCCGCGAGCGGCGTCCAACGTTTCCTGAAAGGAACGCATCATGCCAATCGGCACCGTCAAGTTCTTCAATGCCGACAAGGGCTATGGCTTCATCGCGCCCGATGGCGGCGGCGAAGACAGCTTCGTCCACATCAGCGCGGTCCAGGCCGCGGGCTGGCAGACCCTCAACAAGGAGCAGCGCGTCTCCTACGAGGTCGAGACCGGACGTAACGGCAAGAAGTCTGCGGCGAACCTCTCCGCAGCCTGACGCCGACCCGCTCGCCGGCGGTCGCGTGCGCCTCGCGCATGCCGCCCGCCGGCGGGTCCATTTTGAGGAGCGGCCATGTCCCAGACACGCGAATTCTACATCGCCCGCGCCGAGGAAGCCGCCGCCGACGCCGCCGCGGCCACGCTCGACAACGTCCGTGAGCGGGCGCTGCGCTCCGAAGCGGCCTGGCGCGGGATGGCCGACCGGCTCGAGCGCACCGAGCGCCAGCGGGCGATCTCCGAGCTCGCCCGCCAGGAGCGCATCGCCGCTGAAGGGTGAAGCGGGCGCGCGGCTCGGCGCCCGGGTCTCAGGCGCGCCGCTCGAGCCTGATCAGCGCCTCGTCCAGCGCCTGGAGGAACCGCGAGCGATCGGCCTTGGTGAACGGCGCAGGGCCGCCGAGCTGATCGCCGCCGGCGCGCAAGTCGGCCATGATCGCCCGGGTGGCGATCGCCGCGCCGATCGAGCTGGTCGTGAACGGCTTGCCGGTCGGCCCGAGCACAGTCGCCCCGGCCTTGAGGCAGCGCTCGGCGAGCAGGATGTCGGCGGTAACCACGACGCTGCGCGCGTCGGCTTCCTCCGCGATCCAGTCGTCGGCCGCGTCGAATCCGCCGGACACCACGATCCGCTCGACCAGCGGATGCTCGGGCACCCGCAACCGCGCGTTGCTGACCACCCGGACGGGAACGCCGCGGCGGAAGGCAACCTTGTAGGTCTCCTCCTTGACCGGGCAGGCGTCGGCATCGACCAGAATGCGCAAGGGCGACATGGCAGCGGCTTACCCACATTCGCCGGCAACGTCGAACTCGCCCTGCAACTTAACATTTGTTAGGTAGGGTGACCTTGGCACGACGAAGGAAAATGCCGCCGATGAGCAAGCCTGCCGCAGGATCGTGGATTTCCACCTGGCTGGAGGCGTGGGCGGTCGCAGCCGATGCCGGGGTGGTGATCGCCTTGCGCAGCGCCAAGCTCGCCGCCGGCGGGGCCGAAGGCGCCGCCGAGTTCTGGCTGATGGTCAACGAGAAGGCCGCGGCGATGGCGCTGCTCCAGACGACGCTGCTCACAGGCAACCTCGGGCGCAACCCGCGGGTGATCGCCGACCGCGCGATCGCCCACGTCGGGCGCAAGGTCCGCGCCAACCGCAAGCGCCTGGGCGGCTGAGCAACGATCCAGAACGCGCGCTCAGCTGCGCGAGCGCGGCAGGCCGAGCGCGCGCTCGGCGATCATGCTGCGGTGGACCTCGCTGGTACCGGCGTAGATCGTCGTCCCGTGGGCATGGCGGAACGACTGGTTGACCAGCGCCGCGGCGCCTTCGCGCTTGGACAGCGACAGCGGCGCGGTGAGGTCGAGCAAGTCGCTGCCGTCCTCGAGGAACTTCTCCGAGGAGAACAGCTTCGACATCGGACCGGCTGCCGGGAGGTTGCGTTGCTCCTCAGCCGACCACAGCGAGCGCAGCACCAGCATCTCGGCAATTAGCCAGTGCGCGGTAGCACGCGCGAGGCGCATCTGGGTCAGCGGGTCTTCGATCAGCGGGCATCCGCTGTCGTCCTGCTCTTCGCGGCACAGCGTCTCGGCCGCCTTGATCAGCGAGTACTGGGCTTTGGTGAAGCCGCCGCCGCCCTGCTCGAGCTCGAGACCGGCGCTCATCGCCCGCACGCCGCCGTCGACCTCGCCGAGGCGGTAGCTGTCGGGAATGCGCACGCCGTCGTAGAAGGTGATGTTGGTGAGCTCGTCCTGGAAGGTATAGACCGGCTGGACGGTGATGCCCTCGCTCTTCAGGGGCACGACGAACATCGTCAGGCCCTTGTGCTTGGCGACGTCGGAGTTGGTGCGGGTGAGCATCAGCACGTAATCGGAAATGTTCGCGCCGCTGGTGAACATCTTGGTGCCGTCGATGCGCCAGCCGTTGCCATCGGGCGTCGCCCGGCACTGGGCGGCGAACACGTCTGAGCCCGAGCCGGGCTCCGAATAGCCGAGGCTGCAGACGACCTCGCCGGCGAGGATGGGCGCGAGCACGTCGCGCTTGAGCTCGTCGCTGCCGAAGCGCTCGATGATCGCGGCGACCATTTGGGTCGTCCCGGCAGCGTGGCCCGACCAGCCGTGCTCCTCCCACACTCCGCTTGCCGCATGGCTTGCGTACGGCGCGGCGCCGCGGCCGCCCTTGTCCTTGGGCCAAGCGGGGAACAGCAGCCCGGCCTCGGCGAGCTTCTTGTGAACGGCCGGATGGTGCCCGGCCCACGAGTAGTGCGCATGCGCCTTGAGCTCCGGGGTGAGCATCTCGGTGAAGAACGCGTCCACCTCGCTGGCCAGCGCGCGGGCATCTTCGCCAAGGTCGAAGTCGATGCCGACCGCGCCGACGTCGGGGAGCACCGCCTGTTCGCTGCCGTAAAGGCGGCGGCCGGCCTCGGCGAGGAGCCGCTGCGGATCGCCGTGGATCAGCGGCAGCGCCTTGGCCCCCAGATCGTAAAGATGGACGTCGTATTCGGTGGTCAGTCCGTACCCGCCGAACGTGCGGACCGACTGGATCGCCGCGCGGCTCGCGGTCTGGGCGTTCCACCACAGCGCCAGCGAAATTTGGGCGGCCGCGTCCGGCTCGGCCGCCGCGGTCGCGTGGATCCCCTTCCAGGTCAGCGCCCTGCCGCCTTCGATGTCTGTGATGAAGTTCGCTAGCGGGTGCGAGATCGCCTGGAAGGTGCCAATCGGCACTCCGAAGGCGACCCGCTCGCAAGCGTAAGCGGAAGCCAGCCGCACCGCCTCGCGAGCAATGCCATTGAGGGCCGCCGCGGTCAGCAGCTTCCACTCCTCATGCGCGCGGGCGAACGTGTCGAGCGCCGGCTGGCCGCTCGCCAGCAGGGTCTGCGCGGCCGATCGGAGGCGCACTTCGCCGATGCCGTTTGAGGCGAGGCTCGGTTCGGCCGTGCGGTCGGCTTCGCTGAGCGTGACGAGGACGACGCCGTCGCCGCTGCGGGCGATCACCGCGTCCGCGTTGGCGCCGCCGGCGAGCCATTGCACCGGCTTTCGCGCGATGTCGCGGAAGGCGAACGTCACCAGCTTGCTGCCGT
>JAEKKO010000359.1 GCA_019510335.1 Novosphingobium sp. | reverse complement strand
GGCGGTTGGCGAGGAACGACAGGTCGCAGGCGAAGGCCGGGTCCGGCGGCGCCGGATGGTGCGTCGTCGGATCGAGCGCATTGTAGATCGGCACGCACTGCCGCGCGCCGAAGCCGGTGTAGGCGTCGATCACCGGAGGACCGCCGCCGTAGGTCAGCACAAGGTCGAGATTTCCCAATGCGCGGCGGACCGGATGGGCGGCATCGGTGGCCATCTCCTCCAGTGTGGCTGCGGCATCGACGTCCCAGAATAACTTGAGGGCGTCGGGTCTTGCATGCGCGAGAATGCCCTCGAGCAGCTCGCGGTCGAACACCCCGACGCCGCTGGCCTTGACCACTACGTCGGCCTCGGCCGCCTCGGCGAGCACCCGGCGCAGCGACGCTTCATTCGCCTGATAGACCACCGAGTGGGCCCACTCGGGCGGGTCGATGTCGCGGTGCTGCTGGCGCTCGAACGCGTCGGGCTCGTAGAACGTGATTTGGTGGCCTCGAGCGGCGAGTGCGCCAAGCACGCCCCGATAATACGTCGCCGCACCGTTCCAGTACGACGACAGCAAGCTCGACCCGTAGAAGGCGATTTTCATGCCGCCACCCCGGCCCGCTCGGGCGAGAGCTGTGCGACGATGTCGAGCAATTCGTCGACGCGGTGGGCGCAGGTATGGCGGGCACGGATCGTCTCGAGGCCATGGGTGACGAGCTCGCGGCGCAAAGCTGGATCATGCTCGAGGGCTTGCAGGTGGCGGGTCATTTCCGCGCCGTCGCGGCCCACGAGGTAGTCGCTCCCGGACCGGAACAGGTGCTCGGCATCGTCCCAAGGGGCGCAGACCAGCGGGATCCCGGAGGCCAGCGCCTCGAACACCCGGATCGTCGGGATCCCCGGAAGAATCGTCGCGTAATAGCGGCGCGGGACATGCACCGTGGCGAGGTGCCGAGCGAAGATCTCCGGCGCCCGGGCGTTCGCCGCCCAGCCGTGGTAGCGAGCGCCATAGCGGGCGAGGGTTGCCCGGGCGCCTTCCGGATAGCGCACGCCATAGACGTCGAGCGGCAGCCCGGCATCGCGCGCGGGGCGGAAGAGGAACTGCTCGAGCTCTTCCGTGCGCTCCCCGTCACCCCAGTTGCCGATCCACACAAGCCCTTCACGGGCGCCTTCGCGCGCCGGCGGATGGAAGCGGCGAACGTCGGCTGCCTCGTGCCAGGTCCACACCCGGTCGGCCCAGCCGCGGCGCCGGTAAACCTGAGTGAGCGCCTCGCCGAAAGCGAGCACGCCGTCGTAAGCGGAAAGATCGTAGCGGGCCATCTCCGCAGGGGCGCTCACGGCGCGGTGGTGGGTATCGTGGAACA
>JAEKKO010000372.1 GCA_019510335.1 Novosphingobium sp. | reverse complement strand
GTCGGCCGCGAGCTGTTCGCCGAGGACATCTGGGAGGTGTTCCGGCGGGTCTACCGGCTCGACGTGCCCCAGCACTTCCACCTGATCGATTACGAGGAGACCCGCGCGCCCGACGGGACACGGCTGTTCGCCGGCAAGATCGGCGTCGACGGCAAAGTCCAGAGCGTCAGCGGGCGCGGCAACGGGCTGCTGTCTTCGGTGGTCGAGGCGCTCGACGAGACCTTTGGCGTCCAGCTCGAGGTCCGAGATTACTCGGAGCACGCGATGAGCACCGGCTCGGACGCGCGGGCGGCGGCTTACGTCGAGTGCGTCACCCCCACCGGCGAGACGATCTGGGGGGTCGGCATCGACGAGGACGTCGCCACGGCCGGCGTTCGGGCAGTCCTCAGCGCCGCCAACGCGGCGGCGGCCTGACCGCTCGGGCGCAGAGCGTTTATCGAACGATGGCCGAGGCGGTTCCCGCGGATAGCAGGCATTATCCGGAGCCGGGGACGCGGCGCTGGATAACCCTGTTCTCGATGTCCGCGGCGGTGATGAACCTCATCGATACGACCATCGCCAACGTCGCCCTGCCGCACATCCAGGGCAGCACCTCGGCTTCGCGCGAGCAGGTCGTGTGGGTGCTGACATCGTACATCGTGGCGAGCGCGATCTTCACGCCGCTGACCGGGTGGCTGGCCGAGCGCTTCGGGCGCAAGCGGCTGATGCTGGCGTCGATCGTCGGCTTTACGGTGACGTCCGGGATGTGCGGGGCGGCGGCCAACCTCGGTCAGCTGGTCGCGTTCCGCGTGCTCCAAGGGGTGTTCGGGTCGGCGCTGATCCCGATGAGCCAGGCGACCCTGCTCGACAACTATCCGCCCGAGGAGCACGGCAAAGCCATGGCGGTGTTCGGCCTCGCCGCAGTCGCCGGCCCGCTGGTGGGCCCGTTGCTCGGCGGCTGGCTGACGCAGAGCTACAGCTGGCGCTGGGTGTTTCTGATCAACCTGCCAATCGGGGTTGTCTCTTTCGTCGGGCTATCCGCGGTGATGAGCGAGACCCGCAGCGGCCGCTCGGCCAAGTTCGACCTGTTCGGCTTCACCTTGCTCGCCCTCGCCGTCGGCGCGTTTCAACTGATGCTCGATCGCGGCCAGGTGCTCGACTGGTTCCAGTCGCGCGAGATCTGGATCGAGGCGACGCTCGCGGCAACGGCCATCTACCTGTTCGTCGTTCACAGCCTGACCGCGCCGCATCCGTTCGTCAGGCTGGCGATCTTCCGCGACCGCAACTTCGTCATCACCTCGGTGATCGGCTTCTTCCTCGGCATCCTGATCTACAGCTCGATGTCGCTGATCCCGCCGCTGCTCGAA
>JAEKKO010000371.1 GCA_019510335.1 Novosphingobium sp. | reverse complement strand
CCTTCACCGAGCTGGTCAAGGGCGGCAGCCGGATGGCCAACGGGATGCCCAATTTCACCGGGTTCCTGACCGACCAGCAGATCAAGCAGGTGTGGAGCTACATCCGCGCGCAATCCCGCGCCGCGCTCGGCAAGCGCCCGCCCGCCGGAGCCCAGTCGCGCCCGCCGATTTGATTGGACGTAGCGCGAGCGGCGGTCGCGGAACCTTACAGCGGGATGACCTTACCCTGACTCGTCATTGCGAGGGCCAACGTCCCGCGGCAATCCAGAGCCCCACTACCGCCCTGGATGCTTCGCTGCGCTCGCAATGACGAAACGCTCGGCGCGCCGCACAGTTGGTTTCATCCGTAACGGGTGCTAGCAGGCGGCATGGTGCCGATCGACCGCACTGTGCTGCGCCGCGCCTATCGCGAGGACGAGGAGGTGTGCATCGCCGAGCGCCTCGCCCAAGCGGCGCCGGCGAGCGCGTCGCATGCGGCGGCCCAGCGCATAGCGATCCCGCTGATCGAGGGAGCGCGGCGGCAGCGGCCGCGCGGGGTCGATGCGTTCCTCCACACCTACGGCCTCGGCACGGAAGAGGGCATCGCCCTGATGTGCCTGGCCGAGGCGCTGCTGCGGGTGCCGGACCCGGCGACGGCCGACGCGCTGATCTACGACAAGCTCGCGCCGATCGACTGGGGCGGACATCTCGGGGAGAGCACCTCGACCTTCGTCAACGCCGCGACGTTTTCGCTGATGCTCACCGGCCGCGTGCTCCAGCAGCGCCGCGCGGCCACCGAGGGGTTGCCATCGGCACTCCGCAAGGCGGTGGCGCGGCTGGGCGAGCCGGTGATCCGCCAGGCGGTGCTCCGGGCGATGAAGATCCTTGGCGGAGAGTTCGTGTTCGGCCGCACGATCGAGGAGGCGTTGAAGCGAGCCGAACCGGAGCGGGCGCGCGGGCTGACGCACAGCTTCGACATGCTCGGTGAGGCGGCGATGACCTTCGCCGACGCCGAGCGCTACCGCCACGCCTACACCGCCGCGCTCGATCGCATCGCCGCCGAGGCGGACGGCGGCGTGGCGCGGTCAGGTGGCATTTCGGTCAAGCTCTCGGCGCTCTACTCACGCTACGATTTCCTGCACGCCGCAGCCGCCAAGGCGGCGTTACTGCCGATGCTGCGGGAGCTCGCCGCCAGGGCTCGCGACGCAAACGTTCACCTGACCATCGATGCCGAGGAAGCCGATCGGCTTGAGCTGAGCCTCGACGTGATCGAAGCGTTGGTTGCCGACGAGACGCTGTTCGCCGGCGGCTGGGCAGGCTTCGGCCTCGCCGTGCAGGCGTATCAGAAGCGCGCCGTGCCACTGGTCGACT
>JAEKKO010000370.1 GCA_019510335.1 Novosphingobium sp. | reverse complement strand
GCTGGAACGGCGGGCACGGACACGGCGACGTCCGCTTCGACGGCCGTTACGGACACAACCACTACTACCCGTCGCGGGGCTACGTCTACGGCTCCTTGCCGGTCGGCGCCGTGAGCATCGGCTTCGGCGGCGGCAGCTATTTCTTCCACGGCGGGGTCTGGTACCGGCCGTACAGCGGGCGCTACATCGTCGTGGAGCCGCCGCTGGGCATCTACCTGCCCGTGCTGCCGCCCGACTACGCCACCGTCTGGGTCGGCGGCGCACCCTACTACTACGCCGACGGCGTGTACTACAGCGTGGCGCCCGGGCACGGCTACGTCGTCGTCGCGCCGCCGGCGGGCGTCGACACCACGCAGACCGTGGCCCCGCCCGCGCCGCAGCCCGTCGCGCCCGATCCGATCTTCTATCCGCGCAACAACCAGAGTGCGGCTCAGACCGAGGCCGATCGGCGCGATTGCAACTCGTGGGCGACGACGCAGCCCAATGCGATGGCCGACGCCAAGGTGTTCCAGCGCGCCACCGAGGCCTGCATGGACGGCCGCGGCTACACGATGCGCTGAGTTCGCGGGCGCATCGCCTGGAGCGATGCCATGCAAAAGGGCCTCCGCATCGGGAGGCCCTTTTCGTTGGCAGCGGCGGGCGAGACCGCCCGCGCGAGCGCTCAATGCCAGCCGCGGTGCCAACCGCGTTGCGGGTGGCGCCAGCCCCAGCCGTAGTGCGCGTGGTATTGCCAGACATAGCCCGGCCCGGGGCTGACGTAAGTCGGCGCGACGTAGACCACGCCGGCCGGCGCCACGTACTCGCCGCCGCCGTAGTAGGGACGCGCGGGCTCGACGATGCAGCCGGACATGAATGCCAGCGCGGCGCCGGCGATGACAAGTGCGAGACCGTTCTTCATGGTGCTTCCTTTTGGGTTCGATCGAGAGGCTGCGCCTCCTGCCAGCGGGACCCCTTGCGGATCTGTCGGCAAGCCGCGCACCTTCTGCTATCAGAACGGCCGGGTTGACGCCGCCGTTGACCCTGCCGCGGGCGCACGGCCGAGCAGCGCCGCCGTCTTTACGCAAGCCTCCTATGAGCGCTGCCTGGCGGTTTACGCGGCTTTGCATTCAGAAACCTGAAGCTTGTCATCGATCGATGACAAACCGCGTTGAATGGAACAGGGCGGCGCTGATGCAGCCTTTGTAGGAGAACCGGATGAATTCGAATCGAACGCTGGTGCGCTGGGGCGCGCTCGCCCTGCTCGTCACGCTGATGAGCGGCTGCTGCGTCGCACCGTGGGGCGGCCGCTATTACGGCGGCGAGCGCTATCACGGCGGCTATGAGCATGGCGGCTACGACCGCCATGGCGGA
>JAEKKO010000366.1 GCA_019510335.1 Novosphingobium sp. | reverse complement strand
CTGGCCAAATACTACACTCCCGCCGAAGTCGTGCGCGACCCGCACGAGCGGGTGCGCGGGCTGTTCCAGCCGGTCGAGACCGGCGCGGGCCTGTTCGACATGCTGGTCTCGCCGTTCCAGTTCGACGGCGCGGCGCTGCAGTTGAAAGGCGGCCCGCCGGCGCTCGGGGAATATCGCGCGGAGGTGGCGGCGTGATGCAGGCCGACGCGCCGGCGTGCTGGAGATTGGCTCACGCGGAGACGCGGAGCCGCGGAGATTTGTTTCGCGCAGAGAACGCAGAGGGATTCGGCGCGCCGCAGGCGCCCTACTCCCCATTATCGTCACGGCTTGATGCAAGCCAGATTATGAAGAGCGGCTTCGCCGCTTCCGCCATCTCAAACCCCTCGCCGGCATCCGCATCGCCGATTTCACCGTGCACAACGCGGGCCCGTTCTGCACGCATCTGCTGTCGCAGCTCGGCGCCGAGGTGATCAAGGTCGAGAGCGCGATGCGCCCCGACGCCTTCCGCAAGCCGCACCCGGTCTATGGCCGCATGGGCCCGGCGACTTTCGATCAGGTCTCCGCGACCAAGCTGTCGGTGCGCATCAACCTCAAGAAGCCCGAGGGCGCGGCGCTGGCAAAGAGGCTGGTGGCGGTGTCGGACGTGGCCGCCGAAAGTTTCCGGCCCGGCGTGATCGGCCGGCTCGGCCTCGGCTTCGAGGCGCTTCAGGCGGCCAAGCAGGACATCATCATGCTCTGCGTCTCCTCCTCGGGGCAGAGCGGACCCGACCGGCACTTCGCCGGCTATGCGCCGCTGTTCGGCGCCTGGGGCGGGCTCGGCGAGATGACCGGCTACAGCGACGGCCCGCCGGTCGAGATGCGCCACGTCATGGACCACACGGTCGGCATGAACGCCGCGGTCGCGGTGCTCGCCGCGCTGCAGCGCCGGCGTGCGACCGGCCAGGGCGGACTGGTCGACGTCTCGGCGCGCGAGGTCGCGAGCTCGCTGCTCGGCGAGGCGCTGCTGCTCGCCGCGGCGGGCGAGGCGCCGCACCGCATCGGCAACGATCACCTCGCCATGGCCCCGCACGGCGTTTATCCGGCGCAGGGCGAGGATCGCTGGGTGTCGATCGCGGTGGCCAATGATGCCGAGTGGCAGGCGCTGGCGAGCATCATCGACTCCTCTTGCTTCCCCGCGCAGGCGGGGACCTCAGGCCTTCCCGGCGCTCGCCCGCCTGAGGTCCCCGCCTTCGCGGGGAAGCTCGCCGGCGATCCGCGCTTCGCGAAGGCCGCGGACCGCCACGCCAACCGCGCCGTGATCGAGCCGATCGTCTCGGCCTGGACCGCGACGCTGCTGGCGGACGACATTGCCGCGATGCTCCAGGCCGCCGGGATCGCAGCGCACGCCTCGTGGACCACGCCCGAGATCGCCGCCGACCCGCACCTGCGCGCGCGCGGGGCGATCTGCGAGGTGCAGGAGCCCGGCGGCCAACACCGCGCCGCGGTCGGAGTGCCGATGCGGCTGTCGAAAGCCCCCGAGATCGGCATCCACCGTGGCACGCCCAAGCTCGGCGAGGACGAGGACTACGTCTATGGCGAACTGCTGGGGCTGGGCCGCGACGAGCGGACGGCGCTGGAGGCGAGCGAAGTGATTTATTGAGGCCTCGATCCTCCCCCTCTGGGGGAGGTGGCAGGCGCGCAGCGCCTGACGGAGCGGGCGCGGTTGCAGAGGTGAGTTCGTTCTGCGCAGGC
>JAEKKO010000367.1 GCA_019510335.1 Novosphingobium sp. | reverse complement strand
TGCCCGGCGGCGCCGACGCCTTCAGCAGCAACTGGCCGCTGCCGGCTTTCCGCGAGCATGCCAAGGTCGGCCTGGTCAACATGGTGGCGGATCATGACGGCAAGCCGCGCCAGTACCGCATCACCGAGGACCGGCTGACCGACAGCCCGATCACCTTGGCGGGCCTGCTGGCCGCACCGAAGCGGCCGGTCGAAAACGCATTCATGATCGACTACAGCATCGATCCGGCTTCGATCCCGCGCCTCTCCTATGTCGATGTGCTGACCGGACGGTTCGATGCCGCCGCCGTTGCCGGGAAGAAGGTGCTGGTCGGCGCCACGGCGCTGGAACTCGGCGATCGCTTCGCGGTGCCGAACCACGGCATTCTCCCCGGCGTCGAGATCCAGGCCTTGGCCTATTCCAGCATCGCCCGCGATCGCGGGATCCGTCCCGCCGGCGCGGGTTGGGTGCTGGCGGGTCTCGCCGCCATCGTGATTGCCGGCACCGGGTTTGGCGTTCGCAGGCCGCGCGGGCCGCATGCCGCCGCGCTGGTGGGCGGCGCCACCGTGCTGGGGATCGGCTTTTTCCTGCAGGACGTCTGCGCAGTCTCGATCGCGACCGCGCCCTGGCTCACGGCGATCGCCGGCGGATCCTTGCTGACGCTGGTCCGCAGCGCGCAGCAGCATGCGCGTGCGGCGCTGCTGCACCGGGCGGCGGCGCTGCGTCAGAAGGCGCTGATGCAGGGCGTGTTCAACGACAGTTCCGAAGGGATCCTCATCGCCGGCCCCGACGGCCGGGTCGAAGTCGCCAACGGCGCCGCGGCGCGTCTGCTGGAAGCGACGCCCGGCGAGCTTGCGGCCCGTCCGGTGGAAGCGATCCTGCCCGGCTTCCTGCTGCGGCAGGCGGCGGAACCGGCGGAAATCGCGGTGACCTTGCCGAGCGGTCGCAAGGTCGAGCTGACGATCGCCGCGACGCGTTCGCGCCCCGCGCTGCCATCGGCCGATATCGGCGCCGAGGAGTCGCTCGCGGTCTGGATCGTCACCTTCCGCGACGAGAGCGCCAAGCGGGCGATGGAGGCGGCGCGCGACGCGACGCTCCGCGAGCTGCAGGCGGCGACCGCGGCCAAGAACGAGTTCCTCGCGCGGATCAGCCACGAGCTCCGCACGCCGCTCTCCGCCATCATCGGCTTCTCGACCATCATCGGCGACCAGAGCATGGGGCCGGTCGGCAACCCGAAATATATCGAATACGCCCGCGACATCCACAGCGGCGGCAGGCGCCTGCTGGAGCTCGTCAACGACATCATCGACATCGTCCGCATCGAGGCCGAGCAATACGAGATCCGCCCCGACGTGCTCGAGGTCCAGAGCCTGCTCGGCGG
>JAEKKO010000042.1 GCA_019510335.1 Novosphingobium sp. | reverse complement strand
TCGCGCCCGCAAAGCGCAACGTGCGGCGGTCGTCGAAGGCGAGGCCGCGCGCCTGGAGCTCGATCGTGTCGCTAAGCGGGGCCACGCCTCGAATGCCGGCCGACCAGCTATCATAGCGCGCACGGACGCTCGCCGGCACGCGTTGCGCGAGCGGCGTGGTCCAGAAGCCCTCGCCGCGATCCCAGCGGCCGGAAAGGACCGCGAACCCCTGGCCGAGCGTTGGCGCGACCGTCGCGGAGAGCGCGGTTTCCCCCCGCTGGTCGACCAGCGCCTCGCCGCTGGCGAGGCCGAGCGCAGCGGCATCGGCGCTCTCCAGCTCGATCGTTCCGGCAACCGCGCCGGCGCCGAACGCCCCGGCGCCGCCGCCGCGGGTGACGCGGATGCGGGCGAGGCGCTCGGGCGCCATCGCGCTCAGCGGAATGTAGCCGAACATCGGGTCGGCCATCGGCACACCGTCGAGCAGCACCAGCGCCCGGCTCGTGGCATTGCCGCCGAGCGCGCGCAGCGTCACCCCTTGGGCCGAAGGGTTGGCCGACCGGCTGTCGGACCGGCGGAACTGCTGGAACCCGGCAACATCGCCCAGCACGTCCTCGATCCGACCCGAAGCCGAGCCGAGGATACGCTCGCGATCGATCGTCTGGACGTCGTAGGCTGGGGTGGCGGGGGTCGCCTCGAGCCCGCGGCCGGTGACGACGATCGGCTGCGGCGGCTCGTCCGATCGGGTGACTTGCGCCGCGGCTGGCATGGCCCAGCCGAGCACGGGAATGATCAGCGCGGCAGGAGATCGCAGCCTGTTCCTCCGCCGCTGGAACCCTCCCGTCGTCATCCTTGCTCCGCCATGGCCGGTATGCCCCCGCGCGCCTTTAGCGCAGGCCCCGACGAGCGCAACCGGCGATGGAAACCCTCAGGATAACGCTCTAGCCCACGACCCTGGGAACCGCTAACGCCCGCGGCGGAGGTCTCGCGCATGTCCGGACGGATCCTGGTCATCGAAGATGACGATCGGCTGGCCGAATACATCGGCGCCGGATTCAGCGAGGAGAACTATACCGTCGACCGCGCCGGCACCGGGCGCGACGGGCTGTTCCTCGCCAGTGGAAACGAATTCGACGTCCTTGTGCTCGACCGCATGCTGCCGGGAATGGATGGCCTCTCGGTGCTCAAGGCATTGCGAGCGGCCGGCGTGACGACGCCCGTGTTGATGCTGTCGGCACTGGCCTCGACCGATGATCGGGTCGAGGGGCTGACGGCCGGCGCCGACGACTACCTGCCCAAGCCGTTCTCGTTCGCCGAGCTGTTGGCGCGGGTCCAAGCGCTGCAGCGGCGCGGTAGCGGCGGGCCCGCCCCCGCCCAGGCCGTCAAAGTGAAGTGGTCACCCGGACGATGCTGCTGGAGGCAGTGTGGGACTACCATTTCGACCCCGGCACCAACGTCATCGACGTCCACATTAGCCGGCTCAGGCGCAAGATCGACGATGGCGAGGAGCGGCCGTTGCTGCACACCGTGCGCGGCGCGGGATACCGCCTGGCCTGCGACTGAGGCGATGCTGAAGGGCCTTCGCGCGCTGCCTTCGTCGACGATCGGCCAGCTGGTTGCGGCCATCTTCCTGCTCCAGGTGACCTCGAGCTGGGCTGCGATCTTCCTGCTCAACAATAATGCGACGGCGATAGTCCGAACCGACCGCATCCGCCGCGTGCACGATGTCCGCGATGTCTTGCTCGACGCCTACTACGACGGCGGCCGCGAGGAGCTGGCGCACGTCATCGAACGGGACCGCGGCAACGCGGCCGATCCGCTGGTCTTCGTCGCCCTCGCCGGGCACGGACCGGCGGTAATGAGCAACCTCGCCGAAGTACCGCCGGTCGCGCCCGGCGGTCCGTACCGCGTGCACTTGCGTCACCTCCCGGCCGGGCCGGGGATCGACGGCATCGCCGAGGCGACCGACCTTGCCGACGGGAGCCGGTTGATCGTCGGCGCGTGGGCGATCACCGAACGGCGCTACACGCTCGCCTTTGCCGAGGCCCTTGGCCTCACGCTGGCGCTATCGGTGCTGATGGCGCTGCTCAGCGCAACCGTGCTCGGCTACATCATCAGCCGCCGTACCCACGCCATCGCCGAAACCGCCGAAGCGCTCGCCGCCGGGGATTTCGCTGCACGGATCGGGAGCAAGTATTCAGGCGATGGGTTCGATCACGTCCGCAGCCGCGTCAATCTGATGGCCGAGCGGATCGATCGTCTGGTCCGCCAGCTCCGTTCGGTTGCGGGCGAGCTCGCGCACGACCTGCAGTCGCCGGTGTCGCGCTTGACCGCGGCGATCGACACCGCCGTGGCCAGCACCAGCGAACCACGCGTGCTGGCGGCGCTCCAGGGCGCGCGCGCCGATGCCGAGTCGCTGGAGACGATGCTGGCCAATGCGCTCGAGCTGAGCCGCCTCGAGTCCGGCACGATCGCCGACCGCCGCGAGCTGCTCGACCTCGCCGCCGTAGCCGGCGATCTGGCAGAGCTTTACGAGCCACTTGCCGAGCAGTCCGGCGTCACCCTCGCGACCGAGCTCGAGCCGGTGCGGACTCATGCCGATCGCGAGCTGCTCTCCAGGGCGATCGCCAATCTCGTCGACAACGCACTCAAGTACGGCGGCGATCGCATCGTCATCGCCACGCGTCAGGTCGGAGGACGCGCCGAGATCACCGTCAGCGACAACGGTCCGGGAATTGCCGATGGCGACCGCGCCCGTGCAATCAGGCGCTTCGCTCGTCTCGACAATGCGCGGACCCGGCCCGGCGCCGGTCTGGGGCTGGCGATGGTCGCAGCCGTTGCCGAACTTCAGGAAGGGGCATTGATCCTGGCCGGCGAAGCCGGGCTGGAGGCGACGCTCAGCCTGCCCGCAACGCCGGGTTACTGACCCGCCCGCTGCGCTCGAGCTTGCCCCAGCCGATGCCCAATCCGCCCAGCGCGGCGGAGACCGCGCGGATCACCACGCCGTACATCAACTGGCGATAAATGAAGCGCTGAGACAGCAGCAGCACCGGGCGGAAGCGCTCGTGGCGGACGTCCAGGCGATAGGCGATCCACCCGCAAACGAGATCGGTCATTGAGAAGGCAAGCCAATATGCGGTCATGCGGATAACGTCGGTTTCCGTCTGGGCCCAGCCGTGCTGCATCACCCGAAGGACCGTCCCAAGGATCGACACCATCAATGCGAGGTCGATCGCTGGCGAGATCATCGCAAACACGATCTGGAACAGCCACGCCTGCGGCATCCCGACAAAGGCGAGCCCGCTGGGGCGGCCGCTGGCGAGAACCGCCCGGTGCTTCCACAAGCATTGCAGCGTGCCGTACGCCCAGCGGAAACGCTGCCTGCCGAGGCTGCGAAAGCTTTCGGGCGCCTCGGTCCAGGCGACCGCCTGATCGTCGTAGGCGATCTTCCAGCCTTGCCGCTGGATTGCGATCGTCAGGTCCTGATCCTCGGCGAGAGTGTCCTCGGGGAATCCGCCGACTTCGTCGAGGGCTTCGCGGCGCCATGCGCCGACCGCGCCGGGCACCACCATGACCGCATCGAACCGGGTCAGGGCGCGCCGCTCTAGATTTTGTGCGGTGACGTACTCGACTGCCTGCCAGCGCGTGACCAGATTGACGCGGTTCCCGACTTTGGCGTTGCCGGCCACGGCGCCGATCCGCTCGTCGGCGAACCAACGGACGAGACGCGAGATCGTCTCGGGCTCGAACTGCGTGTCGGCGTCGAGCGCGACGACCACATGTCCCCGGGCGGTGGCAAGCGCCCGATTGAGCGCCGCCGCCTTGCCGCCGTTCACCAGTGTCAGCAGCGTGACGCGCGGTTCGTCTCCAAAGGCTGCGGCGACGATCGCGCTGGTCGTGTCGCGCGATCCGTCATCGGCGACGATCACCTGGAGATTGGCATAATCGCTGCCGAGCACGCGACGGACCGAGGATTCGATCACCCGCTCCTCGTTGAAGGCCGGGATGATCACGCTAACGAGTGGCTGATAATCCGAATCGCTATGACGCAGCCGTCGGCGCAGCGGCAACAATGCGAGCAACGTCAGGACGACTGCCCGGGCGATGCCGAGCGCGATCGCGAAGAAGAACGTCCACTTGATCGCGATCAGCACCATGTCGATCGTCGAGAAAAACGCGAGGTCGGCGCGCACGGCGAGCAGATCGCTCCCGGCTATCCGCGGCATCACCGCATCGCGGTCGAGACCGGCGAGATGGGCCGTCGGAACGAAGCGGTAGCCGTCTTGCTCGAGCCGGGTGATGATCGCCGGCAGCGCCGCAACGGTCTGGGCGCGGTTGCCGCCGCCGTCGTGCAGCAGGACGATGTTGGCCGATCGCTCGGTCGTCGGGTTCTCGACCTCGAGCACGGTCTTGTCGACGATCTGTTGCACCCCAGGGCGCTTCCAGTCTGCGGCATCGACGTGCAACCCCACGACCGTGTAGCCGTGGTCCTGGGCGATCTCGGCTGGACCGAGCTCGTCCGCGGTGGTCGGCTCGGCATCCCCGAAGTATGGCGCGCGGAACAGGCGGGTCGAGCGGCCCGTCGAGGCCTCGATCAGGCGCTGGGTGGCGTTGAGCTCGAGCGACACCCCGGCATCCGGCATCTCCGCAAGGTTCGGGTGGGTGTACGTGTGGTTGCCGATCTCGTCGCCATCGCGGACGATACGGCGGAGCAGGTCGCGATTGGACACTGCATTTTCGCCGATGATGAAGAACGTCGCCGGGACGTGGAACCGCTCGAGGATCGAGAGGATCTGTGGCGTCCATACCGGGTCCGGCCCATCGTCGAACGTTAGCGAGACGAGCTTGTCCCGGCGCCCCGTCCGCTGGACGACATATGGCGTCGGCAAAGCCTGGTAGCTTTCGCCGACGATGGTGCCGTTCCTGGCGAAATCGACCGTACGCCGCCCAGGCTGGGGGTCGGATGTGATGCGGAGGATTTCGCCCTGACCTTCGACGTCGACGTCGTTCTTTTGCTCGATCTCGGTCAGGTCGGGGCGCTTGTTGCCGCCGCGCCAGGCGCTGAGGGCATGCCAGAAGCCGGGGTCCTCCGAGCCGAGCCGCCACATCGCGATCTGGCGAATGCCGAGCCGGTCGAGCATCTGCATCTGGTTCCACGCGGTCGCGGCATCGAGCATCCACACATCGTGGCGATGGTCTCCTTCCGTGAACGCGTAGCCTATGTTGCCGCTGGTTCGGTCGAACACCGGGGCGGCGCTGCTGTCGTGCGCCTCGAGCCAGGCCTCCTCGACGGTGAGGCTTTCGGCCTTGCCGTCGTGCCAGTCGTATCCGTAATTGCCGAGGGCGACGATCGCCTTGCCCGAAGGAAGTGACGCCAGCGTGGCGGCGACTCGGCTTTCGAACCAGGCATTCGAGGCGATCGGCCCAGGGATGCCGCCCTGCCAGTGCTCGTCGTAGGCCATCAGGAACAGCTTGTCGGCGACCGGTGCGAAGTCGGCAGCGCGCCAATTGGGATTGTCGAGCGGCAGCGTCAGCGATACGATCCGGTGCCGCGGCGCGAAATCGGCACGCGTCTCGGCGATCAGCCTGCGGTAATCGGCGATGCTCTCGGGAGGGAGGTTCTCGAAGTCATAGACCACGCCGCCGTCGCCGGTGCGGTCGAGATAGGCGTCGAGCTGCCCGATCAGCCGCTTGCGCTGGGCGGGATCGCGAAGGAGGGCGGCGGTCGCGGGCCCGTTGAAGACCTCGTTGATGACGTTCTGTACGACCGGCACGACCAGCGGGTGGTGGAGGTTGGCGGCCATGATCCGGCGCAGCGGCGGATCATCGGTGATGACCAGCTGGCCGGACGGCGCCACCGCCAGTAGGGTCGGCGCGACCCAATCGATCGCATCGAGGTTGCGCTCGAGCGACGGCGCGCTCTCATCGGTCCACGACGTGTAGAAAGCGACGGTCAGCGGCTTGCCCGCCTCGCCCGTTGGCGCCGGAATGCGGCCGTGATGCAGCAGCCGGACGAACTTGTGCTTGAGCCGGCTGACCTGTGCTCGGAACGGCAGCGGCGCCATTCGCTCGAACCCGAGCTGAAGTGGTGCCGGCGCGGGCACCGAGACGACCGTCGAGGCGAACACCAGGCAACCGGCCACGAGCAGCGCCAGCAGCGCGAACAAGCCGCGCCGCACCATTCGCCGTCGCCGGCCCGATGGATCGTAGAAAACCGGACGAGCCACTGATTGCGCCTGCCGCACTTCGTGAGGTGTGACGGCCCGGCGCACCGGAAAGTGCTGTCACTGGGGATCGAGTTGCCGGACCGTCGGGATGGATGATGCCGCGCTTTGCCTGAAAGCGGCGTGATCGGCGCATTACGGTTTAGCCATCTTCTCGCCGTTCCGTCCGCCAGTGTCGGCTCAAGGGCAAAATGCGGCTCCGCAGCTCACTTCTTGGCGTGCGACCGGCCCTCGTCCTCGGCCCGCTGGAGTTCGGCGCCTTCGTCGCCGTCCAGCGCCTTGACGGCGTCTTCGGCGAGTTCCTCGATCTTGTCACCCTCCTTGGCGATGAACGCTTCGCTGCGCTTGTCGTAGTCCTTCGCCGCCTTGTAGTTGCCTTCGCCCTTTTCCGATTCCGGCATGGCGTCGGTGCTGCTGCGCTCGGTGGTCATGACGTGCTCCTCGACGGTGCTGCTGCCGAAAAAACGGCACCGGCGCGCGCTTGTTCCGGTGCTAGTCGATCCCCGCTGCGCGTCTCTGCAATGAGCCCGCCTGATCGCTGTCGAGCAATCCGTGAAGGAACAGCCGCACGGTGAAGCTCACGTGATCGTCGACCGCAGCAGGGTCGAGCACCACACCCCACGCAGCCATGGTCCCAGGACCAGTGACGAGGGTCAGGAATGCGAATGCCGCCTCGCGCCAGTCGGTTTCGGCGCGCGCCAGCGGACCGACCCGGCGCTCGAACAGATCGGTCAGGTAGTCGATCGTTCGCCCCGTGCCTTCGGTATACGCATAAGCGCCGATTTCCGGCTGGTGATGCGATTCGGCATTGGTGATCTGGAGCAGGCGGATACCTGCCGGGGTCATCAGGTTGGCCACCAGGCGGCGGCCGATCCGCAGCAGGCAGAGCTCGAGATCGGCGCTCTCGAGCGCCCGCAGCTCGGCGATCGGGACGATCCACTCGTCGATCGCACGCTCCAGCGCCGCTCGGAACAGCGACTTCTTGTCCCCATGGCGCTGGTAGACTGTGCGCTTGGCGACGCCTGCTGCGGCGCAGATCGCGTCGATGCTGGTGCGGTCGAACCCCTGCTCGAGGAACACGTCAAGCGCCTTGTCGAGCAATTCCTCGTTGCTCAGGGTCGGCCGACCAGGGCCGCGGCGCGGCGGTTTGACGGTAATTTCGGGCAGGCTGGCCATGCGCTTTCCGTTTAGCCTTGACGTTTGAAACGATCAAGGTGACAAATACGAAATCGACTCGTGGAAACACCCGTGCCGGGAGAGAACGGATGGGATTGACGGTAATCGACCTGAGCCTGCGGACCGGGTCCGAGGTGCGGATCGACAAGGCGGAGCTGCTGAGCGGCGACCACGCCGCCGCGATCCGCGCGCTGTTGGTCGAGCGCGGCGTGCTGCTGATCCGCGGCGCTCACCTGAAAGACGAAGAGTTGCGCACGGTCGCGCGCTCGCTGGGCGACTTGCGCCTCGGCGGATCGAAACGCGGCGCCGATGGCGCGACGCTGCGCGAGGGCGACGAGGGCGTGCTCAAGGTCTCGCTCGATGAGAAGGTCAATCCCGAATACGCCCGGTTCCTGTTCGGCAACCACTTGTGGCACATGGACGGGACGTACGAGGAAGTGCCGCCGTTCGCCACCTTGTTCACTCCGTACAAGCTGTCCCGCGTCGGCGGCGACACGATGTTCGCCAACACGTATGCGGCCTACGAGGATCTGTCCGACGAGGACAAGGCCGAGCTCGACCAGCTGCGCGTCGTGCACACCATGCAGGCGGCGCTGTTTCCGGCTAAGCGAGACTGCACGCCCGAAGAATTCGCGGTCTGGTACAGCTACCCGCAGCGCTCGCACCCGCTGGTCTGGCACCACAAGTCGGGCCGCAAGTCGCTCGTCCTGAGCACGTCGGGCGCCTTTGTCGAGGGCATGCACCCGGCCGAGAGCCACGACCTGCTGCAACGGCTGATGATCCACGCGACGCAGCCGCAGTACACGTATCGTCACGAGTGGCAGCTCGGCGATCTCGTCATCTGGGACAACACGGGGATGATGCATCGCGTGCTGCCGTTCGACCGGGAGAGCGGCCGCGAATTCCATCGCTGCACGCTCAACGGCGAGGAGCCGGTGAGCGCCCCTCGCGAACCCGCCCTTCAGCACTGACCCGGCCAAGCGCCTCAACCCACCACACGGAGAGCATGTCATGAAAATCGGCGTTCACATGGGATACCAGAACCTGCGCGGCGAGAGCGACTACGACTTTTTCCGGCGCGAAACCCAGCTGATGGTCGAGGCCGAGGCGATGGGCTTCGACTTCGCCGCGGCGGTCGAGCACCACTTCACCGACTACGCCGCCTGCCCCGATCCGATTCAGGCGCTGAGCTGGGTCGCGGCCAAGACCAAGACCATCCAGCTGATGCCGGCCGCGGTGATCCTGCCGTGGAACGACCCGCTGCGGGTGGTCGAGAAAGCCTCGATGCTCGACAGCCTGTCCGAGGGCCGGGTGATCCTCGGCATGGGCCGCGGCGCCGCGCGGCGCGAGTTCAACGGCTTCCGCGAGGACATCGCCGACTCCCGCGAGATGTTCGACGAGGCGGCCGTGATCATCATGGAGGGGCTCGAGAACGGCTATGTCGAAGCCGACACCAAGCACTACAAGCAGCCGCGCGTCGACGTCCGTCCGCGCCCGCAAGGCTGGTCGCGCGATCGGATGGTGATGGTCAGCATGTCGCCCTCCTCCGCCGAAGTCGCTGCCGACTACGGTCTCAAGGCGCTGCGCTTCAGCCAGGGCGACTGGTCGGTGTCGATGCCCGAGATCAACGCCTATCGAAGCACTTTCCAGGCCAAGCATGGCAAGAAGGCCCCGCCGTTCATCATCAGCGACTTCGTCGTTTGCGTCGATAGCGAAGAGGAAGTCGTCGAATACACCGACAAGTATTTCGCCGCGCAGTTCTACCAGGTCGCCAACCACTATGAATGGGGCGGCGAGCACTTCAAGAACATGCCGTCCTACGCCACTTACGTCCACCTCGGGGATGCCATGAATGCCGCCGGCGGGCCCGAGAAGGCCTACAAGAACTATATCTCGGGCAACCTGATCGGCACGCCCGAGCAGCTGTGGGAGAAGCACCTGACCCGCAAGTCAATGGTCGGCGATTACGAGATCATCGCCAACTTCAGCTATGGCGGGATGCCGTACGAGCGGGTCTATGCGCAGATGAAGCGGTTTGCCGAGAAGGTCATGCCGCTGCTCAGGGCCGACGTGCCGGACGACTCCGCCACAACTGTGGCCGCCACGGCTGCCGCCTGAGCGGTTGCGACGGCGGCTCAGCCGCCCCGCACCCGCGCCCGCACTTGCGTCGGCGGCGCGGCGAACCAGCGGTGGCAGCGCCGCGTCAGTACCGATTGCTCGGCGAACCCGAGCTTCTCCGAAACTTCCGCAAGGTCGAGATCGGTCGATTCGAGGTAATACAGCACCGCATCGCGGCGCACCTCGTCCTTGACCTGCTGGAACGAGGTCCCCTCGGCCCGCAAGCGCCGATGCAGCGTGCGCGGATGCAGCCCGAGCTCGGCGGCGACGCCCTCGTTGGTGCACGGCGCGGTGCCGAGGCGGCGCATGACGATGCCGCGCACTTCGGCATGAACCGGTGGCCGGTGCCGGGTAAACCGCGCCTCGATGAACGCGATGGCCTCGCTGTAGGCGAGCGGGTCGCGCTCGATGACGGGGGCGGCGAGGTCGGCTTCGGAGAACACCACGCCATCCGCGCTGTCCCCGAACCGCACTTCGCAGCCGAAGGCGCGGCGGTAGACAGCGCGCGGCGAAAGCGGCTGGTGGCGGAAGTGGACACGGCGGACCCGGGCGCGTCCGCCGGTGATCTCGCGCGCGGCAAGATGGCCGAGGAGCAAGATCTGCTCCATCGCCTGGCCCCGCTTGGGAATGCCCTCGAGCAGGATGTCATGGCCGACGAACACTGCGCGTTCGGCGGGCAGCGGCCTCAGCCAGATGCGGGCCGCCAGGCTATGCGCGTAATTGTGGCCGCTGACATAGCCCAAGGCATCACCGAACGTCGCCGAATTGCGCATCACCCGGCCGAGCGGGCCAAATGTGGCGCCCGCGCCGCCCTGCAGCCGGGCGAGACGCAAGCCGAAATCTCGGCAATCGAGTGCCGCGGCGGCTTCCTCGATCAGGGTCAGCACCTGGCGATATGTCGCGCCTGCACCGCTGCCGGCGGGCTCTGCCGGATCGATGCCGTGCTGACGGAGCAGGCCCGCCGCGTCTCCGCCGAGGCTGGCCACGAGTTCTCCGAAGCCGTGCAGCATCCCGGCATGGACAAGCTCGTATCCATCGTCGCCGTCACCACCGACTGGAGTTGGCTGGGCCAGAATCCCTCGCTCCATCGTTTCTCCCGGCTCGATGGGCCGCACGCCAGCGCATTTGTCCGATTTGGTCAAGCACGCACCGCCGCCGCGGCGGTAGGCATCATCCGATGCGCGGGCATGCAGGCGCGGCGAACGGTCACGGGAGAGCAGGCGATGGATGCGGCGGCAGACGAGCTGAAGGAATTCCTCGATCGCGAGAAGATCCGCGATTGCCTGGCGAGGCTCGCCCGCGGCGAGGACCGCCGCGACCCCGATGCGATCACCGTGGCCCATTGGCCCGACGCGCGCAGCGACTACGGCGTGTTCGAAGGCAGCTTCCCCGAATACCTCGCCTGGGTCGTGCCCGGCGCCGACGCGATCACCAACACCCAGCACGTCCTCGGCCAGAGCGTGATCGATCTTGCGGGCGACAGCGCCCGAGTCGAGACGCAAGTGGTCTCCTATCACCGCGTCGACATGGGCGCCGGCGAGCGCGACACCTGCATCGGCGGCCGCTATCTCGATCGGATGGAGAAGCGCGGCGGCGAATGGCGGATCATCCACCGCATCATGCTGTACGACTGGTTCCAAGACTGGGGCGAGTCGATCGACTGGTCGCAAGGGGTGATGGGCCTGCCATTCGGCGCCGAGCATTTCTCCGGGCGAGCCAGAGGCGACTACAGCGAGGTGTTTTTCGGCAAGCGGGCCGGCTGATGGGCGCGCTCGCCGGGAAAGTTGCCGTGATCACCGGCGCAAGCCGCGGCATCGGGCGCGGCATCGCGCTGGCGCTCGGCGAGCAGGGGGCGACCGTCTACGTCACTGGCCGCACCGTGGAGGCGGGCACCAGCCCGCTCCCGGGCACCGTCGGCGAGACCGCTGCGGATGTCGACCAGCGCGGCGGCAAGGGCATCGCCGCGGCTTGCGACCTAACCGACGACGAGCAGATCGCGGCGCTGTTCGATCGGGTCCGCGCCGAACAGGGCCGGCTCGATATCCTCGTCAACAATGCGATGGCGATCCCGCCGGAGATGACCCAGCGCCTGGGGTTCTGGGAAAAGCCGCTGTCGAACTGGGAGATTTTCGAGACCGGCGTGCGCGCGGCGTTCATCGCCGCCTGGCATGCGGCGCAGCTGATGGTCCCACGCAAATCGGGGCTGATCGTCGCGCTGTCGGGCTACGTCGGAGTGACCTACACGTACGACACGATCTTCGGCACGACCAAGACGGCGACCGACCGGATGATGCGCGACATCGGGATCGAATTGAAGCCGCACGGGGTCGCCGCGCTGTCGCTGTGGCAGGGCTTCACGTACACCGAGCGGGCGCAGGAGAACCTCAGGACGGTTCCCGGGATGGCCGCGCAGCTCAACAGCGCCGCGGGAAGCTCGGTCGAGTTCCCCGGACGGGTCATCGCCGCGCTCGCCCAGGACCCGCAGATTCTGGCGCGAACCGGTGGCACCTTCATCAACGCCGAACTGGCGCAGGAGTACGGCGTCACCGACATCGACGGGCGGACCATCCCGAGCTTGCGAGAACAGCGTGGTTCGCCGTTATGGGGCCCGCAATGAGAGGACTGCGAGCATGACCGAACGCCGCTTCGAGGGCCGCGTCGCCGTCATCACCGGCGCCGGCCGCGGCCTCGGCCAGGCTTACGCCGAGTTGCTGGCGAGCAAGGGCGCGAAAGTCGTGGTCAATGACAACGGCAGCGGCCTCGCGGGTGACGGCAGCGATGCGAGCGTCGCCCAGCTCGCGGTCAATGCGATCATGGCGGCGGGCGGCGAGGCGGTCGCCTGCACCGAGAGCGTCGCCACGCCCGAAGGGGGCAAGGCGATCATTGAGGCGGCGCTCGACAGCTGGGGACGGATCGACATCCTGATTCACAACGCCGGCAACACCCGCTTCGATGCCTTCGCCGAGATCACTTACGAAGAATTCCGCTCGGTGGTCGACGTCCACCTGCTCGGCGCTTTCAACGTGACCCGGCCGGCGTTCCCGTTGATGCGCGATGGCGGCTATGGGCGCGTGGTGCTCACCGGGTCGATCGGCGGGATCTACTCGATGCCCCACGTGATCGCATACGCCGTCTCCAAGTCGGGAATGATCGGCCTCAACAACATCATCGCGATCGAGGGCGCGGAGCATGGAATCAAGTCGAACATGATCCTGCCGGGCGCGCTGACGCGGATGGCCGAAGGGATCGACACCTCCCAGTTCCCGGAGATGGGCCCCGAGCTGGTCGCGCCGGTGGTCGGCTACCTCGCGCACGAGAGCTGCGCGGTCAGCGCCGAGATTTTTGCCGCGATCGCTGGGCGGGTGGCGCGGATCTACGTCAGCGAAACGCGCGGGGTCTATCGCCCGGACTGGACGATCGACGACGTCGCGACGAACCTGGAGGCGATCCGCGATCCCTCGGACGGCTGGACGCTACACCCTGCCAAAGGCGCGTTCTTCGAGCACATGAACCGCAGCTTCGAGATGGCGCGCGCAGGCGCCTGAGCTAACCGAGATTGACCGCCGGCAACACGCGCCCGGGCGCGGGCGGGGGAAACGCGAACAGGCTGCCGGCGAGCGGCTGCTGCTCGCGCCCGGACTGGTCGAGGCCGATGCACGCGGTGGTGACGTAAGCTGTCTTAAGGTCAGGGCCGCCGAACGCGACCTTGGTCACGCGCGCGCAGGGGAATGGCACGTGCAGCAACAGCTTTCCATCAGGCGCGTAACGGCGGACGCCCCACCCCTCCCATAAGCCGACCCACAGGCAGTCCTCGCTGTCGACGACGATCCCGTCGGGATGGCCTTCTTGCTCGCTGAGCTGGACGAAGACCTCGCCGCCGCCGAGCACCGGATCGGGACCGAGCGGAAAGCGCCAGATCGTCCGCGCCACGGAGTCGGTCACATACAGCCAGCGGTCACCGATGCTCGCCGCCGGTCCGTTGGTGACTACGGCCTTCCCCCAGTATCGGTGCAGCTGCCCGCGATAAAGGCACCAGATCCAACCCGTGGGTTCCGTCTCGGCATTGTCCATCGTGCCGAGCCACAACCGTCCCGATCCGTCGACGGTTGCATCGTTGACGCGGTTGCCCGAGCGCTCGTCGAGCGTGACGACCTCCGTCCCGAGCCGGTCTTGCTCCAGCCGATGCACGGCCAGTTCGGAGCCGACCAGCAGACCGCCATCCGCCGCGGGCACGATGAAGCTCGGCAATCCCCCGACTTCCAGCGTTTCACGAGCGCCGGTCGCCGGAACGAACTTGTGCAGCTTCCCGCGCTTGATGTCGACGAACCGGACCGCCTGCTCATCCGAGAGCCAGATCGGCCCCTCGCCGACGAGGGCGTCGAGCTCCCAGACGACCTCCGGTACGACGCTCACTTGGCCGCCTTGCAGTCCTTGCCGTCCAGCCCGGCGGCCCATCCCGTCGCTTGCTCGAGCATCTGCCGATAAACGGCGTCGGAATAGCGCTCCGGACGATGGCCGATCGCCGAGTAGAACACGCGGCCTCGGCCGACGCAGCGGGTCCAGGCGATCGGATGATCACCCATCCGCAAGCTGCCGCCGAAGCCTTCGGGCTTGTAGGTCGACTCGTCGAGGTGGGCGATGACGTGCGAACCGCTGGCGCGGGGGTTGTTCTTGAACGAGTACCACTCGTCGTTCATCACCCATTCGCGCGGCAGACCGCGGGCGACGGGGTGGCTCGGATCGTCAACCACCACCCGGGCATCCTGGAACTGCGGGTTCATCGGATGGCCGGCGAAGCGCGCGCCAAGCAGGGAGTCGACGTACCAGTCCCAGAAGTAAACGGGATCGCCGGCGGTGCCATGGACGCCAACGAAGCCGCCGCCGTTGTCGATGTAGTCCTGGAACGCGCGGCGCTGCGACAGCGTCAGCACGTCGCCGCTGATGTTGTTCCAGATCACCGCATCGAACTGGCGGAGAATGGCCGAGGTGAAGGCGCTGCCCTTCTCGGTGGTGACCAGACCCCAGCCCTTCTTGGCGGCGATCTCGACGAACGCCTTGTGCGCGCCCTCGACCGAAGGGCCATCGCGGAAGCCATTGATCTTCTCGAAGAGCAGCAGCCGTGGGTGTTGCCTTGGAATGGCGAGGCGCGGCGGGTCGACGTCGTAGCGGGCGCAGCGGGCGATCCGATCGGCGCGGGTCACCGGCACTTTGGCGAGCGCGCGGTCGAACGCGGCCATGTCGGGCGGGGTCCTGCCGCCCATCGACAGCGCCTCGCGCAACGTCAGGATCGCCGCGAACGTCGGCGGGGTCTTGCTGGCGAACCGCGGCGGCATCTTCTCGATGAGCCCGGGGTAGATCGAATCGACCGCCTTGCTCGCGGCCGGGCTAAGCATGATGTCGATCAGCGGCGAGGTCGAAGAGAACGGCTTGTCGCGCAACGGACAGTCAACCAGCGGCTGCGCCGCCGCCGGCGCGCTGGCGGCAAGCAGGCCAACGAGCGCGAGGAGACTCTTGAGCAGGACCTTCATTCGACCACCTCCAGTCGCTCGGGCGGCAATGCCGCAGTCGGGCGGCTCCCCCAAAGCGCGTAGAACAACACGTAAAGCTCGCACGCCGCGGTGACGATGAAGGCGGTCTGGATGCCGTAAAGATCGGCGACCTTGCCCTGGATGAACACCAGCGCACCGCCGGCGATGGACATGATCAGCAGGCCTGAGCCCTCCTCCGTCAGCGGGCCGAGGCCGCGGATTGCGAGCGCGAAGATCGTCGGGAACATGATCGAATGGAACAAGCCCACCAGGATCAGCGCGTACATCGCCGCCGGTCCCTGGACGAACGTCGCCACCAGCGCCGAGACCAGCGCCCCGAGCGCGAAGGCCGCGAGGACCCGCTCCGGCGCGATGTGGCGCATGATGAACGCGCCGGCGAAGCGCCCGACCATCATCCCGCCCCAGACGAAGGTCAGGTAGAACGCCGCCTGCTCGTGGGTGATGTTGGCGACGGTCCGCTGCGAGGCGAAGTTGATGAACAGGTTACCGACGCCGATTTCGGCGAGGACATAGAGGAAGATCGCGCCACAGCCGAAGATCAGGTTGCGGTGGCTCCATAGCGACAAGTGCTTGCGCTGCTCGGCATTGGCGCGCTGGGTGGCAGCACCCAGCGCCGGCAGGTGCGCTCGGGCGATCACGATGGCGAGCACCGCAAGCACCAGTGCGACGATGAAGTACGGCAACTCGGTCGCCTGGGCATCGGCCATGCGCTGGGCGAAGCTGAGGTGGGCGCCCTCGGCCGAAGTCCCGCCGGTGGTGCGGGCGAGGATCAGGTAGCGGCCGAACACTACCGCCAGCACGTCGCCGGTGGTGTTGAAGGCCTGGACCAGCGTCAGCCGCGATTCAGCCGACTCCGGCGGCCCGATCACCGCGACGTAGGGATTGGCGGCGACCTGCAGCAACGCGATTCCGCATGACACGGTGAACAGGGATGCGAGCGTGAGGCCGTACGACGGCAGGAGCGCCGACGGGACCATCCCGAGCGCTCCGACCGCCATGATCGCGAGGCCGACGACCAGCGCCTTCTGGTAGCCGATCCGCTCGATCAGCTTGGCCGCCGGAAGCGAGGCGACCAGGTAGCCGACGAACCAGGTCGATTCGATCAGGGTCGTCTGGGTGTAGTTGAGCTCGAACACGCTGCGCAGGTGCGGCAGCAGCGTGTTGTTGATGACGGTGATGAAGCCCCACATGAAGAACAGGCTGGCGAGCAGCGAGAGCGCCCTGCCGTAGCGTGCCGATCCCGACGACGCCGAGCCGGCCACCGGAATCGCTTGGGAAATCGGAGGAGCCGCCACGATTTATCCTCTCACCAGTTGTTTTCGTATTTGTGTGAGTATATCGACGCCGGGAACGCGTCAACTGACGAGCGGTCGGACCAATTCGGCATGAGTGACCAACAACCTCCCCCCCGCCGGCTCCGTTCGGCCGCCTGGTTCGACAACCCGGCGAATGTGGACATGACCGCGCTCTACGTCGAGCGCTACCTGAATTATGGCCTGACGATGGACGAGTTGCGCTCGGGGCGGCCGATCATCGGCATCGCCCAGACCGGCAGCGACCTCTCACCCTGCAACCGTCACCACTTGGTGCTCGCCGAGCGCGTCCGCGCCGGCATCATCGAGGCCGGAGGCGTGCCGATCGAGTTTCCCGTCCACCCGATCCAGGAAACCGGCAAGCGTCCCACCGCCGGGCTCGACCGGAACCTCGCCTACCTCAGCCTGGTCGAAGTGCTCTACGGGTATCCTCTCGACGGGGTGGTCCTGACGATCGGCTGTGACAAGACGACGCCCGCCTGCCTGATGGCCGCGGCGACGGTGAACCTGCCGGCGATCGCGCTTTCGGTCGGGCCGATGCTCAACGGCTGGTTCAACGGCGAGCGCACCGGCTCCGGCACGATCGTCTGGCGCGCCCGCGAAATGCTCAGCCGCGGCGAGATCGACGACGAGGGCTTCATCCGCCTGGTCGCCTCGTCGGCGCCCTCGACAGGGTGGTGCAACACCATGGGCACGGCGACGACGATGAACTCGTTGGCCGAAGCACTGGGGATGTCGCTCCCGGGATCGGCGGCCATCCCGGCGCCCTACCGCGACCGGCAGGAGAGCGCCTACCGCACAGGCAAGCGGATCGTCGAGATGGTTGGCGAGGACCTCACGCCTTCGGACGTCATGACCCGCCACTCGTTCCTCAACGCGATCGTCGTGAACTCCGCCATCGGCGGGTCGACCAACGCGCCAATCCATCTCGCCGCGATTGCCCGGCACATCGGCGTCGAACTCGACATTCGCGATTGGCAGGAGTTCGGGCTCGAGGTGCCGCTGCTGGTCAATCTCCAGCCCGCCGGCGAGTACCTCGGCGAGGACTACTATCGCGCCGGCGGCGTCCCCGCGGTCGTCGCGCAACTGATCGGCGCGGGGCTGATCCGAGAGGACGCGCTCACCGTCAACGGGCGGACGATCGGCGAGAACTGCCGCGAGGCGCGGATCGCCGATGAAAAGGTGATCCGCCCGTTCGACCGGCCGCTCAAGGAGAACGCCGGGTTCGTCGTTCTCTCGGGCAACTTGTTCGATGCGGCGATCATGAAGACCAGCGTGATTTCGCCCGAGTTCCGCGCGCGCTATCTGTCCAACCCCGGCGATCCCGACGCTTTCGAAGGCCCCATCGTGGTGTTCGACGGGCCCGAGGAGTACCATGCCCAGATCGACGATCCGGCGCTCGGGATCGATTCTCGCACATTGCTGGTGATGCGCGGCACCGGGCCGATCGGCTATCCGGGGTCGGCCGAAGTGGTCAACATGCGCGCGCCCGCGTACCTCCTGCGCGAAGGCATCAGCGACCTGCCGTGCATTGGCGACGGTAGGCAATCGGGGACGAGCGGCAGTCCGTCGATCCTCAACGCCTCGCCGGAAGCCGCGGCCGGCGGCGGACTGGCGCTGCTGCGCGACGGCGACCGCGTGCGCATCGACTTGCGCAAGGGCACCGCCGACGTGCTGATCTCCGACGAGGAGCTGGCCGAGCGCCGGGCCGCGCTCGCTGCAGATGGCGGCTACAAGTACCCGGCATCGCAAACGCCGTGGCAGGAGATCCAGCGCGCACTGGTTGGCCAGCTCTCCACCGGCGCGATCCTCGAAGGCGCTGAAAAATACCAGCGGGTGGCACAGACCAAGGGTCTGCCGCGCGACAGCCACTGAAAGGCGGGATTCACATGGATGCTCCGCTCTATCCGCCGGCGGCGGCGTTCGAAGCGCCGGTCCGGGTGCCGCATGCGCTGAGCACACGCAGCTCGTCGATCGCCGAGCTCGCCGACGACCCGGAAGCGCGGGCAATCGTCGAGCGCGAAATGCCCGGAACCTTCGCCGGAATGAACGGGCCGATGGCCGCGCAAGCCGAGGAGATGTCGTTCCGCTCGCTCGTCCAGTTCGGCTACGCGAAGTCGGAGGTGCTCGAGCGCGTGGACGCCGGGCTTGCCCGGCTCAACGCCCGTCGCGGAGTGCGGCTGTGAGCGGCGGCTTCGTACCGCCGACGCGAGGCGCTCCTATGGTCGCCAGCGCGGCGGCGCTGTCGCTGCCGCCGTTCGCGACCGGCGCGATCCTCGAACGCGCCGAGAAATACCAGCGCCTGGCCCAGACCAAGGGTCTGCCGCGCGACAGCCACTAAGGAGAAATCGCCATGGACGCTCCGCTTTATCGCCCGGCGCTCGCCTGGGAGGCGCCGGTCGAGGTGCCGCAGCGCCTCTCGACCCGCGAGACCTCGCTCGGCGAGTTCGTGGCGACGCCTTTCGCCAAGCAGATCCTCGAGTCGGAAGTTCCGGGGTTCGAGGGGCTGATCGGCAACCCGATGCTCGCCCCGCATCTGGGCAACATGTCGCCGCGGATGTTCGTCCAGTTCGGCATGTTCAAGGCCGAGGCGCTCGACAAGGTCGATGCCAAGCTGGCGGCGTACTACGCATCGCATGGAGCGCCCAAGTGAGCGCGCGCGGGCTGGACCGCCGCGATGCCCTCGCCCTCGGCGCCGGCGCCGTGCTGCTGCCGTATGCCTCGGCCGCTGTCGCGCGAACCGAGGCCGGCTCTGCCCCGGCTGCAACGGGCCGGGATCAGCCATTCAATGATGGTTGGCTGTTTCACCGCGGCCTAGCAGACGGGCTCGAGGCGGTTTCCGCCAGCGACTCCGGCTGGCGCCGGATCGACCTGCCGCACGACTGGAGCATCGAGGACGTTCCCGGTGACGAGAAAGCCATCGGGCCGTTCACGGAAACCGCGGTCGGCAACACCGCCACCGGTTTCACCGTCGGCGGCGAGGGCTGGTACCGCAAGCACTTCAACCTCGCCGGCGTGCCGCGGGACGCGGGGGTCGAGATCGAGTTCGACGGCGTCTATTGCGAGTGCGACGTGTGGCTCAACGGGGTGCATCTCGTCACGCACCACCACGGCTACGCCCCGTTCGCGGCCGACCTCACCCCGCACCTCGTCCGCGACGGCGGCAACGTGCTCGCCGTTCGGGTGCGCAACCTCGGCCGCAACAGCCGCTGGTATTCCGGCTCGGGCATCTACCGCGAAGTCCGCCTCCACGTGATGCCGGCCGGCGCACGGTTCGCCCGGTGGGGGATCGGCGCGTGGACCCGGCGGATCGCCGGCGGTGCGGCGGAAGTCGAGGTCACCACGCGGATCGACGATGCCGATCCCACGGCCCAGCTGGTCTCCCGCTTGCGCGATGCGCAAGGCCGGGTGGTCGCCACCGCCACCTCTCCGGCGAGCGGCGAGATCAAGCAGGTGCTCGCGGTGCGCGGCGCGCATCTGTGGTCACCGACCGACCCCTACCTCCACACGCTGGAAAGCGAGCTGCAGCGCGGCGGCAAAGCTGTCGATCGAGTGGTGCAGCCTTATGGCTTGCGCATCGTTACGATTGATCCGCAGCGCGGGCTGGCGATCAACGGCGAGCGGACGGTGCTGCGCGGCGGCTGCATCCATCATGACAACGGTCTGCTCGGTGCCTGCGCCTACCCGCAAGCCGACGAGCGTCGCATCCGCCTGCTCAAGGCGCGCGGCTTCAACGCGATCCGCAGCTCGCACAATCCCGCCTCGCGCAGTCTCCGCAGCGCGTGCGACCGCCTCGGCATGCTGATGATCG
>JAEKKO010000155.1 GCA_019510335.1 Novosphingobium sp. | reverse complement strand
GCGTCGAGCTGATCGGGGATGATCTCGGGCTTCTTCATCAGCCGGCCGAGGTTGAGCCGGCGCCCCAAAAGCAGGACGGCGAGCACGTCGCGGACCTTGACCACCCCGACGATCCGATCGGGTGAACCATCCGCGACCGGCAGCAGCGAATGTGGGCTCTCCTTGATCCGCGCCCGGATGGTGGCTTCACTCGCCCGCCGGTCGACCCAGTCGAGCTCGGTCCGCGGCGTCATCAGCTCGCGCACCGGGCGGTCGGCGAGGCGCATGATCCCGGTCATGATCGCCCGCTCTTCTTCCTCGAGTACGCCCGAGCGCGTCGCCTCGGCGAAGATCATGTGCAGCTCTTCGGCCGTGACCTCGGGTTCGCCTGGATGACGCACGCCGATCAGGCGCAGCAGCAGCGACGACGAACGATCGAGCAGCCACACCAGCGGCGCGGTCACTTTGGCGACGATTGCCATCGGCCGCGCCGCGACCCGGGCGATCGGCTCGGCCGCGCGCAGCGCCAGCTGCTTGGGAACGAGCTCGCCGACCACCAGGCTGAAGTAGGTAGTGGCGGCGATGGCAATGGCGAACCCGGCTTGCGGCGCCCACCGCGCCGGCACGCCGAGCGCGGCCAGCCGTTCCCCGATCGGGCCGCCGAGGCTCGCGCCCGAAAAGGCGCCGGCGATGATCCCGACCAGCGTGATCCCGCTCTGCACCGTCGAGAGGAACTTCCCCGGCTCGGAAGCCAGCTTGAGTGCTACCCGGGCCCCGCCGCTGCCGCGCTCGGCCGCCACCCTGAGCCGCGCCGGCCGCGCCGAGACAATCGCCAGCTCCGACATCGCGAACAGCCCGTTGAGCAGGATCAGCGCTGCGATGATCAGGACGTCGGGCCAGGGAAACGGTCTCACGGGAGCAACGACTAGCAGCTTTGTCGGGCAAATCGAAGCGCCGCCGGGGCGGTGACCGGGCCGCGCGGGGAACGCGCCGTCAAGCCGTGCGTTTCCTGCTGGATTGCGCTCGCGACCGATTCAGGGCGGCCGCCGCGCAGGCTTCGGGTCTCGGACAAGAGGAACATCACATGCACAAGTCCCGCACGCTCGTGGCGAGCTTCGCCGCACTGTCGCTGCTCGCCACGTCCGGGTGCGTCACCGATCCCAACACCGGCGAAAGGAAAGTCTCGCGCACCGCGATCGGCGGCGTTGGCGGCGCCATTGGCGGGGCCTTGCTCGGCGGGCTGATCGGCGGCGGCACCGGGCGGATCATCGGCGCGGGGATCGGCGGCGTCGCCGGCGCGGCCGTCGGCTCCCAGATGGACAAGCAGATCCGCCAGCTCAAAGAGCAGACTGCCGGCTCGGGCATCGACGTGACCCCGGTCGACAATGGGCAGGCGATCCTCGTCAACCTGCCGGAGAACGTCACCTTCGACGTCGGCAGCTATATCCTCAGGCCCGAGTTCCGCTCGGCCCTCGACAAGGTCGCCGACAGCCTCAAGCAGTATCCTGACAGTCTCGTCGACGTTTACGGCCACACCGATTCGACCGGCTCGGCGCAAATGAACCAGACCCTGTCCGAGAACCGCGCGCGGACCGTGGCCAATTACCTGACGACCCAGGGTGTCTCGCCGGCACGGGTGCGCAGCCAGGGCTTCGGTGCGACGATGCCGGTCGCCAGCAACGACACGCCGGAAGGGAGGGCGCGCAACCGCCGCGTCGAGATCAAGATCGTCCCCGTGACCCGCGAGGAAGTGGAGGCCGCACGCCGCGGCCCGTAGGCGGCCGCTCAGGCCGGTCCCGGTCCGGCCACGCGGCGCGCGCGCGCGGCGAGGTGCGCGACGGCTTCGGCGTGGATCGCCGGCGCGCACACCAGCACGCCGAACGCGCGCGGGTCGGGCTTGTTGTAATTGAGCGCCCCGCCGAAAGCATCGGTCACCGCCGCGCCGGCCTCGCGGGCGATGAGGGCGGCGGCGCCGATGTCCCATTCCCAGCCCCAGCGCAGGGTGGCGACGAGGTCGGCTTCGTCGGCCGCGACCATGGCAATGCGCAAGGCGATGCTGTTGGGCTTGTCGACCAGCGTCAGCTCCGCATCTTCCGGCGCCAGATGATCGGCCGGCACCCGCGCGCCGGCCAGCGAGGACCGCGTGCTCGCGCGCAGGCGCTGGCCGTTGCGCCAGCTGCCTTGCCCCGCCTCGCCGTGCCAGAACTGCTCGCGCGCCGGGGCATAGAGCATCCCGAACAGCGGGCGGGCCGCGCTGACCAGCGCGACCGACACGGCCCAGCCGTCGCGCCCGCGGACGTAGTCGCGGGTGCCATCGATCGGATCGACCAGCCAGATCAGGCCGCCAGCAAGCCGTTCGGGGGCATCGGCGGTCTCCTCCGACAACCACCCGGCGGCGGGCAGCAAGGCGCCGAGCTCGCGCCGGAGGAAGGCATCGACGGCCAGGTCGGCCGCGCAGACGGGATCGCCGGGCGATTTGTCCCAGCGCTCCAGCGCCGCCAGGTGCGCGGGGCCGTGGCCGGGCCAGGTGTCCAGCGCAATGCGCCCGGCCTCACGTACGATCGCCTCGAGCCGCTGGCGGTCAATCATCGGCTTCGGTCAAATTGCTATTGAGACGTCGTATCAATTGGCGCTCCGGATTAGCCGTCATGCGAGTCAGCGGCCCTTTTCAAGCCGGCGACTCTAGCCTATGCGGCGCCGCACGAAGGCGCCGGCGGGTCGCCTCTAGCACCGGGGACTCCGATGAACATCCACGAATACCAGGCGAAAGAGCTGCTGGCGAAGTTCGGCGTCGGCATTCCCGCGGGCATTCCAGCGATGACCCCAGAAGAAGCCGCGGCGGCGGCGAGGCAGCTCCCTGGCCCGCTCTACGTGGTCAAAGCCCAGATTCACGCCGGCGGCCGCGGCAAGGGCAAGTTCGCGGAGCTCGGGCCCGACGCCAAGGGCGGCGTGCGGCTGGCAAAGTCGGTCGAGGAGGTCGAGCAGAACGCGCGCGAAATGCTCGGCAACACGCTGGTCACGATCCAAACCGGGCCGGCCGGCAAGCAGGTCAACCGCCTCTACGTCACCGATGGCGTCGATATCGCCCGCGAATACTACCTGTCGATGCTGGTCGACCGCAAATCGGGCCGGGTGGCGATCATCGCCTCGACCGAGGGCGGAATGGACATCGAGGAAGTCGCGCATTCCACCCCCGAGAAGATCACGACGATCACCATTGACCCAGCCCAGGGCTTCCAGCCCCACCACGGCCGCGCCGTCGCCTTCGCGCTCCAGCTCAAGGGCGACCTCAACAAGCAGGCCCAAGCCGTCTCGCGCGAGCTATATGAGGCGTTCGTAGCGCTCGATTGCGCGATGCTCGAGATCAATCCCCTGGTCGAGACCAAGGATGGCAAGCTGCTGGTCCTCGACACCAAGATGAGCTTCGATTCGAACGCGCTCTATCGCCACCCGGATGTCGCCGCGCTGCGCGACGAGACCGAGGAGGACCCGATGGAGATCGAGGCCTCCAAGCACGACCTTGCCTACATCAAGCTCGACGGCGACATCGGCTGCATGGTCAACGGCGCCGGCCTGGCCATGGCGACGATGGACATCATCAAGCTCAACGGCGCGTTCCCGGCCAACTTCCTCGACGTCGGCGGCGGCGCCTCGAAGGAGAAGGTCACCTCGGCGTTCAAGATCATCCTCTCCGACCCGGCGGTGAAGGGCATCCTCGTCAACATCTTCGGCGGGATCATGCGCTGCGACACGATCGCCGAAGGGATCGTCGCCGCCGCGCGCGAAGTGCACCTGAGCGTTCCGCTGGTGGTGCGCCTCGAAGGCACCAACGTCGAGCTCGGCAACCAGATCCTGCAGAACTCGGGCCTGCCGATCGTCTCGGCCAGCGACCTCGGCGATGCAGCCAAGAAGATCGTGGCCGAGGTCAAGAAGGCGGCGTGAGCTGCGGCTCCGGCGCCACAAACCGCTTTCCTACAGCAGCGGCGCGGCTGTAGTTCGCCTGCATGCCGCGGCCGGACAAATCGATTCTTCCGATCAAAACGGCCGCGGTGATCGAAGCGATTTATCTCCGGCCGTTAACTTCGGTAACTTTCGCCTCGGCACTACCTTCGGTCCGGGGCTTGACCTCGCGGCCGTCCACGGCAAAGGCGTCGCGCGCGCAAGGTGGGGCAGCCGTCTGGTTGGTCCGGTGAAAGGATGACTGCAATGAAAGTCCTCGTGCCCGTCAAGCGGGTGATCGACTACAACGTCAAGCCGCGGGTCAAGGCCGACGGCACGGGCGTCGATCTCGCCAACGTCAAGATGAGCATGAACCCGTTCGACGAGATCGCGGTCGAGGAAGCGCTGCGGTTGCGCGAGAAGGGCGCGGCGAGCGAGGTCATCGCGGTCTCGATCGGGCCAGCCAAGGCGACCGAGACGCTGCGCACCGCGCTGGCGATGGGCGCCGACCGCGCGATCCACGTCCAGACCGACGATGCGGTCGAGCCGCTCGCCGTCGCCAAGATCCTCAAGGCCATCGCCGAGGAGGAGCAGCCGGGGCTGGTGATCCTCGGCAAGCAGGCGATCGACGACGATTCCAACCAGACCGGGCAGATGCTCGCGGCGCTGCTCGGGCGCCCGCAGGGCACCTTCGCCAGCAAGGTCGAAGTCGCCGGCGACACCGTCACCGTCACCCGCGAGGTCGACGGGGGGCTCGAGACCGTCACCCTGCAGCTGCCGGCGATCGTCACCACCGACTTGCGGCTCAACGAGCCGCGCTACGCCTCGCTGCCCAACATCATGAAGGCCAAGTCGAAGCCGCTCGCGGCCAGGACCCCGGCCGACTACGGGGTCGACACCACCCCCCGGCTGAAGACGCTCAAAGTCGGCGAGCCGCCGGTGCGCGTCGCCGGGATCAAGGTTCCCGACGTCGACAGCCTCGTCGCCAAGATCAAGGAACTGGGGATCGCCTGACCCCCCGCGCCGGCAAAGAGCCGGGGCTGAATGGTTTGTGGGGTGTCACCCCAGAAGGAACGTGGACATGAAAGCTCTCGTCTGGGTCGAACACGACAACGCCTCGGTCAAGGACGCGACGCTCGCCGTCGTCACCGCCGCGGGCAAGATCGGCGAAGTCACTGCGCTGGTCGCCGGCAGCAACTGCGACGGCGCCGCCCAGGCCGCGGCGCAGATCGCCGGCGTTTCCAAGGTGCTCAAGGCCGACGACCCGGCGTACGCGCACGCGCTGGCCGAGAACGTCGCCCCGCTGATCGCCCAGCTGATGGCCGACTACGACGCGTTCGTCGCGCCCTCGACCACGACGGGGAAGAACATCGCCCCGCGCGTTGCCGCGCTGCTCGACGTCATGCAGATCTCGGACATCCTCTCGGTCGAGGGGCCCAAGACCTTCACCCGCCCGATCTACGCCGGCAACGCCATCGCCACGGTCGAATCGAGCGATCCCAAGCTGGTCCTGACGGTGCGCGGCACGGCCTTCGCCAAAGCCGAGCCGAGCGGCGGCGCGGCCCCGGTCGAGACCGTCTCCGGGCCGGGCGATGCCGGCCTGTCGCGCTTCGACGGCGCGGATGTCGCCAAGTCCGAGCG
>JAEKKO010000362.1 GCA_019510335.1 Novosphingobium sp. | reverse complement strand
AGCCTCGACAAGGACGGCAAAGTGACCGGAACGCTGTGGGACAGCCCGGCATTCAACGCCGGCATCGTCACCGGGGCGAAGATCGTCGCCGTCAACGGCACTGCCTACGACCCCGACACGGTCAAGGCGGCGATCACAGCGGCCAAGACGAGCAACCGGCCGATCGAGCTGCTGGTCCAGCGCGGCGACAGGTTCCAAACGATCCCGATCCGCTATAGCGGCGGCCTGCGTTATCCTTGGCTCGAGCGGGCAGCGCCCGGCACCGCGCCGACGCCGCTCGACCGGCTGCTCGCGCCGCGCCGGACCGGCGCGCGAAGATGAACTTCGAGGCGGAGAGGGCGGCCGGGCTGCGCATCGGCAAGCGGATCGCCCCGCCACGCTTCCTGCTGTTCCTGGTGCTGCTGCCGCTGGCGTACTGGGCTCATCGGACTTTCTTGAACTCATCGGGCTGGGCCGACTCGATCGCCATGGGTTTCGATTTTGCGGCTGCGGTGTTCCTGGTGTCGCTGCTGCCGATCCTGCGCGAGAACGGCGCCGAGGCGATCCGCCGCCATGCCGACGCCAACGATGCCAACCGGTGGTTGGTCCTCGGGGTGGCGACGATGCTGATGGTGGTGGTGATGATCGCCATTTCCGGCGAGCTCAAGCCGGCCGAGCACGGCGAATTGCGCGCCGCGGGCAAGCTCGTGCTGACGCTGCTGCTGATCTGGCTGTTCGCCAACAGCGTCTTTGCGCTGCACTACGCCCACATCTACTACGCGCTGGACACCGACGGCGAGGGCGATTTCGGCGGGATCGAGTTTCCCGGCGAGACCGAGCCCAACTACGGCGACTTTGCTTATTTCGCGTTCACCCTGGGAATGACGTTCCAGACCTCGGACAGCGCGATCACCTCGCGAACCATCCGCCATGTCGCGATCCTGCACTCGTTCGCCGCTTACGTGTTCAGCATCGGAGTGATTGCGTTCACGATCAATGCGCTCGGCGGAGCCAAATAGCCGCGTTGCCGTCCCGCGCCGCCCCGGCTAGGGGCGCTCCCCATGAACATCGAAATGATCCCCTGCGGCGACAACCCGCCCGAGAGCCTCAACGTCATCATCGAAGTCCCGGTCGGCGGCGAGCCGGTCAAGTACGAGTTCGACAAGGCCTCGGGCGCGCTGTTCGTCGACCGCATCCTCCACACCCCGATGCGCTACCCGGCAAACTACGGCTTCATCCCCCACACCCTCTCGCCCGACGGCGACCCGCTCGACGCGCTGGTGATCGCCCGCTCGCCGTTCGTCCCGGGTTGCGTGGTCCGCGCCCGGCCCATCGGCGTGCTCAACCTCGAGGACGAGCACGGCGGCGACGAGAAGCTGATCTGCGT
>JAEKKO010000361.1 GCA_019510335.1 Novosphingobium sp. | reverse complement strand
TGATGTCGCGACACGAGTATTCTTGCCAAATGCGCCTGCGCTCGCCAATGTGGCGCAAAAGCAGGCCAGGAGGCATTACGCTTGGCGATGAACGAAGTGGTTAAGCTCTCGAAGAAAGATCGGCAGGATCGCATCCTGACCGAGCTCCGCGTCTCGACGACGATCCGGATCTCCGATCTCGCGGCGGAGCTCGGCGTCTCCTACGAGACCATTCGCCGCGATCTCGAGGAAATGGGGCAGAGCGGCCTCATCAACCGCACCTATGGCGGCGCGGTCGCCCGGCCGTTCGGCTTCGAACCGGCCTGGAACGAGCGCTTCAACGCGATGACCGAGGAGCGCGAGCGGATCGCCGCGACCGCCGCCGGCCTGATCGAGCCCCGCGAGGTGCTGATGATCGATGCCGGCTCGACCACCTTGCATTTCGCGCGCAGGCTGGCGGCCGAAGCGAAGAACCTGACGATCGTCACCAACTGCTTTGCGGTGGCGATGGCGTTCGCGACCAATCCCACGATCACCGTGCTCGCCTGCCCCGGCCAGTACGACACCCATGAGGGCAGCGTCACCGGGCCGGACACGATCGCCTATCTCGGCCGGTTCAACGCCAACCGCGCGGTAATCGGCGCCAGCGGCATCACGCTCGAAGGCCCGAACGACGTCCATTCCAGCGCCGCCGCGGTGAAGCGCGCGATGCTGGCGCGGGCGCAGGAGCATATCCTGCTGCTCGATCATTCGAAGTTCGACATGCCGAATCTCGAGGTGGTCTGCCCCTTGGGTGAGATTCACCGGGTGGTGACCGACCAGGCGCCGCCGGCCGAGCTCGGCGAGGCGCTCGCCAAGGCGCGGGTCGAGGTGCTGTTCTGACGCTCTAGGCCGAGCGCGCCTGCATCAGCTGCTGGCGATAGCGCTCGGCGTCCCAGTTCAGCAGCGCCTGCTCTTCGTCGGCGGCGAGATACCGCACCGGCGCCGCTTCCGGAATTCGCGCGACCACCAGCCCGAGGCAGACCAGCATCGCCTCGGCCCCGGCGCTGGCATCCTCGCGGATGATGGCGCCCGCTCCCGGGACGAGCAGCGCCACCGGCGGCGGCACCGATTGCGCCTCCGCCTCCGCCAGCAGGGCGCCGAGATCGCCATCGGCCGCGAGGCTGGGCAGAGCCGGGCCTAAGAACACCACATGGTCCGGATAGAGCGAGCCTTGGGTCGCGATCGCGAAATTCTGCGGATTGGTGGCGAGGCCGTGGCAGACCTCGTCGCGCGCCGGGCGATAGGCGGTGCCGCTGCAGAGCCGATGCAGGACCCGGAGATCACCGGCGGGTGCGGCGCGCGGCTTCAGATCCAGGCGGCGCTCGACGTCTGAGATCAAGGCTTCCGCCGC
>JAEKKO010000154.1 GCA_019510335.1 Novosphingobium sp. | reverse complement strand
TCGGGGTGGATCAGGGTCTTCCCGTCGAACCCGAACAGCAGGCCCTGTTCGGCCTCGGTGCGAACTGCGGCAACATCCCGGAACTCGTTGCAGACGCCATCGAGGATCGCGAGGCCATGAGCGCGCGCCGCGGCGACGGCGAACGCCAGGATCGGCAGGAACGGTGTGCGCTCGGGCGTGAGCCGCGCCCGCATCTCCTTGGCGAGATCGTTGGTGCCCATCACCCACAACGACAGCCTCGTCGAGCGTGTGAGCGCAGCGATCGAGTCGAGCTGCGAGAGCGAAGCGCAGGTCTCGATCATCGCCCACAGCTGCATCATCGGAGGTGCGCCGGCAAGAGCTGCCTCGTAGCGAGCGATGTCCTCGGGCGAAGAGACCTTCGGCACCAGCACCGCATCCGCACCGGATTGCGCTATGGCGGCGAGGTCGTCGGCGCCCCACGCGGTGTCGAGCCCGTTGGCGCGGATCGCCACCTCGCGTCCGCCGAACCCGCCCTCGCGCACCGCCGCCACGGCCGCGGCGCGTGCTTCCGCCTTCAGCTCCGGCGCGACGGCGTCTTCAAGGTCGAGGATCACCAGGTCGGCCGGAAGCGTCCGCGCCTTGGCGATCGCCTTGGCGTTCGAGGCGGGCAGGAACAGCGCGCTGCGGCGGGGTCGGTCCGGGGGTGTCATGCCGCTGCGGTTAGCGGATCACACACCGGGGTCAAATGGTGTGCAGCGCGAGGAGCGCCTCAGTAACCCAGTTCTGCCAGCATCGCTTCGGTTTGATCCCACAGTTGCCTGGCTGCGGCGTCGTCGAGTGCCTGCGGCGCGGCGGGTACTTCTTGCTTGAGGTGAAAATAGCGCGCGCCGGGGCTTCCCGCTTCGTCGGAGGTCGCCATCCACACCAGCGTCTCGGCCGGCTCTTCCGGCTGCGAATCCGCGTTGGCGGCCATGTAGTCCTGCATGTCGCGGTCGCCGTGGCTGGCGAAGTTGCTGGCGACCCGCCCGGGATGCATCGTCTGCGCGACGATGCCCTTGTGGGCGACGCGCCGCTCGAGCTCGCGGCTGAACAGCAGGTTGGCGAGCTTGGCCTGACAATAGGCGCTGCCGGTGGTGAAGCCCTCCTTCATGTTGAGATCGCCGAATTTCATCCCTGGAATATATTCGTGGGCCGAGGATGACACGGCGAGGACGCGGACCTTGCCCGGCCCGCGCTCGCACGCCGTCGCCTGTAGTAACGGCATCAACTCGCGGGTCAGCAGGAACGGCGCGAGGTGGTTGGCGGCGAAGGTCGCTTCGGTGCCTTCGGCGGTCTCGTAGCGCTGGTCGCGAACGCCGCCGGCGTTGTTGATCAGCACGTCGATGCGGTCGGTGAGCCCCTTGATCTCATCGGCGACGCGCTTGACGTCGCTCATGAGCGTGAAGTCGCCACGGAGGAAATCGACGCGCGCGCCATCACGCGCGGCGGCGCGAATTTCGGCCTCGGCGGCGGTGCTGCGCTGCGGATCGCGGCCGGTTCCGATCACCCGCCAGGCATCGCCGGCGAGGATCTTCGCGGTCGCCTTGCCGATCCCCGCGCTCGCCCCGGTGACCACCGCGACCCGCTGTGTTTCCGTCATCTCGTCAATTCTCCCGTTGTTTATCGCGGCCGTGCGCCATTGAGGAACAGCTTCACTCCGAACTCCACGCGCCGATCGATTTCGGTGGGGCTAATCTTGTTGCCCGAGACGATGATCCGCACCGGCCCGCTGGTCACCATCGCCATGAACACGTTGGCGGCGAGCTGCGGGTCGTCGAGCGCCAGCCGGCCCGCGGCGTTCTCCGCGCGGAGTAGCTCCGTCAGGAACCGGATCACCGGCATCGCGGCAAGCTCGTAATAGCTCGTGAAGATGTCGGGAAAGCGGTAGCTCTCGGTGTTGATGATCCGCTGCAGCTTCAGCCCTTGCGGGGTGGTTACCTGCTGCACTCGCAGGCGCCCGATGTTCAGCAGGGTCTCCTCGAGCGTTGCGCCGCGCATTGCGGTGACCTGCTCGGGCGGGGTGGCGAACTGCTCGATCGCCCGGCGAACGGCGGCGCGGAACAGCGAAACCTTGTCGGGATAGCGCGCGTAAACCGTGCGCTTGGTCATGTTCACGGTCGCGGCGATCGCCTCGACCGTCGCGGTATCGAAGCCTTTGTCGAGGAAATGATCGAGCGCGGCCTCGAGCAGCTCGGCATGGCGAGCTTCGGCCTGTTCGCGGGTCGGGCGGCCGGCGCGCGGCCGTAGCGGCATTGTCATGGCGTCCATGGTCATCACCTATGGCATAATGCTTGCCGACGCGTGGGGAATCGAGAATAACGAAACGTACGAGTTGCCATTCTAGCGGTAGACCTTCGGCAACACAACCGAGGAGAGAGACGATGGGCGCAGCGGTCGAGCGGCTGACCGATTACGTCACCCGGCCCGGGGGCTACAACATCCCCCACGCCGACCTTCGCCAGGCCCAGCTCGATGCGATCGGCGAGCGCTTCGATGAGCGCAAGGACCGGATCAAATTGCTTGGCCACCGCGCGGCCGATGCCGGGGTGACGAGCATCGGCTCCCTCGCGGACGTCGTTCCGCTGCTGTTCCCGCACACCGCCTACAAGAGCTACCCCGAAAGCTTCCTAATCGAGCAGCGCTGGGACCGGCTGGCACGGTGGCTGGGCACGATCTCGCCGTACCAAATCGCGCCGATCGAAAACGGCGATATCACCGATATCGACGAGTGGATCGCTCGGCTAGAGGCAGCGGGCCACTTCGTTTCGTGCTCGAGCGGCACCACCGGCAAGGCGGCGATGCTGATCGCGTCGGCCAAAGACATGGAGTGGGTGGCGTTGGAGAGCGTTCACGCATTTTCGTGGGGCTCGGGCGTCGCGCCGGCCCGGGACCGGCTGATCTTCAGCATTTCCCCCACGGCCGCGGTGCCGCGCAACCTGATCATCCGCCACGCGCTGCACGAGGCGTTCGGCAAGCCCGGGAAAGAGCCGTTCCGCTATCCGGTCCCGCCGATCACCGTCGGCTCGATCACCAAGATGATCACCTTGCGCAAGAAGATCGCCGACGGCACGGCCCTGCCGCAGGAGCTCGCTGCATTCGAAATGACCTCCGCGGAGCGGCAGGAGGCGGTCGATCGGGCGGTCCCGACCAGCGCCCAGGCGCTCGTCGCCGCACGGAAGGAGAAGCTCTACATCCTCGGCATGTGGGCCTCGATCTACAAGATCGCCGAGACCGTGCGGGCGATGGGCTACTCGGGCGACGACTTCCACGCCGATAACACCTGCTTCATCGGTGGCGGCCTCAAGGGGGCGCAGCTTCCGCCCAATTATCGCGAGTTCGTGTTCGACACGTTCAACATCCGGCCCGAGCGGGTCTACCAAATGTACGGCATGCAGGAGATCAACACGAGCATGCCGCGGTGCCAGGTCGGCGGCCGCTATCACGTGCCGCCGTGGCTGGTGCCGCTGGTGCTCGATCGCGACGGCGAGGCGCTGGTCGAGCGCAGCGGCGACGAGGTCGAAGGCCGCGCCGCGTTCTTCGATCTCGCGCTCGACGGGCGGTGGGGCGGGGTCATCTCGGGCGACAGGATTTCGCTCAGCTTCGCCCCCTGCGCCTGCGGCTACAATGGCCCGAGCGTGCGTGACGACATCGCTCGCTACGCGGACATTCAGGGCGACGACAAGATCGCCTGCTCGGGCACGGTCGATGCGTACGTCCGTGGGGTCGGCTGAAAAAATTCGGCGACACGCTTGCGCCGCTCGGCGAAAGGAGCATAATGATACGCACGAGTTGCCATTAATAGGCGAGTCGCAGTTGGGAGATTGTGATGGCTACTGTCCTTGAATCGACCGCGGTCGAGAAGCTGACCAGCCTGGTCGACTCGAACGATCGCTACGACATTCCTTACGCGGAGCTCCGCGAGGCGCAGATCGCGGCGATGAACGAGCGATTTCAGCAGCGGAAGGACCAGATCAAGCTGCTCCGCCACCGCGCGGAAGAGGCCGGCCTTGAGGAAATCGGCAGCCTCGATGACGCGGTCCAGCTGCTGTTCCCGCACACCGCTTACAAGAGCTACCCCGAGAGTTTCCTGATGGACCAGCGCTGGGATCGCATGTCCAAATGGCTCGACACGGTTTCGTCCTACCGCGTGCCGGTCGACAAGGTGAAGGACGCGCCTGACGTCGACGGCTGGTTGGCCAACCTCGAGCGCGAAGGCTTCTTCGTCTCCTGCTCGAGCGGCACCACCGGCAAGTCGGCAATGCTCGTCGCCTCGGCCAAGGACATGGAGTGGGTCAAGCGCGAAGCCCCGCAGGCTTATGCCTGGGGCTCGGGCACCACGCTCGATCGCGACCGGCAGATGTTCGGCATGGCGCCCGTCGCCTATACGCCCCGAAACCACGCCACGGGCGAGGCTTACACGGCGAAGCTGCAGGACCCGAACTCCGAGCGGTTCGCCTACCCGGTCCCGCCGATCACCGTCGGCGACCTGACCAAGATGGTCGTGCTGCGCAAGAAGATCGCCGAGGGCACGGCAACCCCGTCCGAGATTGAGGACATGGAAGCGACTTCGGCGGCGCGCCAGAAGGCCGTCGACGACGCCGTCGGAATCACCGCGCAGGCGCTGGTCGAGGCGCGCGCCAAGAAGATCCACATCACCGGCTTGTGGAAGGGGCTCTACGACGTCGCCGTTGCCGTGCGGGCGCTCGGCTACAGCGGCAAGGACTTCAATCCGGAGAACTCGATCTACGTCGGCGGCGGGCTCAAGCGCGCCAAGCTGCCTGACGACTACCGCGAGTTCGTCTATGAGACATTCAACATCCGCCCCGAGCGGAACTATCAGAACTACAGCATGCAGGAGCTCCACTCGGGGATGCCGCGCTGCCAGAAGGGCAACCGCTATCACATCCCGCCGTGGGTCGTGCCGATGCTGCTCAACAAGGACGGCGACGCCCTGCTGCCGATGGGCAAGGGCGAGGTCGAAGGTCGCGCCGCGTTCTTCGACCTGTCGATCGATGGCCGCTGGGGCGGGGTGATCAGCGGCGACAAGATCGCGATCGAGTTCGGCACGTGTGCGTGCGGCCACCGCGGTCCGAGCGTGCGCGACGACATCCAGCGCTACGCCGACCTCGAAGGTGACGACAAGATCGGCTGCGCCGGAACCGTGGATGCTTACGTGCGAGGTGCGTCATGAACACGATTACCGAACTCAAGCCGGCTTCGGCCGACGCCGCCGAAGCCATCGTCTCTGCGCCGTTCTTCATCCGCGGCGAGGTGATCGAGGGCAACGAGGTCACCCAGCGCTCACGCGACCTCGGGGTGACCTTCGGGACCCCGCGGCTTCCGCTCGACAAGGTGGTCCATCCGCGGACCGAGGTGCCGCCGCTGCTCAACGTGCCGCTGGCCGAGATCATGGATTTCCTGGTCGAGCTCGGCCAGCGCCTGATGGCGCCCGACAACGTCTACATGCAGGAGTGCGTCGAGCGGATGTGCACCACGCACATCCTCCCGCGCGCGGTGGTCGAGAACACCGTCCGCATGGCGGCGGGCTATCTCGACAAGCGCATCCTGACCGCCGATGTCGAGCAGAACTTCCCGGATCCACGGGCGCT
>JAEKKO010000153.1 GCA_019510335.1 Novosphingobium sp. | reverse complement strand
TAGCGGATGGTCACGCCCTGCTGGTGGGCGAGGCCGAGGTAGCGGTCGATCTGCGACAGCTCGGGATCGATCAGCACCGCGGCGCGGCTGGCCTCGCACGCGACGAGATAGGATTGGCAGCCGCCCGTCACGATCTGCTCGAAGATCATGCCCGCCTCCCGCGTGCGTCAGGTCGTCACATTAGCGCCGGTCGGAGCAGATTCCTATGGAGATGAGCGGACCGAGCCGCGCTCAGAAATGCCAGCCGAGCTGGCGGGCGATGAAGATCAACAGGATCGCCCCGAGCACCGACGCGAGGCAGCCGGCGCGGTTGAGATCGCCCCGTCCGCGGGTGGTGACGAGCCCGGCGAGGAGCGAGCCGGCCAGGCCCAGCAGCATCGTCCCGATCAGGCTCAGGTGGACGTGCCCGGGATAGAAGAACCGCGCCAGCGCGCCGATGATGAGCCCGCCGATCGCGGAAGCAACGAGGTTGATCATGCGTGGTCCTCTCCGAGCGGCGTCCCAATAGCCACGCTAGCGAGGGCGGGGCGGAGGGGCAATGGAGGGTGCGCCTCCGCAAACGCGGCTGACAGCCCCGCGCCCGCTTGATACCACGCCCCATGCTCGAACTTTCCTGCCATTGCGGCGCCGTCCACGAGTGCAACTGGGTCGGGGTCAACCTCCGGCTGACCGAAGAGCGCGACCTCGCCGGGATCGAGCTGCGCTGGGAGGGTGAGGCATGATGACGCGGAGATTGACCATCGCGCTGGCTAGCTTCGCCGCCGTCGCGCTCGCGCTCGGTGCTTCCGCCAGCGCCGCAGCACACCGCCACAAGCCGGTCCTCGCCGCGCCCGTCAGGCGGGGCTTCGCCTTCGCGCAAGTGCATTGCGCCGGCTGCCACGGCGTCACCGCCGGCGCGCTCTCGCCCAATCCGGCCTCGCCGCCATTCGAGGCGGTGGTCAACACCCCGGGCTTGACCCGCGCGACGCTGCGCCGGTTCCTGCGCAACTCGCACAACTTCCCCGACGCGATGAACTTCACCGTCGACCGCGCCGAGATCGACGACCTCGCCCGCTACATGCTGACGCTGCGCCGGCCCGGCTACCGCCCGGCGATCTGAAGCGGGTCGGTCACGGCTCGCCGCTGGCGGGGAAACTGCCCGCCGCTTCGGCAGTTACGAGCAGACGGCACTCCCGCCCGTGCCGAGCAGAAAAGGACCAGCGCGGTGAAATACGAGCCGATCGCGGCGGCGCGGCACGACGAAGCGGACGGGCTGCCGCTCCCCCGGCGCTATTACGCGGCGATCACGGTGTGGCTGGCGATCGCCATGGCGGTGCTCGACAGCGCCATCGCCAACATCGCCCTGCCGACCATCGCCCATCAGCTCCACGCCCCGCCGGCGACCTCGATCTGGGTGATCAACGCTTACCAGCTGGCGATCACCGTGCTGCTGCTGCCGCTCGCCGCGATGGGCGACCGCATCGGCCACGCCCGGGTCTACCTGCCCGCGCTGGGGGTGTTCATCGCCGGTTCGCTGGCCTGCGCACTGGCCAGGAGCCTGGCGATGCTGATCGCCGCGCGGATGTTCCAGGGCATCGGCGCGGCCGGGATCATGAGCATGAACTCCGCCCTGGTCCGGGCGATCTACCCCTCGAACATGCTCGGGCGGGGGATGGGCTACAACGCGCTGGTGCTGTCGGTCTCGGCGGCGATCGGTCCGACCCTGGCCTCGCTGATCCTCAGTTTTGCGAGCTGGCCATGGCTGTTCGCGATCAATGTGCCGCTGGGCCTCGCCGCCTACTTGTTCGGGCACCGCTGCCTGCCGCACAGCGGCGGGCACGGCCGCCGGCCCGACTACCCCGCGGCCCTGCTCAGTGCGCTGATGCTCGCGCTGATCGTGTTCGGCGGCGAATCCTTCGCCCGCACCGGATCGGCAAGCGGGCTCGGCCTGATCGTCGGGGGAATCGCCTTTGGCGTGGCCCTGGTCCACCGCGAGTGGTCCAAGCCTGCGCCGCTGTTCCCGCTCGACTTGCTGCGCATCCCGATCTTCTCCCTGTCGATCGTCACCTCGGTGATCTCGTTCACTGCGCAGATGCTGGCGTTCGTGACGATCCCGTTCCTGCTGCAGAGCGTGATGGGGCTGAGCGTCGTCCGCTCGGGGCTGCTGATGACGCCCTGGCCGCTGGCGGTCGGCTGCGTCGGGCCGTGGTCGGGGCGGCTGGCGGATCGCTACCCGGCCGGCCTGCTCGGCGGCATCGGCCTGGCGATCCTCGCCGCCGGAATATTCGCGCTGTCGGCGATGGGGCCGCATCCTTCGACCGTGGCGATCGTCTGGCGGATGGCGCTGTGTGGGGTCGGCTTCGGGCTGTTCCAGTCGCCCAACAACCGGACGATGATCAGCGTCGCCCCGCGCCAGCGCTCGGGCGCGGCCGGCGGGATGCTGGCGACCGCCCGGCTGCTCGGCCAGACCACCGGCGCGGTCGCCGTCGCCTCGGGCTTCCACTGGCTCGGCGTCTCGGCCAGCGCCGACCTGCTGCGCGGCGCCGCGGCGGCCGCGGCGGTCGCGGCGGGGATCAGCCTGCTGCGGCTACGCGCGCCGTGCCCGAAGGAGAGGGCAGGGGAGGCGGTGGTGGATTTGGGGTGAGGGCGCCCGTGGGGCAGCCCCGCTCCCTCAATACGCCGCCGAAAGGGTGACGAACCACTGGCGCGGGGGGATCGGGCAGGCCGACCAGCTGTAGGTGGCCGAGCCGATCGACAGCTCCGACCAGCCCTGCTTGTTAGGCCGCGCTCCAAGGGGCCGTGCAGGCGCCCGGTCGACTGCCGAGCGCCCACAAATGGTCGGCCAGTGACGCTAATTTTGCGGCGTCGTGGCCGCGCCGGCGACAGCGCCGGTGCCGCCACCCACGGCCGCGCCGACCGCGGCGCCGGGCCCGCAGCCGATCGGAAGCGTTACGAGACATCCGACCGCCGCACCAAGGCCTGCACCAAGAGTGCCGCCCTTCAAGGCGCGAGCACCGGGATCCTCGTGCCAAGTTCTATCCTCAAGGTAATATCCACGGTCATCGGTCGGGTCGGGCAGCCAGCGAATATGCGCATCATTCTGGTGGGCTACGTACCAATCGGATTTGTAGTAGGTGATTGGCGCGTCCTTGCCGTAGGCATACAGTCGATGTACCCGCCAGCAATCTCCGTACTGATTGCAGGCGACATAGGTTCTTTGGACAACTTTGGCGCTGGCAATCGTGGGCGTCATCGAAGTTGCGACGGCAACAGCGAGAGCGGAACCTAGCGCGAGCGCAGTATGAAACTTTGTCATGTCATACCTCCATTGCGGTCAGTCAATCCGACTGCTTCTCGGGGTCCTTACAAACGACGTAAGAAGACGGTGGTTCCAACACGAGAATGCCTTCCGCGTCGCAAGCCGCTGGGACAACGTGGCCCCCGGACTCCTCACTTCCAGACGGGCTGAGCGCCCACATCGTTGGAGGCGAACGTCCGCAATGGTTGGAAAGCAGCCGTCGCCGCCCTTCACCTCTCGGCTCTTCCCCACCCCACTTTTCAACAACCTCGTGCCCCCCGCAAAATAAACTTCGGCCGCCGCATTTTCCCCCTTGCGCAGCGCGCGAGGTGAGCATGCGGCGCGCGTCGCTGCGGCGCAGCATTGGCTTCCGGGGCTCGCCGGCAGAGCCGACGATGGTTTCCTTGGGGTTTACCCTCTTGCCTCGATTCGCGGATCGGGCACTATCGCTAGTGGTCGGGAGCAACAGGGGGCCTCAAGACCTAGATTTCACCCGGCCAGCCGCAAGGCTCGCAACAACCGCGCCGCAATCCCATCTGGGAAGCGGCTGGGGATGAAACGGGGATAAGTTTTTCCCCTTTCGTTCTCCCGTCCTGCTAGACTGGGCAGCCGCCCGCAAGAGTCGAACGGATGGGGAACGCGAAGGGTGCGGCAAGTGTTGGTATTCGGGGTGTTTGGTTTTCAGGACAGGGGGTCGAGGCATGGATTTCAGAAGCGGTGACGAGCCCCAGGGGATGGATGCCGGCCGGGACGGCGGCACCGGCGAGCTGTTCCAGGCGGACGCCCCGGCGGCGGTCCGTCCGGCGGTCAAGGAGGCGGGCAACGGCCCGGCAGTGGCGATGAGCAAGAGCGCGGATGCAGCAGACAGGGGCTCGGCCGAGCTGGTTGCCGGGATTGGCGCGCAGGCGCTCGCCGGCGCGGCGGCGGCCGTCGCCAGCGCGGCCAAGGACGATTCCAAGGCGATCCGTGACCGGCGCTTCACCGTCGTCACGGATTCGTCGCGCGATGCGCTGCTGACCGACTTCGGCAAGGAAACCCTCGACGACCGCTATCTGTTGCCCGGCGAATCCTACCAAGACTTGTTCGCCCGCGTCGCTGACGCTTACGCCGACGATTCCGATCACGCCCAGCGGCTCTACGACTACATCTCCAAGCTGTGGTTCATGCCGGCGACCCCAGTGCTGTCGAACGGCGGCACCGGGCGCGGGCTGCCGATCTCGTGCTACCTCAATTCGGTGGAGGACAGCCTCGAGGGGATCGTCGGCACCTGGAACGAGAACGTCTGGCTGGCCTCGCGTGGCGGTGGGATCGGCACCTACTGGGGCAAGGTCCGCGGCATCGGCGAGCCGGTCGGCTTGAATGGCAAGACCAGCGGGATCATCCCGTTCGTGCGGGTGATGGATTCACTGACGCTGGCGATCAGCCAGGGCTCGCTGCGGCGCGGCTCGGCCGCCTGCTACCTCGACGTCTCGCACCCCGAGATCGAGGAGTTCCTCGAGATCCGCAAGCCGAGCGGCGACTTCAACCGCAAGGCGCTCAACCTCCACCACGGCGTGCTGGTCACCGATGCGTTCATGCAGGCGGTGCGCGACGGCGCCGAATTCGCGCTGCGCAGCCCCAAGGACGGCTCCGTGCGGGCCACGGTCGATGCGCGGGCGCTGTTCCAGAAGCTGGTCGAGACCCGCCTCGCCACCGGCGAGCCGTACATCGTCTTCTCAGACACGGTGAACCGGATGATGCCGGCCCACCACCGTGAGCTCGGGCTCAAGGTCTCGACCTCGAACTTGTGCAGCGAGATCACCCTGCCCACGGGTCGCGACCACCTCGGCAACGACCGCACCGCGGTCTGCTGCCTGTCCTCGCTCAACCTCGAGACGTGGGACGAGTGGGCCGACGACAAGCTGTTCATCGAGGACGTGCTGCGCTTCCTCGACAACGTGCTGCAGGACTACATCGACCGCGCGCCGGACGAGATGGCCCGCGCCAAGTACTCGGCGATGCGCGAGCGCAGTGTCGGCATGGGGGTGATGGGGTTCCACTCGTTCCTCCAGCAGAAGGGCATCGCCTTCGAGAGCGCGATGGCCAAGGCGTGGAACCTCAAGATGTTCCGCCACGTCGCGGCCAAGGCCGACGAGGCGTCGCTGATGCTGGCGCAGGAGCGCGGGGCCTGCCCCGACGCCGAGGACATGGGGGTGATGCAGCGCTTCAGTTGCAAGATGGCGATCGCGCCGACCGCGTCGATCAGCATCATCTGCGGCGGGACCAGCGCCTGCATCGAGCCGATCCCGGCGAACATCTACACCCACAAGACGCTGTCGGGCAGCTTCGTGGTCAAGAACCCGTACCTGGAAAAGCTGCTGCAGACCAAGTCGAAGGATTCGACCAACGTCTGGAACTCGA
>JAEKKO010000152.1 GCA_019510335.1 Novosphingobium sp. | reverse complement strand
CCCCCATCAGCTTCAGCACTTCGCTGCGGCTCCGTTCATCCTCGAGGAACACGCCCATCATCCGGCTGGTGACCATCGTCACCCCCGGCGTGCGCACGCCGCGGGCGGTCATGCACGAGTGGCTGGCGTCGATCACCACCGCCACGCCTTGCGGCCGGAGGTTGTCCCAGATGCACTGCGCGACCTCGGCGGTCAGGCGCTCCTGGATCTGCAGACGGCGGGCGAAGCCGTGGAGCACGCGGGCGAGTTTTGAAATCCCGACGACGCGGTCGCGCGGCAGGTAGGCGATCGCCGCCTTGCCGATGATCGGCGCCATGTGGTGCTCGCAGTGCGACTGGAACGGGATGTCCTTGAGCAGCACGACCTCGTTGTAGCCGCCGACTTCCTCGAACATCCGGCTGAGGTGGAGCGCCGGGTCCTCGCCGTAGCCGAGGCAGTATTCCTTCCACGCCCGGGCGACCCGCTTGGGCGTGTCGACCAGACCCTCGCGGCTGGGATCGTCGCCGGCCCAGCGGATCAGGGTGCGGATCGCTTCCTGCACGTCCTCGGGCACCGCGGGCTTGCCCCGCGGATCGTCTTCGTCGGGTCCGACTAGGCTGCTCATCGCTGGACTCTCTCCCCTGTTGCGGCCGCGTTAAGACGCGTGGCCGTCCCGCGCGTCAACTCTCCTCCGCTTGCTCGAGCGGTTCCGGGGTGATCTCGGCCTTGATGGTCTCGATCGGTTTGCGGCGCTCGAACACCTGGCGCATGTAGATCGCGTCCTCGTCAGTGAGAACTTCGTCGAAGCGGGGGAACATCTCGGTTTCCTCCTCGTCTATGTGGTGTCGGTAGCGCTGATCGAGCTGGCGGAACTTGGAAAGCCATCGGGCATCACCGGGGTCCGTCGCGGCAAGGTCGTTGAGCAATTCCTCGATCTGGCGATGCTCGGCCACGGAATGGCGCCCGCAAGCGGTCAGCGCCGGCTTGCGCAGGATCGTCGAATAGAGCGCCTGCTCCTCGGCCGCGGCGTGAGCCTTGGCCTCGAAGGTGAACGCTTCGAACAGCTCACGGCGTTCGGAGCCCGGCTCGGCGTCGCCACCGAGCCGGTCGAGCAGCGCCCGTTGGCGCCGGTGATCGGCCTTGAGCCGATCGAAGATGTCCTGGCAGTGGGCCACGCGCGCGCTCCTTCCGGGGTACCTCCGCCAACCAGCGGCGGCGGCCACGGTTCCCCGCAAGCGGGTGGGCGCCCGCGAGGCTCACGCCTCCCAGAAGCGGCGCAAGGCGGCGTCGGGGTCCGACACGACGTGGCTATGGACGTCGAAGATCATCGTCAGCCGCCGCACCGGGTCGTACGACGGCCACGCCAGCCCCGGCTGCGAGGGATCGCCGTTGCGGGCGAAGTCGATCCACGCCTGCGAAAACACGTCGGCCAGGTGCCGCGGCTCGGGCCCGGTGCCGAGCAGCAGCGGGGCCTTGTCGGGGTTGTCGAACACCAGCGGCACCTCGAGCCCGTGCGGCGTGCGCATGACCCCGCCGAGCGTCGGCATCGTCCAGTCGAAGCGGTACATGAACACGGGCGCGCCGTGCTGCGCGGCCTTGCGCTCGGCGATGCGGATCGAATCCATCCGGGTCGGCACGTCGCTCATCAGCGCGCTGACCCAGTAAGTCGGCGGGTCGCTGGGATGCGCCGCGCGATAGGCCTCGAACGCCGCCTCGCCACGCGGCCCGAGGATCCGTACGAAGCGCGCCTTGGCCTCGTCGGCGGTCATCTTGCCGAATCCCGGATCGGCGGCAAGGAACAGCGTCCCCTCGTCCTTGTTGGTGCCGACGATCAGCGGCACGTCGCGCGAGATCGCCGGCGCGGCCGGGTCGAACGGGTGGCTCGGCAGCGTGCGGCCATCGACCACCGGCGACAGCGCCCGCGGCGAGCGCGTCTCCGCCGCCGCCTCGGCCGAGGCGCGGACCACCGCCTGTACGTCCAGCGTCTGCAGCTTGCGAACGTCACCCGGCGCGAGGCTGAGCTTGGCCAGCGTCCGCTCGGCGACGGCGGCGGCATCGGCGCGCTCGGCCATCCTGAGCCCTGGGCCGCTCTCGATGATCGCCCGGCGGAACAGCCCGTGGGCGCGCGGCACGGTGAGCATGGCGCTGACCTTCGCCCCGCCGCCGCTCTGGCCGAAGATCGTGACGTTGCCGGGATCACCGCCGAACGCGGCGATGTTGTCGCGCACCCACTCGAGCGCGAGGACCTGGTCGAGCGTGCCGGAGTTGCCCGAATCCGCGAACAGCGGGTCGAGCGCGCCAAGGTAGAGATAGCCGAGTGCGTTGAGCCGGTGGTTGAGCGTGACGACGACGACGCCGCCCTTTCGCGCCAGCGCCGCGCCGTCGTACTGGGCGTCGCCGGCCGAGCCGATCGCGAACCCGCCGCCGTGAAGCCAGACCATCACCGGCCGCCGCCCGCGCGGCGACGCTTCGGGGGTCCAGACGTTGAGGAACAGGCAGTCCTCGCTGCCGGGGCCGGGTTCCATCGTCGCCTTGAATGTGGCGAGGACGCGCTTCGTGAATTCGGAGTTCATGTCGACCGCGGTTTCGGGACGGCCGCCGACCACCCCCTGCACGGCTTGCGAGCCCATCACCAAGCAGTCGCGCATCCCGCTCCACGGCTGCGGCGGGACTGGCGGGAGGAACCGCCGCGGTCGCGTGTCGGCGCCGTAGCGGACGCCGAGAAAGCGCGAGACGCCGCCGCTGCGCAAGCCGCGGATGCGCCCGGCGGAGGTGGCGACCGGCGTGGTCGGCGTGCCCTCGGCTGCAAGCACGGCCAGCGGGAGCGTCAAAAACGCCCCGCCCATTACCCCGCCGATCATCGACTCGCGTCGTGTGAACCGACCTGACCCCATCGCCCTTCTCCCGCTCTTTTCAGCGCAGGATGTGGCAAGCCGCGGCGCTTCGCAAGCGCCCTGAACAGGAGTTCAGCGAGTTCCCTGCCGGACCGATGCGAGGTGCCGTACGGCCAGGGCATAGCCGTTGACGCCGAGCCCGGAGATGATCCCCGTCGCCACCTGGGTCATGATCGACTTGGCCCGCCACGCTGCCTCGCGGCGGTGGATGTTCGAGATGTGGACCTCGATCACAGGACAGTCGACCAGCTTGAGCGCATCGAGCACCGGGTAAGCGGCGTAGCTGAAGCCGGCCGGGTTGATGACGATCCCGGCCAGCCCCTTGCGGCCCTGCTGGATCCACTCGACCATATCGTGCTCGGCGTTGGTCTGGCGGAAGTCGATCGCCAGCCCCGCCGCCTCGGCCTCGCGCCGGCACAATGCCTCGACCTCGGCGAGCGTCTCGCGCCCGTAGATCTCCGGCTCGCGCTCGCCGAGCAGGTTGAGGTTGGGCCCGTTGAGGACGAGGATCGTGTCAGCCATGGCTTCCCCCTTGCATCGGGCCGATTAGCCGACGGCCGCGGCCTTGGCCAGCATCGCCCTTGCCCGCGCTAACTGCTCGGGCGTGTCGATGTCGGCCAGCGTCGCCGCGTCGGCATCGAGCGCCGCCGCACCAGCGCGCAAAGCACGGGCGCCACGGTCGCCGTGCTGCTCGAGCAGCACCGGGAACCACCGCGCCGGGATCAGCGCGGGCGGTTGGAGCACGCCGTCGGGTCCGCGGGTGAACAATGGCGGACCGTCGGGCCCCTCGGCCGCGTCGAGCAGCCGGGTGAGGTGCGCTCCATCCGCGAACGGCACGTCGCCAAGCGCGACAAGCAGCGCCTCGACACCGAGCTCATGCGCGGCCGCAACCGCGACGCGCAGCGAATCGGCCATCTCGGCATCAGCAGGCGCCGCCAGCGCCCGATACCCGAGCGAAGCATAATCGAGCCTCGATCCGGGCGGCGTCACTACCAGATGCGCGGCGAACGGGCGGCCCGCGCCATGCCCGGCGGTGTAGAGGCCGAGCGTGGTCCCGCCAAACTCCTGCGCCAGCTTGTCATCGTCTCCGAACCGCTGCGAGTGCCCGGCGGCCAGCAGCGCGAAGGCGACATCGTGCGCGGCGAACCCCCGCCCGGAGCCCCTCAACGCCTCGAAACGGAAAACGACGTCGGTGAGGATCGACAGCGCCAGCGCGCCCGGCGTGCGCGCCCCGCCGACTGCCCCGATCGGGCTGACCAAGCGGGCCAGCTCGGCCTCACTGACTCCGCTCGCGACCAGGCTCGCGCGGCGCTGCTCGCGCGCCGACGCGCCGCCTTGCGCGCCGACGTAGAACGCTGCTTCACCGAGCGCCCACGGCAGGATGCCCATTTCCCACTCGTGGTCGTGGAACAGCACCGCGACCGCGGTCCAGCGGTCGAGCGCAATCTCCGGCGCGCGCCCTAGCGCCAGCGTGCCGCCGGGCTCGCCGAGCGGCCGGCCGACTTCGCAGGCGATGCCGAGCGCGGCCGCCAGCTCGGCCAGCGCCTCGACTTCCGGGCCGCTGCCGAGCACCACCAGCCGCAGCGCCGGGACGTAGCGGCGCACGAACGGCGCGGCGCCTGCGCGCGGCACGGCCAGGCTCGCCGGCTCACGCCGCTCGAGCCGGGCGACGGCCTCGGCCAGCGCGTCGCGATTCGGCGACGGATCGACCACCACGTCGATGCCGCTGCCGCACGGCAGGCGAATGTCGATGTATGGCGAGCCGCGACCCAGGCGCAAAGTCCGCGCCGCCCCGCCCTTGGCCGCTTCGGCGGCGAGCCCGCGCTCAAGGCAGCCGTCGGCGAGCGAGCCGCGCACCGATCCGTCGGGCAGCACCGCCAACTGAGCGCCGAGCCGGCGCGACCAGCTGCCCTCGATGCCGATCACCGTGCACAGCGCCCCGCCGGCTCTCGCGCAGGCGAACAAGGCCTCGCTGTCTTCGTCCCAGGCGCGCTGCGGGGTCGCGGTCATCGCCCTTTCGCTATGGCAAAGCGCCATTCCTGTCGACCACCGGCGTCAGCCCGAGCCACTCGGCCAAGGCCTTCAAATCGCGCTCGATCGGGTCGGTGAAGAGGACCGCGAGGCCGCCATCGAGGGTCAGCCGCAGATCGCCGTCCGCGACGCTCAGCGCGGTGCCGGCCAGCACCGCGTCGAGCAGCGAGGTCAGCCGTCGGCACAAGCGCAACGCCAGCCCCCAGGCGAACGCTTCGCGCAGCAACGCCTCGGGGGCGAGGCGGGCGAGTACCGAAGGCAGGTCCTTGCGGCCGGTGTTGCCGAGCACCGCCGCCGCCATGATCGCCCGCTCCGTGGCGCTGATCCCGATCCAGCGCTTGCGCAGCGCCCAGGTCACGGCCTCGTCGGCGCGCAAGTTCGGCTCGCTCGCCTGGCTCGCCAATGCCAGCATCGTCGAGGCGAGGCGCAGCGCTTCGCTGCCGGTGCCGTTCGGTGGGTTGGCCGGAGCGGTCCACCCGGCGAGCTTGAGCGCGGTCGCCGCGGAAACGCCGAACACCTCGGCGAACGCGGCGACGCCGGCGAGCAGCGGGTCTTGGCTGCGGGTCGCCGGATCGAGCCCGGCGTGGAGCAGCCCCTCGCGCAAGCCCCACGACGAGAACACGATCCGCGCCGGGCCCAGCTCCCGCAGCCAGCTCCCGCAGCAGTACGGCGAGCAGCGCCGCGGTATTGGGCAGCGCGGCGAGGCGGGAATTGGAGACGCCTGGCACAGAGACCGGAACTTTGCCGCGGGCCACGCTCCGGCACAACTTGGCTGCCGCCTCGCCTGACATCTCGAAGCCGTGAGGGTCGTCGTCGGGCCAGTCGAGCCGATGCAGCGACAGGCTCGCCAGCGCCCGGTGCGCCCCGCCGACGAGGTAGAGGGTCTCGCCCGCGGGCGCCCGCCACTTGCCGGTGCGCAAGCCCTGGTGGACACGCCGGGCGAACGCTTCGGGGCCCGCCGCGCGCCATTCCGGCAGGCGCAACGTGCCGACCGGCAGCGTGATCCCCGGGCCGCACGCCTCGTTGCCGACGCACATCAGCTCGAGGCTGCCACCGCCGAGATCGGCGACCGTGCCCCGCGCGCCCGGGAACGCGGCGATGACGCCGGTGGCGCTGGCTGCGGCCTCCTCCTCGCCCGAGAGCAGCCGCGGGTCGAGCCCGAGCCGGCCCACCGCGGCGAGGAACTCGCTACCGTTCTGCGCTTCGCGCACCGCGGCGGTGGCGACGGTATGGACTTCCGTGATCCCCTTCAGGCGGACCAGCGCTCCGAAGCGGGCGAGCGCCTTGAGCGCGGCGTGCATCGCCGTGTCGGCGAGCATCCCGGTTTCGGCGACGCCGCGGCCGAGCCGGGCGGTGACTTTTTCGTTGAGCAGCACGGTCGGCGCGCGCAGCGGCTCGCCGTAGATCACCAGGCGGACCGTGTTCGAGCCGATGTCGATGACGGCGCGGGTTCGGGACATCGCCAGCAGCTCGCGCAGCTCAGGCGCCGCCACGGCGGAGCGAGAGCTTGGGCACCTTGCGCCCGCTGGAGAGGGCCGCACCGCGTCCGGAGAGCGATGGATTGGTCATGAAGTACTCATGGACGTTGAACGGCGCCTCACCCTTGCCGAGGCGGCGATAGCGCCCGTCCGCGCCGAGCGACCAGCTCTGCTCGGTGTCGAGCAGGTTGGCGAGCATGACCTGGTCGAGCACCTGGTCGTGCACGGTCGGATTGCCGATCGGGACCAGCACTTCTACCCGACGATCGAAGTTGCGGCTCATCCCGTCGGCCGACGTGATGAACACCTTGGCGCGGGCGCTCGGCAACACGGCGCCGCCGGCGAACGCCCAGATGCGGCCGTGCTCGAGGAATCGGCCGATGATCGATTTGACGCGGATGTTTTCCGACAACCCCTCGACCCCGGGGCGCAAGCAGCAGACGCCGCGCACCACCAGGCTGACCTCGACGCCGGCCGCGCTCGCGGCGTAGAGCCGGTCGATCAGATCGGGATCGGTCAGCGCGTTGAGCTTGGCCCAGATCGCCGCGGGGCGCCCGGTCTCCGCCCGGGCAATCTCGCCGTCGATGCATTCGTAGAGGCGTTCCCGCAGCCCGAGCGGCGAGACCGCGATCAGCTCGGTCCGCCGCGGCTCGACGTAGCCGGTGATGAAATTGAACAGCCGTCCGGCGTCGCGGCCCATCCGCGGGTCGGCGGTGAAGTAGCTGAGGTCGGTGTAGATCCGCGCCGTCACCGGATGATAGTTGCCGGTGCCGAAGTGGCAGTAAGTCCGGTATTGGCCTTCTTCCCGGCGCACGACGATCGAGACTTTGGCGTGCGTCTTCCAGTCGACGAAACCGTAGATCACCTGGACCCCGGCCCGTTCCAGCTGGGCGGCCCACAGCAGGTTCTGCTCCTCGTCGAAGCGCGCCTTGAGCTCGACCACCGCGGTCACCGACTTGCCGGCCTCGGCCGCGGCGATCAGCGCGGCGATC
>JAEKKO010000363.1 GCA_019510335.1 Novosphingobium sp. | reverse complement strand
GAGCATCTGCGGCGTCCAGTTGGCCGCGCCGACTTCGATGCTGTCGGTGAGCAATGCGCGCACGCCATGGGCGCCGATCAGCCCCGGACCGACGGTGTCGCGGTACATCCCCAGATAGTGATCGATGTACCGACGCACCGCTGGGCCATCGAACTTGTCGACTTCGAGCCCGGTCGCCTCGGCGGGGGCGGGGTGATTGGTCGTGCCGAGCAGCGACGAGCCGATCCGCACCACGCGCCAGCGGCCTTTCGGCGGCGCCCAGTCGAGCGTGCCGTCAGGGCGCAAGCGGGAAGTGAGGTCGAGCACGTGGCTCGGCGCCACGCCGGCGGTGTCGGGCACGCCCTGGCTCAGCGCATAATAGTCGCGGACGAGCTGGAATCCGGCCTTGGCCTCGAACCGATCGACTTGCGGCTCCGGCGAGAGGCGCAGCTCCGCGATCTTCAGCGCCGTGGCGCCTCCCAGTCCGGCGTACATCTTCGCCAGGAACGAGGTGTCGACCCCCGGCGCCGCCGCGCCCATCGCTGCCATGTTCATCGGCTTCGTCGCGAACGTCAGGCGGAAGTGCCGCGCCGTCATCGGCGCGAAGCTGGCGGTCGTCGGAATTGGGCCGAGCACGACGTCGGTGACGTTTTGCCAAGTCGTGCCGTCGCCGCTCGCCTCGAGCGTCGGCTTGATGGCGGACTCGCTGTAGATACTCGCCGCCCCGGGTATGAACATCGTCAGTGAGCGGATCGTCTGCGGCTGCGGGTAGCTGAATTCGAGCCACGGCAGCTTGCCGCCAACGGCGGGCTTGAGCTCGACCACCGTCTTGGCATCGTCGTCAAGCATCGCGGTCGCGGGGATGTTCTGGGCATCGCTGCTATCGATCCGCGGTGTGGGCAACGCGGGCATGGCGTCGACGGGGAAGGCAAGCACCGCGACATCGGCATAGTAACCCGGCTTTGGTTTCGGGGCTACGCCGGTCATCTGGTCGGTGATGTCGGGCGCCGCGGCGATCGCCTGGAACGGCCCGGTGACCGACGGCGGCGAGGGAAGCTTGCCGGCGAAGCGCCTGCCGCCGACGATCTCGGTCCCGCTCCACACGATTTTCTTGAGCCCGTCCTCGGGCGGGACCCACGGGCCGCCGGTCTCCGACCAGCCGGGCGAGGAGGCGATCGCCAGCTCCAGTCCGAGCCGGTCGGCCTCGCTCGCGGCGAAGCGGAAGGCGTGCTTCCACTCGGGCGTCATGTAGTCTGTAGGTTCGCGTCGAAGTTCTGCAGCCCGCCGATGCCGACGCGCTTCATCCATGCCATGTCCTTGGCAATGCCGTCTTCGGTGACGTTGCCGTTCATCCAGTGCCACCAGACCCGCGGCCGCGCGCTGTTCGGCGGATCCTGGAACTGCTGTTCGAGCGTGGGCTGGCCGGTAGCCGGCTGCTCCTGCGCCATGGCCGGGCAAGCGGTGAGCGCAGTCGCGGCGGCGAGCGCCGCCCGAATTTTCGACGAAGTCATCTAACCCTCCCAAAATCGTCAGGCGGCATGCAGCCGGTTCATATGAGCTCGTATGCCTCGGCCTCGCGGGACCGCGGCCAAAGTGTTTTGAATCCCCGCCACGCCGGGCCTGCTTGCGCGGCCCACAGCGAACGGGGCGCGGGATAGTCCTGGCCAAGACCCGTTTCGGGAAATTCGCCCGGAGAAGGCTTGCGGTAAGTGCCGAACACGATGTCGAAGACGGGCAGCGCGTCCGCGAAATTCCGATTGTAGTGAGCGGGATCGC
>JAEKKO010000041.1 GCA_019510335.1 Novosphingobium sp. | reverse complement strand
GGCGGCTACGGCACAGCGGGAGTTCGCGGCGAGGACCAGCAGGTTCGCGTCATCGGCCTGCGGCGGCGGATCGCCGAGAACATGGCCGCCTCGAAGCGGCACATTCCGCATTTCTCGTATGTCGAGGAATGCGACGTCACCGATCTCGAGTGGCTCCGGGCTCAGCTCAACGACAATCGCGGGAAAAAGCCCCGCCTGACCTTGCTGCCGTTGCTCATCACGGCGATCTGCCGGGCGCTGCCGCAGTTCCCGATGATCAACGCGCGCTACGACGACGAGGCCGGGATGGTCACCCGCCACGGATCCGTGCACCTCGGCATCGCCACACAGACGGAGGCCGGACTGATGGTCCCGGTCCTGCGCGACGCCCAGGACAAGAATTTGTGGCAACTTGCGGCCGAGATCGCCCGGCTGGCCGAAGGAGCACGCAGCGGCGGCCTCACGCCGGCAGAGCTGTCCGGTTCGACGCTGACAATCACCTCGCTGGGTCCGCTCGGCGGGATCGCAACCACGCCGGTGATCAATCGCCCCGAGGTCGCGATCATCGGCCCCAACCGGATCGTTGAGCGGCCGATGTTCATCCCCGACGGGCTTGGCGGCGAGCGGATCGACAAGCGCAAGCTGATGAACTTGTCGATCAGCTGCGATCACCGCGTCGTCGATGGCTGGGACGCGGCGAGCTTCGTCCAGGCGGTCAGGCGGCTGCTCGAAACGCCGGTGCTGCTGCTGAGCGACTGAGGAGGCGCTGATGGCCAGGGATCCGAGCGTCGATGCCTACATCGCCAAGGCGCAACCGTTCGCCCGTCCGATCCTCGAGCACTTGCGCGACTTGGCCCACGCAGTGCTGCCGGAGGCCGAGGAAGTGATCAAGTGGAGCATGCCGCACTTCGCGGTGGACGGAAAGATCGTCGCGGGGATGGCCGCGTTCAAGGCGCACTGCGCGTTCATGATCCATGGCGAAGGGCGCCAGGGCGAGCGCGACGCGATGGGCCAGTTTGGACGGATCGAGACCCTCGCCGACTTGCCTGCAGACGCCGAGTTGACGGTGAAGTTGCGGGAGGCGCGCGAGCGCATCGCCACGACAGGCACGGCGCTCCGCAAGAGCGCGCCCAAGCAGCCGAAGCCGGAGATCGCGATGCCGGACGAGTTCGCCATGGCGCTCGCCCACACGCCCGCGGCCCAGGCGCATTACGGCGCCTTTTCGAACTCAGCCAAGCGCGAGTACCTTGAGTGGATCACCGAGGCGAAGACCGCCGCGACGCGGGCGCGCCGGATCGACCAGGCGGTCGCATGGATCGCCGAGGGCAAGAAGCGCAACTGGAAGTACGCGAAGTGCTGAGTTAGCGCACGATCCCGCTGTAGGCGATGCGCCCGCTCGGACTTGCCGCGCGCGGGCCCGTGACGTGCCAGCGGACGTGGGTGAGGTCCTCGGCGGTCGCCAGGCGTCCGGAGATCCGCAATGTCCCAAGCTTGCCCCAGGTGCGGCCACCGTCGGCCGAGACCTCCTCGTCGCCTTCGGCGCTTTGCTCGTATTCGAGGCCGCGCGGCAGCGGGTTGGTCACGGTGAAGCTGCCGGGCCCGCTGCGGGTCCAGCTGACGATCGTCACCACGCGGTCCCCCGACGCGACGCGGCGCGCCGGCTCGAGCGAGCGCAGCATGCCGTTGGGCGCAGCCTGGACGTGCTCGACGAACACGGCGCTGTCGAGCGCCACCGCCGGGGCGGCGAGCGCCGGCAGCGGCAGAGCCAGCGCGATTGTCCCGGCAAGTTGCGCCAAGCGTCTCTCGATCACCACGAATTTCCCCCTCGCGTCCGCTGCGGAACGTGGCTCGGTGATCGCAGCCAGAGGCGAAGATATGGTTAACGGGAGGCCTGCCGGAGAGGCGCCGAGGCTCGGTTGACAGCCTCGGCGCGAAGCCTTAGTGGCGCGGCTCCCAAGGGCGCGCACCCATGCACACGCGGGTGTAGCTCAGTTGGTTAGAGCGCCGGCCTGTCACGCCGGAGGTCGCGGGTTCGAGTCCCGTCACTCGCGCCACTTGGGATTTTCTCTGCTCGACATCAGCCCCAGCGGCCGGTTTCCATCCAGATCAGGAAGCGCTTGAGCGGCAGCAGCCAGACGACGCCGAGCACGACGTACACGGCCAGCTGCGCCGGCACCGGCCAAGTCGACAGAACCGGCGAGAGCAGCCAGGCGACCGCCAGGCCGTAGGCGAGCAGGGCGCCGAGCAGCGCTAGCACGCCGAAGGGTATCCGCCAGCTCGGCTCGCGCCGCATCAGGGGAGCGCCTCGTGGATGCAGGTGGGGGTGATCACCGCGCACAACGGATGATCGTGCGCTTCCGCGCCGATCGCCGCGAGTTCCTGACAATCCCAGCCGAGGCCAAGCGCGGTCACGCCGGGATGCGCTGCCAGCCAGCGGTCGTAATGGCCGCCGCCCTGGCCGAGCCGTTCGCCGCGGCGGGTGAAGCCGAGCAGCGGCACGAACACCACGTCGGGATCGAGCTCCGGCGCATCGTCAGCCGGCTGCAGCGCGCCGAATGGGCCGGGGACGAGCCCCTCGTCCGCGTAAGGATCGGCCCAGGCGCGGAAGCGCATCGGCGCGTCGGGTGCAGCAAACCAGGGCAGCGCAACATGCCGCCCGTGCTCGCTGAACCACTTGGCGTAGCCGCGGGTCGGCGCTTCGTCGGCCGTCGCATGGTAGAGGCCGATAGTGGTTCCTTCGGCGGCGAGCGCCGACACCACCGCCGGCGGACGCAGGAATAGCAGCGCGCGGGTGGTCTCGGATAGGCCGGCGACATGCTCGCGGCGCAGCTTGCGCAGGCGGCGGCGCAGGCTCGGCTTGTCGTCCATGCGCGGCAACTCGCTGGCATTGGGAGGAAGGGTGACGGGCCCACCATGGGCCGTTGCCGGGAAATCCTCTGACGCCTTCACGTCAGGTGGGGACCGTGTGTGCCGGACCAGGGCCCGACCAGGGACAGCCCCCTTGGATTGCTTATAGCCTCAGGGATGTTCGTTCGGCTCGCACCGGGCAGATCCCGTCGCGCCCTATCTAGGCGCTCGCGGCGGCGCCCTCAAGGGTGGAGGCGAGTTTTTCAAGACGGTCGGCAATCGCCGTGAGCCGCTGGGCATCGATGAGGTCCGGCGCGCCCGTAGCGCCGCGTTCGGCTGCCCGAGTGGCGCGCAGCTCATGCAGCTCATCTGCCAGCAGCAGCGCGACGAACAGCAGCGCGCGCGATTCACTCTGCCCGGCCCCGCCCATCTCACGCAGCTTGTGGTCGATTAGCGCGCCCAGCGCGGTGACGTGCGATTCCTCGCCCGCGGCGCAAGCGACGGTGTAGTCGCGCCCGCCGATCGTCAGGTTGACGTTGCTCATCGGCCCTGCTCGGAGATCAGCGCGTCGAGCCGTTGGATCGCCCCGGCCACCGTCGCGCGCAGACGCTCGTGCCGTGCCGCCAGAGCGGGATCGCCGCCGCGCGGCTGACGCGCTGCGGCCTCGATCCGCTGCAATGCCGCTTCGATGCGCGCCAAAGCGCTGTCTGCCCCGCCCCCGGTCATGGCCCTTGGTTAACGCAAGTTTGTGGTCTTGCAAAGCGTTGGCTGACGTTCATCCCAAACGGTCTGGGGGCAAGCTTGACGCCGCGCACCTCGTCCGCAAAGACGCGCGCACCGAATCGCCCCGCCGTTTCGCTGCACGGGAGCTTTTTTCCGCAATGAGCCTCGATCCCGCCCGCCTGGGCCCCATGGCGAACGCCATTCGCGCGTTGTCGATGGATGCCGTCCAGGCGGCGAACAGCGGGCATCCCGGGATGCCGATGGGCATGGCCGACGTCGCCTCGGTGCTCTACTCGCGCTACCTCAGGTTCGACCCGGCCGAGCCCAGGTGGCCCGACCGCGACCGCTTCGTGCTGTCCGCCGGTCACGGATCCATGTTGCTGTATTCGCTGCTTTATCTCACGGGGTATGCGGCGCCGACGATCGACGACATCCGCAATTTCCGGCAGGTCGACAGTCCGTGCGCCGGGCACCCCGAGAACTTCCTGCTGCCCGGCGTCGAGGCGACCACCGGCCCGCTGGGGCAGGGCTTCGCGATGGCGGTCGGCATGGCGATCGCCGAACGCCACCTCAACGCCGAGTTCGGCGATGGGCTGGTCGATCATCGCACCTGGGTGGTCGCCGGTGACGGCTGCCTGATGGAAGGGATAAATCACGAAGCGATTGGGCTTGCCGGCAATCTCAAGCTCGGCCGGCTGGTGGTTCTGTGGGACAACAACAAGATCACCATCGACGGTTCGACCGAGCTGTCGCGCAACGAGGACGTGCTCGGGCGCTATCGCGCGAGCGGCTGGCACACCGAGGATTGCGACGGCCACGACGTGGCCGATGTGGCGCGTGCGATCGACGCCGCGCTCGCCGACGACCGCCCCTCGCTGATCTCGTGCCGGACGATCATCGGCAAGGGCGCGCCGCACAAGCAGGGCACGCATGGCGTCCACGGCGCAGCGCTTGGCGCCGACGAAGTCGCCGCGACGCGGGTGGCGCTCGGGTGGACCGCGCCGGCGTTCGAGATTCCCGACGATATCCTCGCCGCCTGGCGCGGGCTCGGCGCCAAAGGCGCCGCCGCGCGGACCGACTGGCAGGCGCGGCTCAACGCTGACGCCAAAGCCGCCGAGTTCACCCGGCGCATGGCCGGCGACCTGCCGCAGGGCGACGATGCCGGGAAGGTCTTCACCGGGTGGCTGTCGCAGTCCCAGACGGTGGCCACGCGCAAGGCATCGGAAATGGCGCTCGAGGTGATCACGCCAGTGGTGCCGGAGATGATCGGCGGCTCGGCCGACCTCACCGGGTCGAACAACACTAAGACCAAGGCGACCGGCCCGCTGACCGCGCAGGACTACGGCGGGCGCTACATTTACTACGGCATTCGCGAGTTCGGGATGGCGGCGGCTATGAACGGGATGGCGCTGCACGGCGGGATCATCCCCTACGGGGGCACGTTTCTGGTGTTCTCCGACTATTGCCGCAACGCCATCCGGATGTCGGCGCTGCAGCACGCGCGGGTGATTTACGTGCTCACCCACGATTCGATCGGCCTCGGCGAGGATGGTCCGACGCACCAGCCGATCGAGCACCTGATGTCCTTGCGGCTGATCCCCAATCTCGAAGTGCTGCGCCCGTGCGACATCGTCGAGACCGCCGAATGCTGGAACCTCGCGCTGCACAATCGTCATCATCCGACGGTCCTCGCGTTGAGCCGGCAAAACCTCCCGCAGCTCCGCTCGCAAGGCGAGATGCTGAGCGCCCGCGGCGCGTACCGGCTGCGTGAGGCGCAGGGGCCGCGCAAGGTGGTGATCGTCGCCACCGGCTCGGAAGTGTCGATCGCCTGCGAGACCCGTGACGTGCTCGAAGCGCAAGGGATCGGTGTCGATGTCGTCTCGATGCCGTCGTGGTCGCGGTTCATGGCCCAGGAGCGGGCTTACCGCGACGAGCTCCTGCCGCACCACGTTCTGCGCGTGTCGATCGAGGCCGGGGTGACGCAGGGCTGGGAAGCGATCACCGGGATAATCGGCCTGCGCTTCGGCATCGACCAGTTCGGCGCCTCGGGCAAGGCCGAGGAACTGTACGAGCACTTCGGCCTGACCGCCGGCAAGATCGCACCGCAAATCGCCGCGGCGCTCGACAACGAAGCCTTCGGGCATCACCACTGAGGAGGAATTCGCGAGATGGCAGTCAAGGTTGCAATCAACGGCTTCGGACGGATCGGGCGGCTGGTCGCTCGCGCGATCCTCGAACGGCCGGACTGCGGGCTCGAGCTGGTCTCGATCAACGACCTTGCAGATGCCAAGTCGAACGCGCTGCTGTTCAAGCGTGACAGCGTCCACGGGCCGTTCCCGGGTGAGGTGGGGACCGAGGGCAACGATATCGTCGTCAACGGCCGGCGCATCCACGTGACCGCCGAGCGCGATCCGGCCAAGCTGCCGCACGGCGCCAACGGCATCCAGATCGCGCTCGAGTGCACGGGCTTCTTCGCCGACCGCGAAGGCGGTCAAAAGCACCTCAACGCGGGCGCCAAGCGGGTGCTGATCTCGGCGCCCGCCAAGGGCGTCGACAAGACCATCGTCTACGGCGTCAACCACCAGGTGCTGACCGCGGCCGACACCATCGTCTCGAACGCCAGTTGCACGACCAACTGCCTCGCCCCGCTCGCCAAGGTCTGCCACGACACCGTCGGGATCGAGCGCGGGCTGATGACGACGATCCACAGCTACACCAACGACCAAAAGATCCTCGACCAGATCCACTCGGACATGCGCCGCGCTCGCGCCGCCGCGATGAGCATGATCCCGACGACCACCGGCGCCGCACGGGCCGTGGGCGAGGTGCTGCCCGAGCTCAAGGGCAAGCTCGACGGTTCGGCCGTGCGCGTGCCGACGCCGAACGTCAGCCTCGTCGACCTGACCTTCACGCCCAAGCGCGACACCACCCGCGATGAAATCAACGCCGCCCTGAAGGCAGCCTCAGAAAGCGGACCGCTCAAGGGCATTCTCGCCTTCACCGACGAGCCGCTGGTCTCGATCGACTTCAACCATAACCCGGCAAGCTCGACCATCGACAGTCTCGAGACGGCGGTGCTCGAAGGCAAGCTGGTTCGCGTGGTCAGCTGGTATGACAACGAGTGGGGCTTCTCCAACCGCATGGTCGACACCGCCACGGTCATCGCCGGGCTGCTCTGACCGCCGGTCGCTGGTGCTGAACGATAAGGGAAGAGGCATGCCCAAGTTCCGCACGCTCGACGATCTCGGCGACGTTCGAGGCAAGGTCGCGCTGGTCCGCGTCGATCTCAACCTGCCGATGCAGGACGGCGCGGTGACCGACGACACCCGGGTCCGCGCCTCGGCGCCGACGATCCTCGAACTCGCCGATGCCGGCGCCAAAGTGCTGCTGCTGGCCCACTTCGGCCGGCCCAAGGGCGCGCGCGACCCCAACCAGTCGCTGAGCCGGGTGATCGACTGCGTCCAGCACGTGCTCGGGCGCGAAGTCATGTACGTGTCCGAGCTTGCCGGCGACGTTGTCCGGCAGACCATCGCGATCCTTCCGCCAGGCGGCATCGCGCTGCTCGAGAACACGCGGTTCTGGCCGGGCGAGGAGAAGAACGACCCCGCCTTGGTCCAGACGATCGCCGCCAATGCCGACTTTTACGTCAACGATGCGTTCTCCGCCGCGCACCGCGCCCATGCGACGACCGAGGGCCTGGCGCACGTCCTCCCGGCTTACGCCGGCCGGGCGATGCAGGCGGAGCTGGAGGCGCTGGAGCGAGCGCTCGGAAATCCGCGGAAGCCGGTCGCCGCAGTCGTCGGTGGGGCCAAGGTCTCGACCAAGCTCGACGTGCTCGAGCACCTCGTCGGCAAAGTCGACCACCTGATCATCGGCGGCGGGATGGCCAACACCTTCCTCGCCGCGCGTGGGATCGCGGTCGGCAAGTCGCTGTGCGAGCACGACCTCGCGGCGACCTGCGAGGAGATCCTGGCGGCTGCGGAGAAGTCGGGCTGCACCGTGCACCTCCCTTACGACGTCGTCGTCGCCAAGGAGTTCGCGCCCAATCCGCCGAGCATGAGGACCTGCAACGTCCACGAGGTCGCGCCCGACGAGATGATCCTCGATGTCGGACCTCAAGCGGTCGAGGCGCTCGCCGACGTGCTCAAGACTTGCCGCACGCTGGTCTGGAACGGCCCGCTCGGCGCGTTCGAGACCGCGCCGTTCGATGCCGCCACGGTGGCGCTGGCGACGACCGCTGCGGCACTGACCCGCGAGGGCTCGCTGGTGTCGGTCGCCGGCGGTGGCGATACCGTCGCCGCGCTCAACCAGGCCGGGGTCGCGGACGAGTTCACGTACGTCTCGACCGCCGGCGGGGCGTTCCTCGAATGGATGGAAGGCAAGCAGCTGCCGGGGGTCAAGGCGCTCGAGACCTGAGCGTCCGGTTGCGCCAGAGCGCTCCGGAGTATAAGCGCCAGACCAAACACATAACTCATGCAGGGACAGGGAAAAGGCACCATGAACACTGCCGAGATGACCGCCAAGATCGCCCAGGGCAACGGCTTCATCGCCGCGCTCGATCAGTCCGGCGGCTCGACCCCGAAGGCGCTCAAGGGCTACGGGGTCGAAGAGGGCGCCTGGTCGAATGACGAGGAAATGTTCGGGCTGATCCATGAGATGCGTTGCCGGATCATCCGCTCGCCCGCGTTCACCGGCGAGAAGGTGCTGGGCGCGATCCTGTTCGAGCGGACGATGGACGGCAGCGTCGACGGCAAGCCGGTCCCGCAGGCCCTGATCGACAAGGGCATCGTGCCCTTTCTCAAGATCGACAAGGGCCTCGAAGCCGAAGCCGACGGCGTCCAGCTCATGAAGCCGATGCCGGAGCTCGACGCGCTGCTCAGCCGGGCCAAGGCACTGGGGGTCTACGGCACCAAAGAGCGGTCGGTGATCAATCTCGCCAATCGCGACGGCATCGCCGCCGTCGTGGCGCAACAATTCGACGTGGCGAAGCAGGTGCTCGCCCAAGGCCTGATGCCGATCATCGAGCCCGAGGTGAACATCAAGAGCACCGAGCGGGCTGGAGCCGACCAGATTCTGCTGGAGGAGCTGACCAAGGCGCTGGATTCACTCGCGTCCGGCCAGCAAGTCATGCTTAAGCTTTCGATCCCGCAAAAGGCCGGGCTGTTTAACGCACTCGTCGACCATCCCAAGGTGCTGCGCGTGGTGGCGCTGTCGGGCGGCTTCAAGCGTCCCGAAGCCTGCGCCGAGCTCGCCCGCAACCGCGGCATGATCGCCAGCTTCAGCCGCGCCCTACTCGAAGATTTGCGGGCGCAGATGAGCGATGCGGAATTCGACCGCTCGCTCGCCGCGGCGATCGACGAGATCTACACCGCGTCCACGCAGAAGTCGCTCGTAACCGCCTGACGCTAATTGGTTTGTAGGCGCGCCAGGCGCTCCGCCAGTTCGTCCCACAAGGCGGGGCTGGCGGCGCCGACCAGGCCCGAGCGCGCGTCGTCGAGCCGATAGGGCGAGCCATCGGGGCGTGCCGCCTTGCCCCCGGCCTCGTTGACGAACAGCACTCCGGCGGCGTGGTCCCATGCAAGCGTGCGCTCGAAGATCGACACGTCGTTAACGCCGAGCACGATCCGCGGGTACTGCTCGGCGGCGCAGCGCGGGATGTCGACGAGCCGGTAATTGGGCGCGATCTCGCGCTTCAGCGCGGCGCGGCGGGCGGGATCGGCGAACAGCAGCGAGATCGCGGCAATTGGCGGGTCCTCGCCGCTGGTTCGGGCAGCGACCCGTTTGCCGTTGACGGTTGCGCCTTCGCCCTTGCTCGCCGCGCAGAATCGGCCGGATAGCGGATCGAGAATCCACCCGCCGATCGCCTCACCGGCCTCGGCCAGCGCGACGAGGATGCCGAACGGCGGGTTACCGCCGGCGAAGTTGTTGGTCCCGTCGAGTGGATCGATCACCCAGCACAAGTCGCCACCGAGCCGCTCGAGCACCGCAGGATCGGCGAACGCCGCCTCCTCGCCGACGATGGTGGCTTCGGGCAGCAGCCTGGCCAGCGCCTCGGCGAGGATCGCTTCGCTCTCGTGATCGGCGATGGTGACGACGTCCTCGAGCGTCGGATCGCCGACTTGCTCCATTGCCTTGGCATTGATTTCGCTGTGGGCAAGCGTCCGGTAGCGCGGCAGGATGGCGCGGGCCGCGGCGTCGCGCATGATCGCCTCTACTTGTTGATGCAAAGACTTGGACATGAGACCTCGTGCAGATCGCTAGCTGCGGTAATCGGCGTTGATCGAGATGTAACCGTGGGTCAGGTCGCAGGTCCACACCGTGGCGTGTCCCTCGCCGAGGCCCAGGTCGATTTCGATCGAAATCTCGCGCTGCTTGAGGTGCGCGGCAACAGGCGCTTCGTCGTAGTCGGGCAGCGGCTGGCCCTCGCGCGCCGCCCAGGTGGCGCCGAAGCCGATCGACAGCCGGTCGCGATCGGCGGGCTCTCCGGCCTTGCCAACGGCCATCACGACGCGGCCCCAATTGGCGTCCTCGCCGGCAATTGCGGTCTTGACCAGCGGCGAGTTGGCGATGGCCAGGCCGATACGCCGTGCGCTGTCGTCGCTGACGGCGCCGGTCACGTGAACGGCGATGAACTTCTGCGCTCCTTCGCCGTCGCGGACGACCAGGTGGGCCAACTGGCGGCAGACGTCGTGGACGGCGGCGGCAAACGCATCGGCGCCGGCGTCCTCGAAAGAGCCGAGCGGCGCATTGCCGGCCTGACCGGTGGCGAAGGCGAGCACGGTGTCGCTGGTCGAAGTGTCGGAGTCGACCGTAATACAACTGAACGTGCGCGCATTCGCCGCGGCCAGGCACGCCTGAAGGAATCCGGGCTCGATCGCCGCGTCGGTGAACAGGTAGCCTAGCATCGTCGCCATGTCGGGAGCGATCATCCCCGATCCCTTGATGATCCCGGCGATCGTCACAGAGGTCCCGCCAATGATGGCGCGGGCGACAGCTCCTTTCGGGAATGTATCCGTTGTCCCGATCGTTGCAGCGGCTTCCTCCCATGAGCATGGAGGTGCGGTGAGCGCCGCCTCGATACCCGCACGGGCCTTGTCCTTGGGCAGCGGCACTCCGATCACTCCGGTGGAGGAGACGAACACCTCATCGGGGCTGCAGCCGAGGTGCCCGGCAACCTGGCTCATGATCGCCTCGACCGCCTCACGCCCGCGATAGCCGGTGAAGGCGTTCGAATTGCCGGCGTTGACGACCAGAGCTCGCGCCTGCCCGCCGGTGACCTGTTCGCGCCCGAGCTCGACTTCGGACGAGCAGCAAACATTGCGGGTGAACACCCCGGCGACGGCCGTTCCTTCGGCGAGCTCGATATAAGTGAGGTCGCAGCGCCCCCAATCCTTGTAGCCGGCCCGGGCAATGCGCGGCGTGACGCCGGAGATCGGCGGGATCTGGGGGAAAGGCACGGCGAGGGGCGAGCGTTCGGTCATGCCGCGCCGGTTAGGACGATGCGCACGCCGCGGCAATCGCGCTGTCATCGCCCGCCCCGAGCATCGGTCATGGACACCCGCTCGTGAACCATTGCGGCTGCTGGGCGTTTGTCTGCGGGGGGCGCACCAAAGTTCAGGAATGTTATAATGCGCAATCTCATGATTTTGATGACGGCCGCGGCGCTCGCCGTTCCGATTGCCGCGACCGCCCAGCCGGTCGAACCACCCGTAGTCGTGTGGGATGCCGACGCGTTCTGGCGCGGCGCACCAACTCCCGCCTGGGAACGGATCGCGTTCCTGCAGCAGCGGATCGACAACGGCGTTGCCGACCACTCGCTGAACCGGCGCGAGGCGATCCACGCGCAGGAGGACCTCAGGCACATCCGCCAGCTCGCGACCCAGATGCGGGCGCGTGACGGCGGGACGCTCAACGACACCGACAATGCTTACATCCAGCAGCGGCTCGATACCTTGAGCCGGCAGATCCACTGGATGCGCCACAACTGGTAACGGGAAGCACCGGCACGGATGTCGAGCCGTGCCGGTGCATCGCCGCCTCTTATCCGAAATAAACCGCCAAGTAGATTGGCGTGCTCTGGACGATTCTTGCCGTTCCCGTTATATTGGCGCGACGATGACCCGTATTCTGCTCGCCCTTCTTGCGCTGATCAGCGGCTTTGCGGTACCCACCGCAGTGGCCCAGGCGCGAATGACCGGGCACAGCGACATGGAGATCGGCGCGCCCGAGCTGCCGCACGGTAGCGGGCGCTGCGTCGGCGGGCAGGCGGCGAGCATCGAGGCGCCCGTCGTCGAGCGTGCGGCTCGTGAGCGGGAAGCAAGTCGGGTGCGGCCAGCGCGGGCGCGGGTCTATATCCCCGCGGTCCAGCTCGGCAGCGACCGCGCGCTCGAGTAGCAGTCAGCTAGTCAGTCGCCGTTTTTCCGCTGCGCCGCCGCTTTGCGCGAGCGCAGCTGTTTCATCATTTCATCATTCGACAGGAATTCCGCCCATGCTCGGCGCTCTCGCCAAGTCGCTGTTCGGCTCGTCCAACGACCGCTACGTCAAATCGCTCGACAAGATCGTTCGCCAGATCAATGCCTTCGAGCCCGAACTCGAAGCCCTTTCGAATGCGGAGTTGGCCGCCCAGACGCCCAAGTTCCGCCGCCAACTGAACGAGGGCCGCGCGCTCGACGACATTCTCCCCGAAGCATTCGCGACGGTGCGCGAGGCTTCGCGCCGCGTGCTCGGCATGCGCCACTTCGACGTGCAGATGATCGGCGGCATCGTCCTCCACCGCGGCGAGATCGCCGAGATGCGCACCGGCGAGGGCAAGACCCTGGTCGCGACGCTGGCGGTCTATCTTAATGCGCTCGAGGGCAAGGGCGTCCACGTCGTCACTGTCAACGACTATCTCGCCCGCCGCGACGCCGATTGGATGGGCCAGATCTACAAGTTCCTCGGCCTCACCGTCGGTGTAATCGTCCCGAACCTGTCCGAGCCCGAGCGGCGCGAGGCGTACGAGTCCGACATCACGTACGCCACCAACAACGAGCTCGGCTTCGATTACCTGCGCGACAACATGAAGCACGACCGCGGGGAGATGGTCCACCGGCCGTTCAATTTCGCGATCGTCGACGAGGTCGATTCGATCCTGATCGACGAGGCGCGCACGCCGCTGATCATCTCCGGTCCGACCGACGACAAGTCGGACCTCTACATCTCCGTCGATCAGATCGTGAAGCAGATCGCGCCCGAGGACTACGAGGCCGACGAGAAGACCAAGAACATCACCCTGACCGAGGACGGCGTCGAGCGGATGGAGCGGATGCTCGAGGACGCCGGGCTACTGGTCGGCTCGAACCTCTACGACGTCGAGAACACCCAGGTCGTCCACCACCTCGATCAGGCGCTGCGGGCGAACGTGATGTTCAAGCGCGACATCGACTACATCGTCAAGGACGAGAAGATCATCATCATCGACGAGTTCACCGGGCGGATGATGGAAGGGCGGCGCTGGTCGAACGGGCTGCACCAGGCCGTCGAAGCCAAGGAAGGGGTGCGGATCGAGCCCGAGAACCAGACGATGGCCTCGATCACTTTCCAGAACTATTTCCGCATGTACCCCAAGCTCGCCGGCATGACTGGCACCGCCGCCACCGAGGCGCCCGAGTTCTGGGACATCTACAAGATGAACGTCGTCAGCATCCCGACCAACGTGCCGGTGATCCGGATCGACGAGGAGGACGAGTTCTACAAGAACACCCGCGACAAATTCTCGGCGATCGCGAAATCGATCCGCGAAAAGAACGAGATCGGCCAGCCTGTGCTGGTCGGCACCGTCTCGATCGAAAAGTCTGAGCTGCTTTCGGAGTATCTCGAGAAGGAAGGCGTCAAGCACGCGGTGCTCAACGCACGCTTCCACGAGATGGAGGCGCACATCGTCGCCCAAGCCGGGCGCTTCGGTGCGGTGACGATCGCCACCAACATGGCTGGCCGCGGCACCGACATCCAGCTTGGCGGCAATGTTGAGTTCCGCATCTCCGACGAGCTGGCCGACATGCCCGAAGGGTCGGAGCGCGACGCGGCGATCGAGAAGATCAAGCGCGAGGTCGCCGAGGAACGCCAGAGGGTGCTCGATGCCGGCGGGCTGTTCGTGCTCGGCACCGAACGCCACGAGAGCCGGCGCATCGACAACCAGCTGCGCGGGCGTTCCGGCCGTCAGGGCGACCCCGGCCTCTCGCGGTTCTACCTTTGCCTCGAGGACGACCTCCTGCGCATCTTCGGGCCGGACACACTGTTCTCGCGGATGATGAACAGCAACCTCGCCGACGGGGAAGCGATCGGCTCGAAGTGGCTGTCGAAGGCGATCGAGACCGCACAGAAGAAGGTCGAGGCGCGCAACTACGACATCCGCAAGCAGGTCGTCGAATACGACGACGTGATGAACGACCAGCGCAAGGTCATTTACGAGCAGCGCGCCGACATCATGGATTCCGAAACCGTCGACGAGGTGGTCGAGGACATGCGCCACGAGACGGTCAACACCCTGGTTGGCGACGCCTGCCCGCCGGGATCGTACCCGGAGCAGTGGGACATCGAGGGACTCAAGCAGCGCGCCGCCGAGGTCCTCGCGATCGACCCGCCGATCGACCGGTGGCTCGAGGAGGACGGCATCGAGCCCGACATCATCGACGAGCGCCTGACCGAGCTCGCCGACGCCAAGATGACGGAGAAGATCGGCGATGACAAAGCGATCTGGCGCCAGGTCGAGAAGAGCGTCCTGCTCGAGCGGATTGACCACTACTGGAAGGAGCACCTCTCGACGCTCGATGCGCTCCGCCAGGTGGTGTTCCTGCGCGCTTATGCCCAGAAGCAACCGATCAACGAGTACAAGCACGAGGCCTTCAGCCTGTTCCAGCGGATGCTCGAGATGATTCGCGAGGACGTCACCCGGATCCTCTGCAACAGCGAACTGCGGATGCCTGAGCAGGTCGAGCTCCCCGAGCTGCCCGACTTCCTCACCGGGCACATCGATCCGTTCGCCGGGTTCGGCGAGGCGGGTGCGCCAATGGTCGGGGCCGAGGCGATGCTCGGCGCACTCGGCAGCGGCGCGGGGGCCGCAACGGCGACGCTGCCGCGCGGGGCCGATCCTTATGCCGAAACCGGCCTGTCCCGGAACGCCCCGTGCCCGTGCGGCTCGGGCAAGAAGTACAAGCACTGCCACGGCGCGGCCGGCTAACGGCGAGCGGATTGTGAGGACAGTCGGCAGGCGTGACATCCGCCTCGATAGAAGGCTAAGCTTGCCCGATTCCCGGTGCGGCAGCGACCGCATCGGCTCGTACGGGAGAGCTTGCCAGTGATCCGCAACATTCCGGAAAAGTGGGACCTCGAAGCCGACGTCGTCGCGATCGGGTCGGGCATCGGCGGCCTCTCCGCGGCGATCACCGCGCATGACTATGGCGCCAGCACGCTGGTGCTCGAGCGCTCGGGCCAGGTCGGCGGCGTCACCGCGCTGTCGATGGGCGAGGTGTGGGTGGCCGGCAATCACCACGCCAAGGAACTGGGGATCGAGGATTCGGTCGAGAGCGGCTTCCGTTACCTAGAACGCCTGTCGATGGGCTACGGCAGCACCGCCGCGATCCTCAATCTGACCGCCAATGCGCGCCACGCGTTGAAGTACTTCGAAGACCGCATCGGGTTGCGCATGGAGGTGATCCGCGATTGCCCGGATTACTACTACACGGTCAGCAATGACAGCGTCGCCGAAGGGCGGATGCTCGAATGCGAGCCGTTCCCCGGTCAAAGCCTCGGCGAATGGCAGCCAAGGACCCGGCTTTCGCCGCAGATGCCTTACGGCCTGACCCATGCGGACATGTTCGCCGCCGGGGGTGTCGCCAACATGATGAAATGGGACTTCGCCAAAATGGGCGAGCGCCTGACCAACGACGAGCGTTGCCTCGGCCCGGGGCTGGCCGCCTACTTCGTCAAAGGCGCGCTTGACCGCGGTATCCCGCTGATGACCGGGGCCAGCGCCGAGGAGCTGATCGCCGACGGCACGCGGGTGGTTGGCGTGCGGGTGGTCGACGACGGGCGCGACGTGTTCGTCAAGGCCAACAAGGCGGTGATCGTCGCGGTCAGCAGCTACGAGGAAAATCATGACTACAACAAGACGTTGAGCCAGCAGCTCGATCTCGGCTCGATGCTGTTCTCCGGGATCAACGGCGCCAATTTCCGCCTCGCGGGGCCGCTCGGGGCGCGCGTCGCGCGAGTTCCGGACATCACCTCACTCGGCATCCGCGTTCCCGGCGAGGAGGACGAGGAGGGCAGGCCACTTTGGCGCAGCGCCTTGGCGGTGATCGGGCAGCCGCACACCATCGTCGTCAACCGCGCCGGCAGGCGCTTTGGCAACGAGGCATTCTACCGCTCGTTCTACTACACCATCGACGCAATCGATGGGGGCAACCAGACCCATCCGAACTTCCCCTGCTGGGTGGTGATCGACAGCCAGGTGCGGGAGAAATATCCGTTCGCTTCGCTGACCCCGGGTCAGGACTGGCCGGAGGGGTTCGGCGCCCGCGCCGACACGGTTGCCGAGCTGGCACGGATGATCGGCGTCGACGCCCGCGGGCTGGAGGACACCATCGCTCGCTTCAATGCCAATGCCGAAAAGGGTGAGGACCCGGACTTCGGACGCGGCACCCATCCGTGGAGCGTGTGGATGTGCGGTGATCCGTTCCATAAGCCCAACCCGAACCTCGGACCGCTGGTCAAGCCGCCGTTCTATGCCGTCGAGCTACATCGGCTGGGGGGCAGCGCGATCCCGGCCGCGGGAATCCTCACCGACCAGGATTCATGCGTGATGGGCTGGGATGACCGGCCGATCGAAGGACTATATGCCGCGGGCAACTCGGTCGCGCGGATGGAAACCGGAGCGGTGATGCAGAGCGGAATCTCCAATGCGCGCGGAATGACTCACGGCTGGCTCGCCGCTCGTCACGCCTGCGGCGACCCGAGCCCGCTGCTCCGGCAGGAAGCCGAGCGCCTCGGGCTCTGAGCCGACGGATGATCGAGACCGAGCAGTCCGTCACCATCGCCGCCGACATCGGCACGGTGTGGACCTTCGCGCGCGACATCCGCCGCTGGGCGGGGCTGATGCCGGGCATGCAAGAGTGCGAAATCGTCGATGACGACAACTCGCGCTGGACGCTGAAGGTCGGCGTCGGCGGACTGGTGCGGACGGTCCGGGTCGCGGTTCACGTTGAGCAATGGGACGAGCCGGAGCAAGTGCTGTTCGCTTACCGGCTCGAAGGCGACCCGGTGCAGGGCGGTGGATCTTATCGGGCGATCGCCAGCGGGACGGAGGCGACTGAGGTCACGCTCCACGTGAGGGTCGAGGGCGGCGGACCGATGGCGCCGATGTGGGAAGCGATGGGCCGGCCGCTGCTGCCGCAGCTCGCCAAGGGCTTCGCCGGCCAGCTCAAGGCCGAGATCGAGAAAGCAGCGGGCATGGCGGAACAGGCGATTCCCCTGGCGGCCGAGCGCCGCTCGTGGCTTGCTCGCGTCTTCGATTGGCTGCGGCGGCTGTGGCGCCCAGCTTCCACCTGAATTCGAACGATGGAGAGAATGCGATGAGCGAGCAGAACAAGGATGTCGTGCTCAAGTTCATGCAAGCGATGGGGACCAACGATCCCGAGCTCGCCGCCGCCTGCATAGCGCCAGACGCCCAGGCGGTCGCCAAGGGCTACGGCAAGTTCGCCGGGACCCGCAAGGCCGACGTGATGATCGGCATGATCGAGGCGTTCAAGCAGCTGATGCCGACCGGGCTCAACTTCACGATCGTCAATGTCATCGCCGATGGCGACAGGATCGCGGTCGAGGCCGAGGGCAACGCCACCACCAGCGCCGGCACTGCCTATCGTAACCAGTACTGCTTCGTGTTCACACTCGAGGGCGGCAAGATCAGGAACGTCAACGAGTACTTCTGCACTGTTCACGCTGACGAAGTGCTGTGGCCACTGGTCGCGCCGATGACCGACGAGCTGCCGGCGAGCTGAGACCGTGCTTCTGATCGTGATCGTTGCTTGCGTCTTCATTGGCGTCGTGTTGTTCTCATTGAACAACACGATCCTGAGCCAAAACGGTTCGAGCGCGCCAGCGCAGCCCGACGAGATTGATCCAGAACTCGATGCCAGGCTTTCCGAAATCGATGGTGAGGCCGCGGATCCGCGCTGGGCCCGGGAAATCGAGAAACCCACCAAAGGAGATTAGCCTTCTTCCGCCAAAGCGGCGGGGTTCCCATTGACTACACACCGCGGACCGTGCCCTCGTCGGTGCGGAGGCGGAACATGGGCGACTCACCTGTCTGGAGCGTAGATCAGCTGGCTGCCACGAACCTGCTGGCTGCCCTGAAACTGGATCCTTCCCAAGAGACGCTGGATCTGGTGGCAGAGCATTTGGCCCGCCATCGGCAAAGTTCCCATACCTGGGCCGCCGAACGGGTTCATTCAAACATGATGCATCGCTTGGAAATCGCTGCGTTAGCGTGCTTCGAGCGCCGCAACGGCGACTGGACGGATGGCTTCCGCGCTGCGGAGGAAGAGGTGTCGACCATGCGCAGTGACGAGTTATTGCAAACGCACATGGGAGACGTGCCAACCAAGGGAGGAGTTCTCAGGTCGCTCCTACGACAAGCTCGAAGAAGTTCACTCTCGTGAGCCAGGCGCACCAGGCGAGGACAGACGAGCCCGGTTGAAGGTGACAGTACCGGAGAAATGGCTCCCCGAGTTGGATTCGAACCAACGACCACTCGATTAACAGTCGAGAGCTCTACCGCTGAGCTATCGGGGAACAACCCGCCGAGTCTCCCCGGGCGGGCAGGGCTGGGCCTATACCAGCGCCCGGTCGGTTTGCAAGCCGCTGAGGCCCGCATCAGACCAGGAACTGCTCCTTGAAGATGCGTTCGGACAAGCCGCTTCCGCGGTCGAACAGCAGGGTCAGACGGTGGGCCTGGGCGGCGGCGATCCGCACCTCGCAGATCTCGCGGACCTCCTTCTGGTCGGCCACGGCGGCGACCGGGCGCTTGTCGAACTCGAGCACACGAAAGCTGACCTCGGCGGTATCGGGGAGGATCGCGCCGCGCCAGCGCCGCGGGCGGAACGGACTGATCGGGGTCAGCGCGAGCATCTTCGAGCCGAGCGGGAGGATCGGCCCGTTGGCGGAGAGGTTGTAGGCGGTCGACCCGGCCGGCGTCGCCACAAGGACTCCGTCGCAAGCCAGCTCGGCCATGCGCACCTTGCCGTTGACCCGGACCTCGAGCTTGGCGGTCTGGCGGGTCTCGCGCAGGAGCGAGACCTCGTTGATGGCGTAGTGGCGGAGCTCCTCGCCCGAGAACTTGCGCGCCGTCATCTCGAGCGGGGCGACGGCCACGGGGCGGGCGCGGGCGACCCGTTCGGCGATCGGCCGGCTGCTCTTGAACTTGTTCATCAGGAATCCGACGGTGCCTAGGTTTAGGCCGTAAGCCGGGACCACGTGGTCCACGTCGAGCATGCGATGGAGCTTCGCAGCGTCGTGGGCGCGGTCGGTCTCCGAGGCAATGAGGGCCAGACGCTGGTACTTGGTCATCGGCCGGTCGCTCGCCTCGCGCGCTGTTCGCGGCGGTGTCTATGGCCGGGGCGGCGGTTTGGCAACGATCGCGCCCTTCCGCCCTTGAACGGTTTGGCAACCGCTGGCGGGCTATGCGCTGCGCATGAGCGAACCGCGCCATACCGAAGATACGCCCGAGCGGGATGCGCTGACGGGCCTTCCCGGGGTCGAGGCGGCGCGGACGCGGATCGAATCGTGGCGCGCGGCGAGCCCGGAAGCGACCACGCTCCACGCGCTGCTGCTAGGGCTCCGGCGGATCGACGCGATCAACCTCGCGTATGGCGCCGCCGTCGGCGATGCCGTGCTGGTCGAAGTCGCCGCGCGGATCACCCGCTTCGCCGCCGAGGAACTCGACGGCCAATGGTTGGCGGCGCGCGGCGGCGGCAGCCGTTTCCGGCTCGTGGCAATGGAGCCGTGCAGCCGCGAGCGGTGGCAGCTGCTCGCCGGGCAGCTGGCAGAGACCGTCGCCCGCTCGATCGTCCGCGACGGCCCGGCGATGCGGCTGGTGCCGCGGCTGGCGCTGCTCCGCGGGCTCCCCGGCGAAAGCGCCGAGTTGCTGCTCGACCGTCTCGCCCAGACGCTGGCGCGGGTGGAGCGCGGTTCGGGTCCGCGGGTGGTGTGGGCCGATGGCGAGGCGGTTCGCGCCGGGCGCACGGCGGCACAGCTCGAGGCGGACCTCGCCGCCGGACTCGAGCGCGATGAGATCGAGATGCTGTATCAGCCGCAGTTCTCGGCGGCCGACGACGAGCTGACCGGAGCCGAAGCGCTGGCCCGGTGGAATCACCCGTTGCTCGGACGGGTCGGCGCGAGCGCGCTGTTCGCGGTCGCCGAACACGGTGAGCAGACCGTCGCGCTGTCGCGGCACATTGCGCGGCTGGCGCTCGCCGGTGCAGCGCAATGGCCGAAGGGTTTGCGCCTTTCGCTCAACGTCACTCCGGCTGAGCTGGGCGACGACACGTACGCGGCGACCTTGCTGGGGGATATCGCCGAAAGCGGCTTCGATCCGGCGCGGCTGACGCTCGAGGTGACGGAGCAATTGCTCGTTGCCGACTTGCGCCGGGCAGGGGCGACGCTCGAGCACCTCGCCGACGCCGGTCTGCGGATCGCGCTCGACGACTTCGGCGCCGGCTTCTGTAACTTCCGCTATCTCAAGCTGCTGCCGCTTGATTACCTCAAGCTCGACAGGTCGATGGTCGACGGCATCGCCGAGAGCGCCCGCGATCTCGCCGTGCTCCGCGCGATCGTGGCGATGGCCGGCGCGCTCGGGCTGGAGGTAATCGCCGAGGGGGTCGAGACCGAAGCCCAGCGCGCGGCGATCGCCGCCGAGGGTTGTGGTTTTTACCAGGGGTTCCTGCGCGCACAGCCGCTGACCGCCACCGAATTCGCGAATCTGGCGAAGTCATCCGTCCCTTGATGTGCGCGTCCTTCTCCGTCGATGGGGAAGGATTGCGAAGCTGCTGATCCGCCTGCGCAATTGGGCGACGGGCCCGCAGTTTCACCTACAGCCCAACCTGGTCGGTTGGCGACCCCGTGATGTGGGACAATACCGGCCCGCTCCACCGGGCATGCCGTACTCGCTCGACTGCGCGCGCGCGCTCCACTGCATCAAGATCAAAGGCGGTGAGTCGATCGCGGCATGAAGCCAACGCAAGCTTGACCGGAATCCTGCGGCAGCTGTACATCTGTTCAGTCATTGCGGGCCGAGACCCGCCTAGCCGGGAGATTCGCGCATGGCCACCACCACCCTGTCTCGTTGGGACATCACCGACCTGACGCCGGCGATCGGCTGCGCCGTCGCCACCGATAAGCAGACGCTTCTGTCGGGCGCACGGGCCAGCGACATCCGCGAGCTGATGGAGCAGCGCGGCGTGGTCGCATTCCCGCAGATCGACCTCAGCGACGACGAGCAGATCGCGTTCACCCACACCCTCGGTACCTTCGCGCACGAGGATGGCGAATCCAAGGGCGGCCAGGACACCGTCTATCCGATCACCATGGACTCCTCGATCAACCCGATCGCCGAGTACCTCAAGGGCGCGTTCTTCTGGCACCTTGACGGGACGATGTCGGACAAGCCGATCCTCGCCTCGATCATGAGCGCGCGGGCGCTCGCTCCCGAAGGCGGTGAGACCGAGTTCTGCAACACTTACGCCGCCTATGACGCGCTGCCCGAGGCCGAGAAGCAGCGGATCGAAGGGCTGCAGGTGGTCCATGCGATGTGGCGCTCACAGCTTTATGTCTATCCCGAGCCGAGCCACGCCTTGCTCAAGCAGTGGATGAGCCGCGGCGAGAACACCTTGCCCCTGGTGTGGAAGCACCGCTCGGGACGCAAGAGCCTGGTGCTCGGGGCGACCGCGCTGCAGGTCGTCGGCATGCCGATCAGCGAGAGCGAGGACCTGCTGATCGGGCTGCGCGACTGGGCAACACAGCCGCAGTTCGTCTATCGCCACACCTGGTCGATTGGCGACATGGTGATCTGGGACAACACCGGCACGATGCACCGAGCGATGCCATACGACCACAAGAGCGGGCGGCTGATGCACCGCACCAAGCTCGAGGGCGAGGAAGCCTTCGCCTGAGGGGCGCGGCGGCGACATGAGCGAGGAGCCGGCGCTGGATCCCGAGCGCCCGATCATCGACCCGCACCTCCACTTGTGGGAGATCCGCCGCGCGCCCGACGCGCCGCAGGAGCCGCAGCGGTTCCTGCTCGACGAGCTGCTGGCGACGGTCGCCGCGAGCGGACACACCATCACGCACACGGTGTTCGTCGAGAGTCACCAGATGTACCGCGCCGACGGGCCGGCGGAGATTGCCCCCATCGGCGAGACCGAGTTCGCCAACGGCATCGCGGCGATGGGCGCGAGCGGCCAGTACGGCCCATGCCGGGTCGCCCACCGGATCGTCGGTAGCGCCGACTTGCGGCTCGGCGTGGGGGTCACGGCGGTGCTGCGGGCGCATGTGGCACGGGCCGGCGAGCGCTTCCGCGGCATCCGCATGGCGACGGCGTGGAGCGCGGCCGGGCTGTTCGGGCTGCCGCCCGATCCAAGCGGGGCGGGCATACTGGCCGACCCCGCGTTCGTCGAAGGCGCGCGGGTGCTCGCGGCGATGGACCTGAGCCTTGACGTTTGGTGCCTCCACAGCCAGCTCGGTGAGCTGACCGCCCTCGCCGGTGCGGTGCCCGAGCTGACGATCGTCCTCGACCACATCGGCTCGCCCGAAGCCGGCGGGCGCTGGGGCGGGGATGAGCCGCCGGTCCGGGCCGAGTGGGAGCGCGGCATTGCCGAACTCGCTCGCTGCGCGAACGTGCGGGTCAAGCTCGGCGGCATGGGCATGAACTTTAGCGGGCCGCTCGCGTCGGTGCCGGGGCCGGGCACGTCCGAGCAGCTGGCCGGCCGCTGGCGCCCATATGTCGAGACCTGCCTCGCCGCGTTCGGTGCCGAGCGGGCGATGTTCGAGAGCAACTTCCCGCCCGACCAGGCAGCGGCGACCTACGGCGCCACCTGGAACGCCTTCAAGCGCATCGCCCGCGACTATGCCCCGGCCGACAAGGATCGCCTGTTCCGCGGCACCGCGGCGGAGGTTTACCGGATCGCGCTGTGATCTCACGCGAAGGCGCGAAGTGGCGAAGAAGGTTTCGCGCAGAGAGCGCAGAGGACGCCGAGGGCGGTGTCATCGAGGCGCCGCAGGTTATCTAGTTCAGAGGGTTTGAGGGAGGGCGGCTTCGCCTCGGTCGCGTCCACTCCGCGCTCTTTGCGTTCTCTGCGCGAGAAAATCTCTTTTCGTACCCGCCTTCGCGCCCTCGCGTGAAAATCCCCGCGCGAGCAAAACGCCCAGGCGCGGCTTTTTCCCGGCGCTTTTGGCGGCGCGATCGGGTAGCTTGCGCGCAAAGACGTTAGGGAGAGGTCTGTTGGCAGAGACGAACACAGCTGCGCAGCGGCGCGGGTGGTATTACGGCTGGAACATCATCGCCGTGCTGATCCTCGCTCAACTCGCCGGCAACGGTTTGACCTACAATGCCTTTTCGCTGTTCGTGAAAGGCTGGCACGAGGACCTCCACGCCCGGATCAGCGACCTGATGCTGTGTATCACGGCGATGGTGCTGGTCTCCGCCCCACTCTCGCCGATTGTCGGCGCAATGGCCGACAAGTATCCGGCCAAGTGGATATTCGGGATCGGACTCGTCGGCATGGGCGCGTTCTATCTGCTCGCCAGCTTCGCGACCGAGGCGTGGCAGCTGGTCGCCCTGTTCGCCGCTGTTGCCGGGCCGATGCTGGCGCTGTCGGCCTCGATCCCGGCGAACGCGGTGATCGCCCGCTGGTTCGTCCGCCGGCTCGGTTTCGCAATGGGGCTTGGCGCGTTCGGCATTGGGGCGGGCGGCGTGCTGATCCCGCCGCTCGTCGGCCTGCTCCTACCCGATTTTGGGTGGCGTGCGATCTGGCGCTTCGGCGGCCTGTTCGTGATCTTCATCGTGATGCCGCTGGTCGTCGCCGTCGTCCGCGACCGTCCGACCGAGCGCGAAGGCCTCCACTACGTGACGATCGACGAAGTGGGCCCGACCGCGGTGGTCCACGGCCACGGCGCTCCGGCGAGCGGACAGGGGCCGACGATGCGCGAGGTGCTGATGCGCCGCAACTTCTGGCTGCTGGTGATCATCTACTTGTGCATCATGGGCAGCGGCTTCGCCTTCAACCAGAACCTCGCCCCGATCGCCGCCAAGCATGGCCTGCGGCCGGAGACGGCGGGCCTGCTGATCGCCGTCTCCAGCGCGGCTCACGTGCTCGCGAACCTTGTGCTGGGCCTCGCCGCCGACCGCTATGGGTCGCGCGTGCCGCTGGTGGCGCTGGCAATCTCCGTCGGCGTCGGAGCTGCGCTGATCGGGCTTGGCGGCGGCACGCTCGGGCTGGTGATCGGCGCCGCGCTGATCGGCGCCAACGCCGCGGTATTCACCCCGGTCGCGATAGCCTTGGCCGCCGAGTTCGGCCCGAGCGGCGTCGGCAAGGCGTTCGGGATGATCATGTTCTTCGTGCCGATCGCCACCTCGACCGGGTTCATTCTCGCGCGCAGCGAGGAAGCGACCGGGAGCTATGCCGCGGCCGCCGCCGGGTTCGTCGCCGTGGTCGTGCTCGCGGTCCTGCTGTGCTTCGCCCTGCGCCCGCCGCGCGGACCGGCGCAGAGCGAGCAGCTCGAGCCGAGCCTGGGGTGATCAGGGCTGCGCTTCGGGTTGGGCCGCCCGCGCGAACTTGACTCCGAGCAGGGTCAGCACCCCGGCGGCGGTCAGCAGCAGGCCGATCCAGCGGCCCCAGCCGGCGGTGCTCATCATCTCGGCGGCGATCGGGCTGAGCGCGCCGCCGATGATCCCACCGGCTGTGAACGACAGAGAAATCCCGCTGTAGCGCACCTGCACCGGGAACAGCGTCGCCAGCCAGCCGCCGAGCGGTCCGCTGGTCAGGCCCATCACGTACATCGTCAGGCACAGCGTCACCGTGAGGATCGCCAGTGAACCGGAGGCAAGTCCGAGGCTGAACGGCAGGCCCATGACCGCGGTGCCGAGCGCGCCGATCGCCAGTAACCGGCCCGGGCTGGTGCGGTCGGACCACACCGCGGCCGTCACGATGCCGCCGAGGAAGAACAGGTTGGCGAACAGCTGGACCCCCAGGAAGGTGTCCTTGGCGTAGCCGAGCTTGCCGGTCGCCTGGGCGAGAGCGAAGGCGGTGGTCAGGTAAAACGCGGCGAACGTCGCGATCACCCCGGCGCTGCCGGCGAGCACCGCGCCGGGCATCGAGCCGAGCAGCCGCGCGAGTGGCACCGGCGGCGGCGCGGCGCGCTCGAGCGCGGCGCGAAATTGTGGTGTCTCGCCGATCCGCAGCCGCACCCACAAGCCGAGTGCGACCAGTACCGCGCTCGCGAGGAACGGGATGCGCCAGCCCCACGCGACGAAGTCCCCGCCGCTCATCGTCAGCGCCATGATTAGGAACAGCCCGTTGGCGGCGGCATAGCCGAGCGGCGCCCCAAGCTGGGGGGCCGCGCCGAACCGGGTGTGCCAACCGGGCGGCGCGTTCTCGACTGCGAGCAATGCCGCGCCGCCCCATTCGCCGCCCAGGCCGAA
>JAEKKO010000352.1 GCA_019510335.1 Novosphingobium sp. | reverse complement strand
GATCTCGCCGGCATCGCGGTGGAGCGCCTGCACGACCTGCTCGGTCGTGTCCGCGAGGATGATCTCGCGGCCCGGTGCGAACAGTTGGTCCAGTCCGTCCCAGCGGTCGGAGATGACCGGGATCCCGCAGGCCGCCGCCTCGAACAGCCGCACCGAGGGTGACCAGCCCGCGGCGATCATGTCGGCGCGGGTAACGTTAAGGGCAAAGCGCGACGCGCAATAGAATGCCGGGTGATCGGCCGGCGGTAAATGCACGATGCGCTCGACGTTGGCGGGCCAGGCGATCTCCGGCGGATACTGCGGCCCGGCCACGGCAAAGCGGCGCTCGGGACAGCGCCGGGCAACTTCGATCAGCAGCCGTTCGAGCGTCGGCTGGCGATCGGCGCTGTAGGTGCCGAGGTAGGTGAGGTCCCACCGCTTCCTGACCTCCAGCGGGCGGTAGGCGCCGGTGTCGACCGAGCAGTACAGCGCCCGCGCCCGCGGCGATCCGAACTCACGTTCGAGCCGCGCGAGAGTCGGTCCGCCGGTGAAGGAGAAGTACACGTCATAGCCGGGGATCAGCTCCGGCGTAAGATACTCGATGTCACCGCGGGCAAGCTTGCTCAGGGTGACGGGCGTGTCGATGTCGTAAAACGCTTTGATCCCTTGCGCGTGACGCTGAACGAAACGCCCGACTTCGACTCCCTCGGGCACATACGAACCGACCATCACCGCGTCGGCCGCGGCGATCGTTTCCCGCCAGTCATCGAGCTCCTCGAGCGACTGGTAACAGCGCAGCTCGCAGAATTCCGGCTTGAGCAAGTCGCGATGCGCGGCGTACCACGGTTTGTCGCGCTCGAGGAACAGCACCTCGTGTCCACGCGCGGCGAACGCCGACAGCAGCGCCCGATACGTCGTGGCGTGGCCGTTGCCCCACGATGACGACAGCGTCAGGCCGAGAACGACCAGCTTCATGCTGCCTCCCGCGCGCGTTGGCGCGCCGCCGTCAGCACACGGTCGACCTCCGCCCCGCGCAAGTCATAGGTGTGCTCCGACAACACCCGCGCGAGCGCCGCCGCACCGATTTCGCGGGCGCGCTCGGGGGTGAGCGCCGTCAGGTGCTCGGCGACATCCTGGCCGTCGCGGGCGACCAGCACCTCGCGTCCGGGAGCGAGGAACAGCTCCAGCCCCTTCCACGCGTCGGTGATCAGGCACGCCGCCGCGCCCGCCGCTTCGAACACCCGCGTCGCCGGGGAGTAGCCGATGCGCGCCATCGAATCCCGCGCGACGTTGAGCACCGCCAGCGGCGAGGCATTGAAGGCGTTGTGCCGGGTCGTGCCGACGTGGCCGATCGCGTGGACGTTGGCGCTCATCGGCTTGGTCTCCCAGCCATTCCCGCCGAGCAGGAAGCTGCGCCCGGGGAGCG
>JAEKKO010000151.1 GCA_019510335.1 Novosphingobium sp. | reverse complement strand
GTTCGCGCGCGAAGGCCTCGGGCGTGCCGGTCTTGAGCCCTTCGAGCACGCTGAGCTTGGTCGCCGAGACTGCGCCAGGCGAATTGGCGGCGATCCGCGTCGCCAGCTCGAACGCGCGTTCGAGCAGATGCTCGCGCTCCACGACTTCGTTGATCAGGCCGAATTGTACGGCTTCCTCGGCCGAAATGTAGCGGCCGGTCAGCAGCAGGTCCATCGCGTGGACGTAGGGGATCTGGCGCGGCAGGCGTACCGTGCTGCCGCCCGAAGCGAAGAGCCCACGGCAGACTTCGGGCAGGCCGAACACCGCGTTCGGGCTGGCGATGCGCAAGTCGGTGCCGAGCAGCATTTCCATGCCGCTGGCGACGCAGGGTCCGTTGACCGCGGCGACGATCGGCTTGGGGTAGTCGACATTGCGCAGCACCGCGAGCGTCGGGTCATTGATCGCGGCGAGATCGCCCCCGCTCATCGCGCCGTTCATCGGCAAGGCGGGCGCCTCGCCGGCGGCGGTGGCGCGCGCGTTCTCGGCCACCTTGGGGATCAGCTCCTTGAGGTCCGCGCCGGCGCAGTAGGATTCGCCCACGCCGGTAACCACCACCACGCGCACCTGCGGGTTTGCCGCCGCCTTGCGCCAGCCGTCGGCGAGCTGGGAATAGCTTTCGAAATTCATCGCCCCGCGCCGCTCGGGCCGGTCGATGGTGATCAGCGCGACATGGCCGCGCTCCTCGTAGTGGACGGTCATGCCTGTTCCCTCTCGCTTTGCGGTTCCCGCGCTCTGGTCAGCGCCTGGCGGTTGATCTTGCCGGCATCGGTGCGGCCGAGCTCGGCGACAAATTCGAAGCTGCGCGGCGCCTTGTAGGCTGCCAGCAGCGCCTTGCAGTGGCCGCGCAGCACCGCGTCCATGCCCGCGGGATCGGCGCCGGGGCGCAGCTGGACCACGGCATGGACGCGGCGGGTCCACTCGGGATCGGGCAGGCCGATCACCGCGACATCCGCGACGTCCGCATGCTGGAGCAGCGCGGCCTCCACTTCGCTGACGAAGACGTTGGACCCGCCGGTCTTGACCATGTCGGTGCGGCGGTCGGCGATGTAGAGATAGCCCTCGGCGTCGAGCCGGCCGAGATCGCCGACCGAGGCCCAGCCGCCGGGCAGTGTGCGCGGCACCGAGTCGCCGACATATCTGAACGCCTCTCCGCCGTTGGTGGGACGAAAGTAGAGCTCGCCAACCTCGCCCACCGGGAGCGGCCTGCCGTCTTCGTCCACCACCAGCGTCTCGGCATTGATCACCTTGCCGACGCTGCCGGGATGCTCGAGCCATTCGTCGCCGCGCAGGAACGAGGCGGCGAGGCTTTCGGACATGCCGTAGCCGAGCTTGATCGTCTCGGGGCTGGTCAGCGCGATCAGCTCGCGGATCGCCCAGTCGGGCGTGGCGCCGGCGCCGAGGATGACGTTCTCGATGCTGGACAAGTCGCGGTTGCGGATCGTCGGGCTCTTCAGCAGCCGCACGGCGATGGTCGGCACCAGCGCCAGGAAGTTCACCTTTTCGCGCTCGACGAGGTCGAGGAAGGGCTCGGGCTCGAACTTGTCCATGATGACCACGCGGAAGTCCTCGGTCAGCGTGCGGAACAGCAGCGAGAAGCCGTGCATGTGATAGAGCGGCGTGCAGACCAGGTGCACCGGGTGGCGGTGATCGCGGTTGTCGGCGAAGTTGGACCGTCCGCCGGTGAAGCCCATGCCGCTCGCCTCGCCCATCGCGGTCGTGACTTTGGGCGCGATCAGCTTGGGCGCACCGGTCGATCCGCCCGAGGCGGTCATCCAGGCGGGCACGGCGATCGGCATCGGCCAAAAGCCTGCGGGATCGACCGGCGGCGCGGCGGCGACCTGCGCGGCCGCCATCTCGCCGTCTCCGCCGCCCGCCTCGGTGATGACGAGCGCCGGCCTGGCCAGCGCGACGAGCTGCGCGCGTTCGGGCGCGGGCAAGTCCCAGCGGATCGGCGCCACGGTGGCGCCCAGCCGCCAGGCGGCCAGCGCGGCGAGCACGAAGGCCAGCGAGTTGGGCAGCTGGATCGAGACGGTAGTGCCCTGCCGCACGCCGCACGCGGCGAAAGCCCACGCGACCCCGGCCGAGCGCCAGGAGAGGTCGCGCCAGCTCAGGATTTCGCCCGTCGCATCGGCCATCGTGAGCACGGGAACGTCGGGATGCTGACGGGCGATCTCGTCGATGCGGTCCAGCCAGCTCCGCGGTGGGGCGCTCTCGTCCATCGCCGTCTCCCGACAACCCCGGCGATTCCTCGACCGGATATTGTCACCCAGGTTCCATGCTGGACGCGGGCGAGTCAACGCCTCCTTCCGCGAGGCAGCCTTATGCTGCGTGAAGCACGCAGTGGTAGGCCTCGTCTTCGAGCGCGCGGCCGGCGCCCAGCGCGACGCAGTCGAGCGGGTTATCGGCGACGCGCACCGGCAAGCCGGTCTCGCGCGAGAGCACCGCATGGATCTCGGCAAGTAGCGAGCCGCCCCCGGTCATGATGATGCCGGCGTCGATGATGTCGGCGGCGATCTCGGGCGCGGTGCTTTCCAGCGCGGTGCGGACGATCTCGAGAATCTGCCCGAGCGGCTCGGCGATCGCGTCGAGCACTTCGGCCTGGGTCAGAGTGATCTCGCGCGGCACGCCGCGGGCGATGTCGCGGCCCTTGATCTGGGTGGTCACCGCCGGCTTGCTCTTGGCGATATGGGCGGTGCCGATTTCCTTCTTCACGCGCTCGGCGGTCGCTTCGCCGATCATCAGGTTATGGGTGCGGCGCACGTATGAGGAGATCGCCTCGTCCATCTTGTCGCCGCCGACGCGCGCCGAGGTGGAGAGGGTCATGCCGCCGATCGAGATCACCCCGACCTCGGTCGTGCCGCCGCCGATGTCGACCACCATCGAGCCGATCGGATGGGTGACGGGCAAGTCGGCGCCGATCGCCGCCGCCATCGGCTCGTCGATCAGCCAGACCTTGCGCGCGCCGGCATTGGAAGCGGCGTCGCGGATGGCGCGGCGCTCGACCGGCGTGGAGCCCGAGGGCACGCAGATGACGATCTCGGGCCCACTCCGCATCCTGCCGCGGCCCCCTTGCGCCTTGCGGATGAAGTGCTTGATCATCTGTTCGGCCACTTCGAGGTCCGAGATGACGCCGTTGCGAAGGGGGCGGATCGCTTTGATGTTGTCGGGGGTCTTGCCGAGCATCAGCTTGGCATCGGCGCCCACCGCCAGAACCCGAGCGACGCCGTTGGTGGTCTGGATCGCGACCACCGAAGGCTCCGCGAGGATCACCCCCTCGTCGCGGACGTAGACGACAGTGTTGGCGGTCCCCAGGTCGATCGCAAGATCGCATGGGGAAAAGGAAAACCGATTGAGCATGAACATGCGTGCACGAACTCGCGATTATGATTATTGCCCCCGAGACGCACCAAGGGGGCGCGGCGCAAACCTGCAACAGCCGCGCGCCGGGGGGAGTGCCGGACGCGACGAGCGGAGCAACCAAGGGGCTACGAGGGCCGCAGGGCGTCCTCGAAGGCCGTCAGCATCCAGCAGGCAGCGGGGCCGGGCAGGCGGTCGCGGCGCCACAGCGCGCTGAGCTGGAAATCGAAGCGCGGCCCTTCGGGCACGGCGAGTTGGACGAGCGCGCCTTTCGCCAAGTCCTCGGCGACGAGATGGCGCGGCATGTTGCCCCAGCCGAGCCCTTCGCGCAGCAGCACATGCTTGGCGCCGAGGTCGGCGAGCCGCCAATTGCGCACGCCTATTACCGAGAAGTCGCGCCCCTCGGTCAAAGGCGAGCGGTCGGTCAGCACGAGCTGGAGATGCCGGCGCGTCTCTCCCGGTGCGATTTTCTCCATGCGCGCGAGCGGGTGCGTTGGTGCCGCCACCGGAATCAACTCGATCGAGCCGACTTGCTGTCTTTCTATCTCCGGACAATCGGCCGCCACCGGTCCACCGATGGCGAAGTCGGCATGGCCTTCGATCACCAATGCCGCCACCGCACCCAATGTCTCGACATGCAGCCGCAGCGGCACGGTGGGGAACATGCGCTGGAACTCGCGCAGGATGCGGGCAAGCGCGGCGCCCGGCACCATCACGTCGACCGCCAGCGCCAGCTCGGATTCGAGCCCCTGCTGCAGGCTGCGCACTTTGGCCACGAGCGCGTCGACATCGTCCGCGACCGCGCGCGCCTCGGCAAGCAGAGCCTGGCCTGCGGGAGTGAGCTGGGGGCGGCGCGAGCCCTCGCGCGAAAACAGTGTGACGTCGAGCTGCGCCTCGAGGTTGGAGATCGCATAGCTCACCACCGAGATGGCCCGGCCGAGCCGCTGCGCCGCGCGGTTGAAGCTGCCTTCCTCGGCCACGGTCAGGAATATGCGCAGTTGATCGAGGCTTGGTCGCGGATCGGGCACTATTCGGCTTTCTCGAACATTATGGCCGATTTTATCCCAATTCCATAGCAGGGCGGCAAGCCCTATCTCCGCTCCATCAGTTCCCTCCCAGGATGGAGATATCGATGATCGAACTTCGCCCCTTCAACACGCTCGGCGCCGCCAACCACGGCTGGCTCGACGCGCACCACCACTTTTCCTTCGCCGACTACCACGAGCCCGGCCGCACCAACTGGGGCCGCCTGCGCGTGTGGAACGACGATACCATCGCGCCGAAGACCGGCTTCCCCGCGCATCCGCACCGCGACATGGAAATCATCACCTATGTCCGCAAGGGCGCGATCACGCACAAGGACAGCCTCGGCAACGAAGGCCGCACCGAGGCCGGCGACGTCCAGGTGATGAGCGCGGGCAGCGGCATCCAGCATGCCGAGTACAATCTCGAGGACGAGGAAACCACGCTGTTCCAGATCTGGGTGCTGCCCGATGCCCGCGGCGGCGAGCCGAGCTGGGGCGCGCGGCCTTTCCCAAAGGATGACCGTTCGGGCCGCTTCGTCACGCTGGCTTCGGGCGTCGAAGGCGACACCGATGCTCTGCCGATCCGCAGCAACGCCCGCGTCGTCGGCGCGACGGTCAAGGCCGGCGACAGCCTGACTTATCCGCTGACGCCCGACCGCCACGCCTACCTCGTCCCCGCCACTGGCCGCATCCGCATCGGCGACGTCGAGGCGAATGCCCGTGACGGCGTCGCCGTGACCGGGCTCGATGCGATCACCCTGACCGCGATCGAGGACAGCGAGATCGTCCTCGTCGACGCAGCCTGAGTTCCCCCGGCCCCTCCCTTCCTCCCCCGCCCCCGGGAGGGGCCACCACTTTTCAAAGGAATTGCGCCATGACCACCCGTACCGCCCACCCCAAGGTCCACCAGCTTTTCGTCGATCGCTGGTCGCCCCGCGCCTTCGACGAGAGCGAGATTCCCGACGAGGACCTCGAAGCGATCTTTGCCGCCGCCGGGCTCGCGCCTTCGGCCTTCAACTACCAGCCGTGGAAATAAGATGCGCGCCGGCGAGGAGCCGACGGACTTCTACAGCCACAGCTTCGACGCCGGCGCCGCCTGGGCGCAGATGGCGCTGCAGGCGACGGTGCTCGGCTATCATGCCCACGGCATGACCGGTATCGAGTTCGACAAGGCGCGCGTCGAGCTCGGATTGCCCGGCGATATCAGGCTCGAAGCCGCGGTCGCGCTGGGCCGGCGCGACGCGCCCGAGCGTCTGCCCGAAGGCCTGCGCGAACGCGAAGTGCCGAGCTCGCGCAAAGACGTCGCGGAAATCGCGCTCGCCGGTAACTACCGGTGAGCCGGCCAACGCTCCGGCCGCACCGCTGGTGCATCCGGAGCCAGCGCCGTCTACCTGGACGGTGAAACGCAACCTCCTGGCTCAGCAGACGTTATGCCGATGCTATCCAGGAGGTTGTGATGAAACGAAACCTAACCCTCGCAGTCTTGGCTACGGTGCTCTCGGGTGCACCGCGGGCACGCGGTCCATCGCTGTAGCGGCGGCAACGGCGCCGTCGGGACGGTGGCGGGCGGTGTCGGCGGCGGCGTGATCGCCCATGCCGTCGTTGGCGGACCGGTCGCGACCGTTGCGGGCGCCGTGGGCGTCGGGCTGCTGGGCCGGCATCTCGACAAGCAGAACGTCAGGCACCGGCGCGGCTGCTGACGGCAGCAGGCGAATTGGAGGCCCGAGCCGGAATCGAACCGGCGTAAACGGATTTGCAGTCCGGCGCGTAACCACTCCGCCATCGGGCCTCGGTGTGGGAAAGCGCCCCTATCAACCGAAGCGGGCGGGCGCAATCGGATTCGGGCGCCAGGCCTTTGGCGCGCGGCGCTCACCGCTTTCTGGGGGCGTATCGGCGCGGGCTTCAGGATACGCGGTGGAACTCCAGCCGGCGCTGCACCGGGTCGGCGACGATCAGGCGGACGCGGATCGCTTCACCGGGGATCACTCCGTGCGCCGTGGTGCGCGCGACGATCGGCAGGTCCGAAAGCTGGATGCGCGCGCCGCTCTCGCCGATATCGGTGACGACGGCGCGGAACAGCGAGCCCTCGTGATTGGCCAGCAGCGCCACTTCGGCGAGATCGATCGCGGCGCGGTCGATCTGCCCGTCGCGCGCCTCGGCGCGGGCCATGGCGAGCGGCAGGCGCTCGAAAGCCGCAGCCAATGCGACACCTGGTTGCCGTCCATTCGCCACGGCCAGCACCGCTTGCAGCACATAGCGGTCGGCCAGCCGGCGCAGCGGCGCGGTGCAGTGCGCATAGGTCGCGGCCATCGCCGCATGCCAGGGCGTCACACCCGCGCGCCAGGGCACGTAGGATGCCCCGCGGCCGGCGCGGCGGATCGCCAGCATGAAGGCGGCTTCGGGCGCCACGGTTGCTCGCAGCTTCTTCTCGAAAGCGGCAAGCGGCATGGCCTCGGGCCAGTCGAGGTGGAAGGCCAGCGCAGTGCGGCGCAGCCGGGCCTCGGCGCCGGCATCGGGCGCGGCCATGACGCGGAACAGCCCGGTGTGCGCCGCCAGCATCGCGTCGGCGACGGCGAGATTGCTGGCCAGTGAGAGCGCGGCATTGCGCTCCTCGGTGGCTAGCTGCGGGCGGAAGCGCAAGGTGAAATGGCCGGCCGCATCGCGCGTGACCTCCTGCTCGGGCGGGTTGACGCGCGCGGCGCCGCGCCGGTCCTCGGCCGCCTCGATCCGCGCGGCGAGTTCGGCGAAGCCTGCAGGCAGGTCCGCCTCGCGCGCGGTTTCATAAGCGAGCTTGGCGCGGCTCTCGATCAGTGCGCGGACGGCGCCCTCGAGCTTCACCGCCCCGTCGGGGGCGATACGCGTGGTCAGCACCACGGCGGGCCGGGGGCCGCCAGGCAGCAGGCTCGCCGCATTCTCGCAGAGTGCGGGCGGATAGAGGCTCGCCTTGCCGTCGGGGAGATAGGTCGTGGTGCCGCGCTTCCACGCCTGGACATCGAGCGGATCGCCCTCGGCCACGAACCAGGCGACGTCGGCGATGGCGTAGTGCAGCAGCAGGTCGCCGCCTGAGCGTTCTATCGCGAAAGCCTGGTCGAGGTCGGTCGAGCTCGCCGGATCGAGCGTGACGAATGGGCGTGCAGTCCAGTCGGCGTGCTCGGTCGGCTTGCGCGCCGCGGCGGCATCGGCAGCGGCGAGCACTTCGGGCGGAAACCCTTGCGGAACCCGGAACTGCGTGCGGATCGCGGCGAGCCCATCGGCGAGCAGGTTCTGGGGATCGCGCAACGCTTTCACGGCAGACGGGCTTTCACGG
>JAEKKO010000040.1 GCA_019510335.1 Novosphingobium sp. | reverse complement strand
AGCCGGTGCGCCTGCTCGGGCTGACGCTGTCCGGGCTCGAAGGCGAGCGCGAGGCTACTCCGGCCGCGGAGGCCCCGCAGCTGTCGCTGCTGTGATCCATCGGGGGATGGCCGCGGCGAGCCCGCGCGCGGTGTCCGCCGGCAGCGCATCGGGGGCGAAGAACGCGGCGTGAGTCGCCTCGCGGCGGTCCGGCCGGGCGACGTCGGCGGTGCGGCCGACGACGACGTGAACGCGGTTGCCGGCGCCGTGGAGCACTTCGGGAACTTCGGCCACGAGCACTGGGGCGATCAGCCCGCAGCCGGCTTCCTCGGCAAGCTCGCGGGCGGCGGCGCCGAGCGGGTCCTCGCCGCGGCGCAGGCCCCCACCGGGCAGCATCCACGCGCGCGAGCCGTAACTGTGGCGGATCCTGTGGCGGATCAGCAGCACGCGGCCGTCGCCGTCAAGCGCCACCACTCGGCAGCCGGCGAGCCGTGGCTTGCGATAGCGCCACCACACGACGCGAATGCCGTGGACGATGCGCAGCCCGGCGCGGTGCAGCGGGCGCGGCAGAATGTGGTGCACGATCAGCTGAAGCACGTTACCGGCATTCGCGCCGCCGCCAGCAGCCGCGCCACCGGCAGGTCGTTGGCGCCCTCGGCCGCCGCCTCGAACAGCGCGCGCCTGTCCGCGCCGCGGATCACGAACAACACGGCGTCGGTCTCGAGCAAAGCCGGGATGGTCAGGCTCAGCCGCTCGAACGGGGCATCGGCCGGGAGCGGCTCGGGCCGAATGCGACGGACCGGCAGCGGGTCGTCGGCGCATGGGTCGCTGCTCGGAAATAGCGACGCGACGTGGCCGTCCGCCCCCATGCCGAGCCAGGTCAGCGCGAAATGCGGCGGCCGCGCATCTTCGGTCAACGGCATCACCATTGCCCCGGCGGGCTCGAGCAGCCCGCGAATGCGGCCGGCGTTGCTCGCCGGGTGCCCATCTGGGACGCAGCGCTCGTCGCCCGGCCACACCACGACCCGGTCCCACGCCAGCGGCGCATGGGCGAGCTTGGCCAGGATCGGGAACGGGGTCGAGCCGCCGGGGACGGCGATCGCGATCCCCGCCGGCTCGAGCGTCAGCGCCGCCTCGAGCCGTTCGCCGATCCAGCTGGCGATCGCAGTGTCGTCGGCGCCGGTTATGATGGTCAGGTCGGCCATCCCCGAGGCTTAGCCGATCCTGCCAGACAGGGGGAGAAATTTGGCCGCTATTTGGCGATCTGGCTGAGGAACCACACGCGCTGTTCGGCTTGGTCGGTCCAGTCGTCGATCAGCCCGTCGGTCGCGTTGTCGCCGCGCTGGCCGGCGGATTCCTTGGTCTGCTTGAGCGACTGGACCAGCGCCGCGTTGTCGTCGCGCAGCTCGCGGACCATCGCCATCGCCTCGAGCGCGGTCGAATCCTGGTCCTTGACCCGCGTCCGCCGGGCGATGTCGCCGACCGAGGTGAGGGTGTCGCCGCCGAGCTTGCGGACCCGCTCGGCGATGAGGTCGGTCAGCGCGAAGATCTCGGTGGCATGGGTGTCGAACAGCAAGTGCAGGTCATGGAACTGCGGACCGGCAACGTGCCAGTGGAAGTTCTTGGTCTTGAGGTAGAGCGCGAAATGATCGGCCAGCAGCGCGTTCATGGTGTCGATGTGCGCGCGCATCGCGTTGTCGCCGGTGGTCGCCATGAGTAATTCCTTTCGGGTTGCTGCGCCTGCTTTACGCCCGATCCGGTGATCGGTTGCACCTGAAATTCCGGCCGCTTTGATCGCCTAAGTCGATCAGCAGCACGCCGCGGTCACGGCCGCGACCAGCGCCTCGGCCCGCTCGCCGACTTCCTGGACGCTGCGTCCCGGGCGGTAGAGCGCGCCGCCGACGGCGATCCCTTCGGCTCCGGCGGCGAACCATTCGGCGGCGTTGTCGGCGCCCACTCCGCCGACCGCCCAGACGCCGGCCGTCGGCGGCAGAACCTCGCGCAAGGCCTTGAGGTAGCCTGTGCCGAGAGCTCCGGCGGGGAACAGCTTGATCCGCCGCGCGCCGGCGCTGAGCGCGGAGAAGGCCTCGCTCGGGGTGAGGAATCCCGGCACCGGCTCGAGCCCGAGCGCGACGGCGCGGGCGATCAGCGGCGGAACGGTGTTCGGAGTGACCATCAGCGGAGCGCCGGTTTCGGCGAGCTGCTCCACCGACGACAGGTCGAGCACCGTCCCCGCGCCGATCAGCGCCTCGCCGCCCAATGCGCGGTGGATCGCGACGATGCTGGCGAACGGCTCGGGTGAATTGAGCGGCACTTCGATCACGCGGATCCCGGCCGCGAACAGGGCGGCGGCGACGGGTACGGCCTCCTCGGGCGTCACCCCGCGGATGATGGCGACGATCGGCGGGGCGCCGCCGGCGAGCACGGAATCAAGCGTTGGCATGGAGGCTCCTCAATCCGGCGAGCACGCACTCCTCGCCATCGAGCTGTACGGCGGCGATTCCGTGAGCGGCGAGCGCGCGCTCGTAGCGGTCACACAGGTGCGGATCGCCGATCAGCCACAGCTGCGGCGGAAGCGCCTGCGCCGCGGCGATCTCGGCGACTTCGTGTCCGATCAGCAGTCCCGAAAGGAACCCGGTCGCCCACCCGGCCGAGCGGCCGAGGCGGAGCTGTGCCGCCCGCGTTTCGAACAGCTGGGCGAGCACGCCTGAACCGCCGCCGGCGCGGGCGAGGCCCGCGGCGAAGCCGGCGTCCTCGTCCGCCTTGCCCGGCTCGCCGCCGGCGGCGAGCAGGCTCGAGCGGCACAGCAGCGCGAACAGCTCGCCGGTGACGACCGTGCGGAACCCGGTGATCCGTCCGTCCTCGAGCCAGATCCACTTGCTATGGGTCCCGGGATGCAGCGCGACGTGGCGGCCCTCGCGCAACGCCGGCACCAGCTCGAGAGCGCCGAATACCTGGGCTTCCTCGCCGCGCATGACGTCGGGCGGGCTCCCGGCCAGCGGCGTGGCGAGACCGGCGCCGATGATCAGCGCCGCACCGTCGAATGTGCGGCGCAGCGCCCCAGCGCCCCACTCGCCCCGACCCGCGGGACAATCGACATATGGGGCTTCGATGAGGCCGTTGCGCGCGCCGGCCATCCCGCACAGTACGATCGCGTCGACGCCCCCGTGTTTCCACCACGGCTCCAGCTCTTCGGCGAGGACCATCGCCGGGGCTGCGGCGATCGCGCCGATGCCGGGCCCGTCGAGGCGCTCGACGATCGTGCCTTCCCGCTCGAGCCACAGCCGTAAGTGGGTCGTGCCCCAATCGCCGAGAACCCGCGTTGTCATCGCTATCCGTCTTGCCTCCGCGGTCGGACCTTGCCCATCCGTTAGACGAGAACCCCGGGCAATGGCGAGGGGAGACGAACGCCGCTCCGCCGCGCTTTCGCTTTGCCGCGCCGCGGCGGCGCGCTACCATGCCGGGCGGCTGTCCTGGGGAGCGACGATGGGCGGATTTCTGATTGCGCTGGTGGTGCTGGTGTTTCTGTTCCTGATGATGGGCGTGCGGGTCGTCCGCCAGGGCCACGTCTACACGATCGAGCGGCTTGGCCGCTACACGCTGGCGGCGACGCCGGGGCTGCACCTGATCGTCCCGTTCGTCGACCGGGTCGGCCACAAGGTCAACATGATGGAGCAGGTGCTCGATATCCCCGGACAGGAGATCATCACCCGCGACAACGCCATGGTCGGGGTCGACGCGGTGGTGTTCTTCCAGGTGCTCGACGCCGGCAAGGCCGCGTACGAGGTCGCCAACCTCTACAACGCGATCATGCAGCTCACGACCACCAACTTGCGCACGGTGATGGGCTCGCTCGACCTCGATGAGACGCTGTCGAAGCGCGACGAGATCAATGCCCGGCTGCTTTCGGTGGTCGACCACGCGACCAACCCGTGGGGCCTGAAGATCACCCGGGTCGAGATCAAGGACATCCGCCCGCCGGCCGACATCTCCAACGCGATGGCCCGGCAGATGAAGGCCGAGCGCGAGAAGCGGGCCTCGATCCTCGAATCCGAAGGCATGCGTCAGGCCGCGATCCTGCGCGCCGAAGGCGAGAAGCAGGCCCAGATCCTCTCCGCCGAGGGCCGCCGCGAAGCCGCCTTCCGCGATGCCGAGGCGCGCGAGCGGGCGGCCAAGGCCGAAGCCGAGGCGACGCGGGTAGTCTCGGAGGCGATCGCCACTTCGGGGACCCAGGCGCTCAACTACTTCATCGCCCAGAAGTACACCGAGGCGGTGGGGCATTTCGCGACCTCGCCCAACGCCAAGACGATCCTCTTCCCGATCGAGGCTACGCAGTTGATCGGCACCCTCGGCGGGGTCGGCGAGCTGGTGCGCGAAGCGCTGCACGGGCAGGGCGGCTATCCCGAAACGCCCCGCGCACCGGCTAGGCCGAGCGTGCCCACCGTTGCAACCCCGCCGGTGAGCCCGTCCCGCCCGCGCTGATGGAGTGGCTCGACGTGTTCGACGGGTTCGATCCGCGGTGGCTGTGGCTGATCGTCGGGCTGGTCCTCGCCGCCGCCGAGATCGTCGTGCCCGGCGTGTTTCTGATCTGGATCGCCGCGGCGGCCCTGATCACCGGGCTGCTCACCTGGGTGCTGCCGATCGACGGGGCGGTGCAGACGGTGATCTTCGCCGCGCTGGCGGTGCTCGCCGGCTACTCGGGGCGCTTGTGGGTGAGGGCGCACCCGATCGCGTCTGCCGATCCGCTGATGAACCAGCGCGGGGCCCGCCTGGTCGGGCAGAGGGTCGTCGTCACCGAGGCGATCGAGGGCGGCATCGGCCGCGTCCGCTGCGGCGGCGACGAGTGGATCGCCCATGGGCCCGATGCTCCGGTCGGCGCGCACCTGACGATCACCGGCAGCGACGGTGTCGTGCTCATTGTCGAGGACGTGCCCTGAGCCCATATCGGCGGCTCGAAGGAGATTGCGGATGGCCGACAAGATCAAGCTCAGCAGCGACGAGTGGCGCGAGCGGCTGTCGCCCGAACAGTACCACGTGCTGCGCGAGGCCGGCACCGAGCGGGCGTTCACCGGCAAGTACGAGAAGAACAAGGCGCCCGGCATGTACAAGTGCGCCGGCTGCGGCACGCCGCTGTTCGTGTCCGACGCAAAGTACGATTCCGGCTCGGGCTGGCCCAGCTACACCGCCCCCATGGCGCCCGATGCGGTCGAGGAGCACCGCGACCTCGCTCACGGCATGGTCCGCACCGAAGTGCGCTGCGCCAAGTGCGAGGGCCACCTCGGCCACGTCTTCCCCGACGGGCCGGGGCCGGAAGGCCTGCGGTACTGCATCAACAGCGCCGCGTTGGACTTCGAGCCGAAGGAGTAGACCATCTTCCGCTCGTTTTGTCGTTAACCGGACGTTCCAAATCGCCTATGCACAGCGCCGGCGCATGATGGCAGGCGCCACCGCGGAGGATTCAAGCCGGCGACATGGCACGAAGTGACGTCCGGCGCCGGAGTTCGTCCGGCCAAGCCCCCCCGCCTCCCCCTCCTCCGCCTCAGCCCGAGCGTGGCGGGTGGGGTCGTGCTTTCCGGCGGCTGGTCGGCTGGTCGGCCGCGGGAATCGTGCTGGTGCTGATGGTGTTCGGGATCGCGGTCGCGGTCGCCGCGCAGTCGCTGCCGAGCTACCAGGCGCTCAAGTCGAGCCAGAGCGGGCAGATGATCGTCGTCCGCGCCCGCGATGGGACGCAGTTGTTCGCGCTCGGACCGAGCTACGGACGGTGGATCCCGTTCGACCAGATTCCGCAAGTGATGAAGGACGCGCTGGTCTCGGTCGAGGACCGCCGCTTCCACCAGCACTTCGGCATCGATCCGGTCGGGCTGGCGCGGGCGAGCGCGGTGGCGATCATCCGCCAGCGGCCGATGCGGGCGACCTCGACGATCACCCAGCAGCTCGCCCGCAACGTATTCCTCAACAACAGCCGCTCGGTCACCCGCAAGCTGCGCGAGATGGTGCTGGCGGTGGCGCTCGAAACCAAGTTCTCGAAGGACCAGATCCTCGAGCTCTACCTCAACAAGGTCTACTTCGGCGGCGGCGCCTACGGCATCGATTCGGCGAGCCGGAAGTTCTTCAATCACCCGGGCACGACGCTGTCGCTGCCCGAGGCGGCGATCATCGCGGGGCTGGTCAAGGCGCCGTCGCACTATGCTCCGTCGTCCGACGTCGATGCCGCCGTCACCCGCGCCCGGGTGGTGCTCAAGACCATGGCCGAAACCGGCGCGATCAGCCCCGAGCAGGCCAACGACGTCAACATCAAGGATGTCCACCTCGCGCCCGAGAGCGGGCAGAACTCGGTTCGCTACTTCACCGACTGGGCGCTGCCGCAGCTCGACGTGCTGCTGCCGGACAACAGCGAGCCGATCGAGGTGTGGACGACGCTCGATGCCGGGATGCAGCGCACTGCGACCGCGGCGGTGCTGGCCAACGTGCCAAAGGGCGCCCAAGGCGCGATGGTCAGCCTCGACCGCGACGGCGCGGTGCTGGCGATGGTCGGCGGCACCGACTACATCACCTCGAACTACAACCGCGCGACCCAGGCGCAGCGCCAGCCGGGCTCGGCGTGGAAGCTGTTCGTCTATCTCGCCGCGCTCGAGGCCGGGTACACCCCCGACAGCGCCGTGGTCGACGAGCCGGTGACGATCCAGGGCTGGAGCCCGCGCAACTCCGGCGGCAGCTACGCCGGCAAGATCGACGTGCGCACCGCCTTCGCTTATTCGAAGAATACCGTCGCGGCGCAGCTCGGCAACGAGGTCGGCTTCAGCAACGTAGCGGCGATGGCCCGGCGGTTCGGGATCACCACCCCGATCAACACCATGCCGTCGATGGTCCTCGGCACCTCCGACGTGCGGCTGATCGACATGACCCGCGCGTTCGCGGCGGTCCAGGCCAAGGGCTTCTCGGTCGAGCCGTACGGGATCACCAAGGTCAAGACCACCGACGGGCGCGTGCTCTACACGCGGGAACCGGCGCAAGGGCAGTCGCTGGTGGCGCCGTATGTCGCCGCCGGGATCACCGACCTGCTGCAGACCGCGGTCAACATCGGCACGGGCCGCGCCGCGCAGATCGGCCGGCCCGTCGCCGGCAAGACCGGGACGACGACGTCGAACAAGGACGGCTGGTTCCTAGGCTTCTCGAGCGGGATCGCCACCGGCGTGTGGATGGGCCGTGACGACGCCAAGCCGGTGCCGGGGCTGCAGGGCGGCGCCGCGCCGGCCCGCGCTTTCGCTTCGTACATGCGTGCAGCGACGGCCAATCGTCCGGTCGAGACCTTCGACACCCAGCTCAAGCTGCCGAACTGGCAGCTCGAGCCCGACGACGAGGTCAACTTCGGCAACCCGAGCGATTACCAGTACATGGACGACCAAGGAAACCTGGTCACGCCGAATGCCTCGGACGGGGCCGATGCCGCCGCCCTGCCGCCGGACGGCTCGCCCGATGACCGTGCGCCGGCGGGCGACGGAGCGCCGGCGGCCAACGACGATTTCCTCGACCGCGCCACTGGCCGCGAGCGCTCGCCCGACCAGGCCGCTCCCGCGAGGCCGCGCGCGGCGCCGGCGACGAGGCCGAGTGCGGCTGCGCCCTACGGCGACGGCTACCCCCGGCGGGCGCCGCCGCCGGACGGCTACGCCCCGCCGCCGCGACGCGTGCCGCCGCCGGACGCGTACGATCCGCGGCGCTACCCGCGCGACGATTACTGAGCGAAGCAAAGGCGCCGCTCCCGCTGGGGAACGGCGCCCGTTCTGCTTAGCGGACCCGTGCCGGTTCAGCGCATGCGGATCGGAACGTAAATCGCGGGCTGCCCACGGCGCTGGACGCGCAGCAGCATCGCGCTGCGGCCCGTCGCCTTAACCGCGCGGATCTGCGCCTCGAGTTCGGCGACCGTGGTCACCGGCTGGTAGTTGGCGCTGAGAATGACGTCGCCGCGCTGGAGCCCCTTGGCCCCGGCGTCGGACGAGGCATCGACGGCGTTGACGACGAGCCCGCGGGTGGTGTCGGGGACGCCGAGTTGGCGGGCGATGCCGGCGGTCATCGGCAGCACCGAGATGCCGAGCGAATTTTCGGCGAGGCCCTGACCCTGCTTCTGCGGGGCCTGGTTGAACAAGTCGTTCTGGTCCTGCTGGTCGTTCTGGCCGAAGCTCTGCTCTTGCGCCAGCTGCTCTTCGCTCGGGCGCTTGCCGACCATCGCGGTGACGGTCATCCGGCGGCTGTTGCGGATCAGTTCGATCGGGATCCGCGTGCCCGGGGCGGTGTTGGCGACGATGTACGACAGTGACTGCTCGGGGGTGACCTCGCGGCCATTGACCCGCAGGACGACGTCGCCGGGCTGGATCCCCGCCGCCGCCGCCGGCTGGCCGGGCTCGACCGACTGGACGAACTCGCCGCGGTTATGGGGCACGCCGAGCGAGTCCGCGAGGTCCTCGTTGAGCGGCTGGATGCGGATGCCGAGGTAGCCGCGTTCGATTGACACGCCGTGGATCAGCTTGTCGACGATCGGCGCGGCGATCTCGGCCGGAATGGCGAAACCGATGCCGACGCTGCCGCCAGTCGGGGAGAAGATCGCGTTGTTGATGCCGATGACGTTGCCGCGCATGTCGAACATCGGGCCGCCGGAGTTGCCGCGATTGATCGCCGCGTCTGTCTGGAGGTAGCGGTCATAGGCGCCGCCAGCGCCGGTGGCGCGAGTGACGGCCGAGATGATCCCGGCGGTGACGGTGCCGCCGAGCCCGAACGGGTTGCCGATGGCGATGATCCAGTCACCGACGCGGGCCTGGCGGGAATCCCCGAAACGGACGAACGGCAGGGTGCGCCCCGGGTTGATCTTGAGCACCGCGAGGTCTGATGCCGCATCCTTGCCGAGCACCCGCGCCGGGTACTCGGTGCCGTCGGGCATAGTGACGGTGATCGACTCGACCTGCCCCTGACCTTCGGCGGTGATCACGTGGAAGTTGGTGACGATGTAGCCGTCGGGCGAGATGATGAAGCCCGAGCCGAGCGACTGGGCCTCGCGCGTCTGGGGCGCGGAGTTGGTGCCGTTGCCGTCGCCGCCGAACAGCTCGGCAAACGGGGTCCCGGCGAAAGGATTTCCGCCGCTCGCCACGCGGACCTTCTGCCGGGTCGAGATGTTGACCACCGCCGGGGTGAGCTTGGCGGTCAGGTCGGCGAAGCTGGACGGTGCGCCGCCGCGCGGGACCACCGCCATCTGCTGAGGGTCGTTCTGGGCGACCTGGGCGCCGGCCGGATAACCGGTCGCCAGCGAAAGCGCCGCGCCTCCGAGCAGCAGCGCCGATGTAACTCCATAAGCATATCTCACGGGCTTCACGTCCTTCAGTTTCCTTGTCTGGCGGGTCGGGCTGGCACTGACCGGTGGCGCCGATTCACGTCCGCTGTGCTGAACCGGGTTTGAACGTGTCAGGCCTAGTGACCCTTGAATTGCCGAAGATAATCATTGTCGGGGCTCAATACGATGGTCGTGCCGCCCTTCGCGTCGGAATTTCCGAACGCCGCCAGATAGCTCTGCATCGCGCGGTAGAAGTCGTAGAACTTGGGGTCCTTGTTGTAGGCCGCGGCATAGATCCGCGCGGCCTGCCCTTCGGCCTCGGCCTGGCGGATCTGGGCCATCTTCTGGCCTTGCGCCTTGATCGCGGTCGCTTCCTGCTCGCGCGCCGCCTGCATCCGCACGAACGCGCTCTCGAGCGGCGTCCCCTCGGGCAGGTCCGCGCGCTTGATCCGCACGTCGAGCACCTGGGCGCCGTACTCGCGGGCCTCGCGGTCGAGCAGGTCGCGGATGTTGCGCATCGCCTGGCCGCGCTCGGCGGTGAGCAGCGACTGGAACGTCCGCGTGCCGAGCTCCTGGCGCAAGACCGAAGTGAGGATCGGCTGGAGCTGCTCCGAGACGCGCTCGGTGCTCCCGGCGGTGCGCACCATGCGCACCGGATCGACGATTCGGTAGCGGGCATAAGCATCCACCTCAAGCCGCAGCTGGTCGCTCGACAGCACCTGCTGGCGCTCCATCGAGACCGTCAGCATGCGCTTGTCGATCCGCGTCAGCCGCTCCATGAACGGAATGCGGAAGGTCAGCCCGGCGCCGGTCTCGCCGAAGTCGACGTTGGGGCGGTAGCGGTTGATCACCCGCACCGGCTCGCCCATCCGCAGCACCACGGCCTGCTGCGTTTCGGGAACGACGACGATGCTCGCCAGCAGCACGAGGACGAGCACGCCGAGCGCGATCAGCACCGGCTTCTGTTCCTGCCAGAGGCGGCCGCCCATCACGGTGCTCCCGACGCCGGCGAGGCCGCGCCGTCGCCCGACTGGCTCTTGCGGCGGATTTCCGGCAGCGGCAGGTAGCTCGTCACTCCGCCGGGGTTTTGCAGGACGACCTTGTCGTTGTTGGCGAGGACGCGCTCCATCGTTTCATAGTACATCCGCTGGCGGGTCACGTCGGGGGCGAGCTTGTACTGCGCGTAGACTTTTTCGAATGCGGCAGCGTCGCCCTCGGCGCGGGCGACCACCTGCTGGGCCCAGGCTTCGGCCTGGCTGAGGTCGCGCTGGGCCTCCTGCTGGGCGACCGTGACCTTCTGGAACGAGGCGACCACCTTGCTCGGCGGATCGGCCTTCTTGAGGTCGACGCCTTGGACGAGCACGCCGGCATGGTATGCGTCGAGGATCGCCTGCATCCGCTGGCGCACGTTCTGCTCGATGATCGCGCGGCCGGCGCCGCCCATCACCGCGGTCAACGGGACTTCGGCCACGGCCGAGCGCATCGCCGCCTCGGCCACCTCCTTGACCGTCTCGGCGGGATCCTCGAGCTGGTACTTGTAGAGCTTGAGGTTCTTGATGTTCCAGCGGACGAGATAGCTCAGGTCGACCAGGTTCTTGTCGCTGGTCAGCATCAGCTTCTCGCCTTCATCCTCGGGAATGGTGTCGCGGCGGATCGAGGTGACGTCGGTCACCGAGACATCCTGGATCGGCCACGGCAGCGTCAGCGAGACGCCCGAGGTGATGGTGTGGCTGTACTTGCCGAAAGTGGTGACGATTCCTTCCTCGTTCGAACCGATCTGGTGCACGGTCGTCGCCAGCAGCCAGACCCCCACGATCCCGGCGACGATCAGCGGGAACCAGCTTTTGCCGTCGGGCCGCTGGGGCAGGCGGAAGCCGCCGCCGCCGAAGCCGCGACGGCGCTGGCCGTCCCCACGGCCACGGAAGATGTCCTCGATGCTCGCCGAGCGCCGCGGTGGCGGGCTCTCACCGCCGGGAAGCCACGGATTGCGCGGCCCGGGCGAGGGAGGCGGCGCATCGCCCTTGCCGGCGGGAGCCTTGTCCGGCGTGGTGTCGCCCCCGCTGTCGCCCCTGCTGTCGCCATCGTCGCCGGGCGGGGCGCTGCCCGGCTCGTTGGCCGCTTCGGCCTCGGGCTTGTCCCCACCCCACGGGCTGCGTTTTCCTGCCATCGCCAGGACGCCGGCCGCGAGCCGCTCTCCGATTATCGTCATGCGCGGCCTTATAGGGACGGCCCCCGCACAAAAACAGTGTCTGCCCGCGCTTTTTCCTTGCTAGGGCGGCAGGGACCGAGGGAGCGCGAATGAACGGCACGGAAGACGGCAGCGGAGGCAGTGAGGCGGCGCTGAAAGGGCGGCTCGAGCCGTTCGCCCAAAGCCGGCTGCAGTCGCTGCGGCTGGGGGAGAACGGCGTGGCGAAACTGGTGCTCGACGTCGCCGGCCTCGATGCGCTCGAGCGCGAGCGGCTGGAGAGCGCGGCGCGCGACGCGCTCGCCGCGGCTCCTGAGGTGCGGGAGGTGCGGATCGCCCTGACCGCCGACAAGCCGCAGCGCCGGATAGTGGCGATCGGCTCGGGCAAAGGCGGCGTCGGCAAGTCGACCCTGACCGCCAACCTCGCCGTCGCCCTGGCGCGGATGGGCCGCAAGGTCGGGCTGGTCGATGCCGACATTTACGGCCCCTCGCAGCCGCGGCTGCTCGCCGCCGAAGGGACCAAGCCCGAGGCCCGCGACAACAAACTGGTGCCGGTGCCGAGCCGCTGGGGGGTGCCGTTCCTGTCGATGGGCCAGTTGGTCGAGCCGGGGCGGGCGCTGGCCTGGCGCGGGCCTATGGCGAGCAACGCCCTGTCGCAGCTGATGGATGCCCACTGGGGCGACGCCGAAGTGCTCCTGGTCGATCTCCCGCCCGGCACCGGCGACGTCCAGCTGACGATGGTCCAGCGCTTCCGCCCGGCCGGGGCGATCGTCGTCTCTACGCCGCAGGACTTGTCGCTGATCGACGCCACCCGGGCGATCCAGCTGTTCGAGCAGACCCACATTCCGGTGATCGGGCTGGTCGAGAACATGGCCGGCTACATCTGCCCGCATTGCGGCGAAACCAGCGACCCGTTCGGCCACGGCGGGGTCGAGGCGGCGGCGGCGGCGCTCGGACAGGCGTTCCTCGGCCGCATTCCGCTGACCCTCGCGATCCGCAGCGCCAGTGACGCCGGCACGCCGCCGGCGAGCACGGATACGCCCGAAGGCGCGGCGTTCGCGGCGATCGCCCGGCGCCTCGCCACCTGGCTCGACAACCAGAAGTGAGCAGGCGGCCCTGAAATGGCGCTGAGCCGCAGGCAAGTGCTGGTCGGGACGGCGCTCGGCGGTGGCTTGGTCGTCGCCTGGGCACTGGTCCCGCGGCGCTTTCCCCTGCCGCTCGCCGCCGGACCGGGGGAGACGGCGTTCAATGCGTGGCTCAAGATCGGTCGCGACGGGGTGGTCACCATGGCCGTACCGCAGCTCGAGATGGGCCAGGGGGTGACGACCGTGCTGCCGCAAGTCGTCGCGACCGAGCTCGGGGCGGACTGGCGCCAGGTCGCGGTCGAGCCGGCGCCGGTCAGCGGGGCTTACGCCAACGTGGCGCTGGCGGCACGCTGGGCCGAACTGTGGATGCCGGCGTTCCCCGGGCTCGCCGCGGCGCCCGAGGGCATTCCGGCGCGGCGCTGGGCCGAAGCGCACCGCTTCATGGCCACAGCGGACGGCACCTCGCTGACGGCGTACGAGCGGCCGGCGCGGGAGGCGGCGGCCGCGGCGCGGGCGCTGCTGTGCAAGGCCGCGGCATCGCGATGGGGCGTCGGGTGGAAGGACTGCGACGCGCAAGGCGGGTTCGTGATCCATGGCCGCCAGCGCCTGCCGTTCGGTGATCTGGCCGAGGACGCCGCCGGCTACCGTCCGCCACGCCACCCTCGGTTGCGCCCCGCTTTGGCCCAGGAGCGGCCGGTGCCGCAGCCGCCGGGGACGCCGGTCGCCTTTCCGCGCCTCGACCTGCCGTCGAAGGTCGACGGCAGCCACTTGTTCGCCGCCGACGTGCGCCTGCCGGGGATGGTCCACGCCGCGATCCGCCACAGCCCCGTCGGCGAGAGCCGGCTCGAGCGCTACGATCAGCACCGCGCGCGCGGGATTCCGGGCTTTCTCGAGCTGGTCAGCCACCAGCACTGGCTGGCGGCTACGGGAACCGACTGGTGGGCGGCTGAGCGCGCGCTCGGCGCCATCGCCCCCGAGTTCAGCGTTCGCCACGGCGCCGACAGCAGCCGCATCGAGGCGGCGCTCAACGAAGGGCTACACCGCGGCAAGGCCAGCCGCATCGCCGCCGCAGGCGATCCCGACACCTGGCTGTCGGGCGATTTCACTTTGGCCCGGCGCTACGACGTCGCTCCTGCCCTGCACGCCACGGTCGAGACGGCGAGCGCCACCGCCCGGTTGCGGGACGGCAAGCTCGAGCTGTGGGTCGCGAGCCAGGCGCCCGAGGCGGCGCGGCAGGCCGCGGCGGCCGCGCTCGGCATCGCGGCGCATGACGTGATCCTCTACCCGATGCCGGCGGGCGGCAGTTTCGACCGCCGGCTCGAGCACGATCACGGAGTGGAGGCGGCGCTGATCGCACGCGCGGTCGGCCGCCCGGTCCAGCTGACCTGGTCGCGCTGGCAGGAGCATGTCGCCGCTCGGCCTCGGCCGCCTGTCGCGGCGGTGATTGCGGTCCGCGCGGCGCCGTCGGGCGAGCCGATCGCATGGAAGGCGCGGCTGGCGACGCCGGCCAGCGCGCGCGAGTTCGGCCGGCGGGTGCTCGACGGACATTCGGCGCAGGATGCGCTGGCGGCGAGCACGTCGGGCGACCCACTCGCGCTCGAAGGGGCAGCGCCGCCGTATTCAATCGAGCACCTGGTGGTCGAGCACGTGCCGGTCGCGACCGGGCTGCCGAGCGGCCGCCTGCGCGGCAATGCCCATGGCTACACCGCGTTCTTCACCGAAAGCTTCCTCGACGAGCTCGCCCATCTCGGCCGACATGAGCCGCTAGCCTACCGCATGGCGCTGCTCGGCGAGGACCCGCGGCTGGCGCAGTGCCTGCAGCGGGTCTCGTCGCTGGCCGATTGGGCGGGGCTGGAGGCGAACGGCCAGGGCCTCGCCTGCCACCGCATCGGCCCTGTCGCGGACGGCGCCTGCATGGCCGCGGTTGCCAGCGCCCGGCGCGACGCCCGCGGGGTTCGCGTCGACAAGATCGCCGCGGTCGCCGACATCGGCCGGATCGTCAACATGGACGTCGCCCGCCAGCAGATCGAGGGCGGGCTGGTGTTCGGCCTCGGGCTCGCGCTGGGCTCGAGCACGAGCTGGGCCGCCGGCCTGCCGCAGACCGGCCGACTCGGGCTGCTCGGCCTGCCGCTGCTTGGCGACTGCCCGGAGATCGCGGTCGAGCTGATCGACAGCAACGCGCCAGCGGCCGATCCCGGTGAGATCGGCGTTGCCGTCGTCGCCCCGGCCGTGGCCAACGCGCTGTTCTCGGCGACCGGAGTGCGCTTCCGCCGCCTGCCGCTGACGGAGGAAGAGGAGTGACGGCCGCGAACGTCGGCGTGCTGCTGGTCAATCTCGGCACGCCGGATGCGCCGGAGCCGGCGGCGGTGCGGCGCTATCTCGCCGAGTTCCTCTCCGACCGGCGGGTGGTCGAAATCCCGCCGCTGCTGTGGCAGCCGCTCCTCCGGGGCGTGATCCTGCGGACCCGCCCCAAGAAATCGGCCCGGGCTTATCGCGAGGTGTGGACCGAGCAGGGCTCGCCCCTGGCGGCGATCACCGCGGCCCAGGCGGCGGGGCTGCAGGCGCGGCTGGGGGCGGGGGTGCGGGTCGCCCATGCCATGCGCTATGGCCTCCCGGGTCTCGCAGCCGAGCTGGCACGCCTGACCGACCTGGGCTGCGACCGCGTGCTCGTGGCGCCGCTCTATCCCCAGTATGCGGCAGCGACGACGGCGAGCGCGATCGACGCTCTCGGCGACGCGCTCAAGGCGATGCGCCGCCAACCGGCGATCCGCACGCTGCCGCCGTACTATGACGACGCCGCCTACATCGCCGCGCTCCGCGACGACATCCTCCGCCAGGTGGCGACGCTACCGTTCGCGCCCGAAGTGCTGCTGCTGAGCTTCCACGGCTTGCCCGAGCGGTCGTCACGGTTGGGCGACCCTTATGCCGATCAGTGCCTGGCGACCGCGCGGTTGTTGCGCGAGGCGCTCGGCGATTCCGTGCCTCGGATCGAGATCGCCTTCCAGTCGCGCTTCGGCCGCGCCAAATGGCTGGAGCCTGCAACCGAGGCCGTGCTCCGTGCAGAAGCCGGCTGGGGCACCCGCCGCCTCGCTATGGCCGCGCCGGGGTTCGCGGCTGATTGCCTCGAGACCCGCGAGGAGCTGGCGATCCGCGGCCGCGCCGTGTTCACCAGTGCCGGCGGCGAGGATTTTGCCCTGCTCGACTGCCTCAACACCAGCCCCCCGGGCATGGCCATGCTCGAGACGCTGGCGCGCCGTGAGTTGGCCGGCTGGGTGTGAACCGCCCTCAGAAATCGATGGCGACGCCGTTCTTTTCCCAGTCGCCATAACGCGTCGGCGAAAGCCCGGCGGGATCAGGCTCGGCCTTGGGCGCGGCCGGCTGCGGAGGTGGGGCGTCGCTCCAGTAATCGGGCTTGGTGAAAGTCTCGGGGCGCTGCGTCGCGCGCTGCGGGTGCTCGGGCATGCCGGCAAGATGGGGCGAGCGGGCCCGAGATGCAATCGGGCGGCCGGCGCGGGGCTTCCTCTGCACCGGCTCGGCTCCTAAGGCCGCCGCATGGATGTCCCCGGCCTTCCCGCCCGCCGCGCCGCACTACGTCTAGGTGACGCCGTGCTGCGGCGGGGCGAGACGCTCGACCAGGCTGCCGCCGGGGCGCTGCAGGGGCTGTCGGACCCCGACCGTGCGCTGGCGCGCGCGCTCGCCTCCGAAGTGCTGCGGTGGCTGGTCGACCTCGACGCGCTGATCGATTCCGCGACCCGCCAGCGCCTCGCCGACGACGCCAAGGCGCGAGCGGTGCTGCGGCTGATGCTGGCTGGCTGGCTGCGGCTCGAGACCCCGCCACACGCGGTGATCGCGACCGCCCTGCCGCTGCTCGCAGGAGGGCCACGGCGGCTGGCGCACGGGGTGTTCTCGACTTTGGTGCGCACTGCGCCGCGCCTCCCCTCGGCTCCGAAGCTGCCGCCGGAGCTCGCGAAGCGGTGGGGGGAGCGGTCCGCCGCAATTGCCGCCGGTCTCGCCCAACCGCCGCCGCTCGACTTGACCTTGCGCGATGCGACCCAAACCGCCGCCTGGACCGAGCGCCTCGGCGGCGTCTCGCTGGCGACCGGCCACGTCCGGTTGCCGCGCGGGACCGCGATCGAGCGCCTGCCCGGCTTCGCCGACGGTGGCTGGTGGGTCCAGGACCTCGCCGCCGCCATTCCCGCGCGGCTCGCCGGCGCGGGCGAGGGACGCCGGGCGCTCGATTTGTGCGCCGCGCCAGGCGGCAAGACCTTGCAGCTCGCCGCCGCCGGCTGGGCGGTGACCGCGCTCGACATCAGCGCCCACCGGCTCGAGCGGCTGCGCGACAACCTCGCCCGCACCGGCCTCGCCGCCGAGGTCATCGTCGCCGACGCATTGGCGTGGGAGCCCGATGGCGCATTCGACGCAATCGTGCTCGATGCGCCGTGCACCGCCACCGGCACCTGTCGCCGCCACCCCGACGTGCTCCACCGCATCGGGCCGCGCCAGATCGCCGAAATGGCGGAGCTGCAACAACGCCTTCTGGCCCGCGCCGCCCGCTGGATCGCTCCCGGCGGACGGCTGGTCTACGCGGTCTGCTCGCTCGAATCGGAGGAGGGCGAGGTGCAGGCCTGCCGGGTGACATTGACCCCCGATCCGATCCGCGCCGACGAGCTGCCCGCCGGCCTCGCGCCCACCCCCGAGGGCTGGCTGTGCACCGATCCCAGCATGCTTGCCGAGGCCGGCGGTCTCGACGGCTTCTTCATCGCGAGGTGGCGCGCCTAAACCTTTACCTTCTCGGCAAAGCTCTTGCGCAATTTCTGCAGCTTGGGCGGGATCGTCGCCAGGCAGTAGGGGTTCCGCTGGCCTTCGCCTTCCCAGTATTCCTGGTGGTAGTCCTCGGCCGGATACCACTCGGCGGGGCCCTCGATCGTCGTCACCACCTTGCCGTCGCGCTCGGTCTGGGCGCGGGCGATCCCGGCTTCGGCCTCCGCGCGTTGCTCTGCATTGAGGGGGAAGATCGCCGAGCGGTACTGGGTGCCGACGTCGTTGCCCTGGCGGTTGAGCTGCGTCGGGTCGTGCGTCGCCATGAAGATGTCGACCAGCTCGGCGTAGGAGACCGCGTCGGGATCGTAGGTCACCCGGATCGCCTCGGCATGGCCGCTAGTGCCCGAGCAGACCTGCTTGTAGGTCGGGTTCGGCACGCTCCCGCCGATGTAGCCGCTCTCGACCTCGCTGACCCCGATCACGTCGCGGAACACCGCCTCGGTGCACCAGAAGCACCCGCCCGCGAAAATTGCCTGTGCCATGTCTCGCCCTTTCCTCGTGCCAGGCCTCAGATAGGCCGCGCGGTGGACTTCCGCCAGCCGCGCTCCTACCTCGCACGCCATGAGCGAGATCACCGTCGCCGCCTTGCAGCTGGCGCTCAATTCCGCCGACGAGCGCGACAACATCGCCGCCGTCGCTGCGCTGGTCGAGCAGGCGGCGGGGCAGGGCGCGCGCATCGTCCTCCCGCCCGAGCTGTTCTCGGGGCCGTACTTCTGCAAGGCCGAGGACGAGGCGCTGTTCGCGCTGGCCCGCCCGGTGCGCGAGCACCCCTCGGTCCAGGCGATGCAGGCGCTCGCGGCCAGGCTCGACGTCGCCATCCCGACGAGCTTCTTCGAGCGCGACGGGCATCATTACTACAACACGCTGGCGATGATCGCCCCGGGCGGCGAGCTGCTCGGCACCTACCGCAAGAGCCACATCCCCGATGGCCCCGGCTACGAGGAGAAGTACTACTTCCGCCCCGGGAACGACGGCTTCAAGGTGTGGGACGTTTGCGGCATCCGCATCGGCGTCGGCATCTGCTGGGACCAGTGGTATCCCGAAAGCGCGCGGGTGATGGCGCTGATGGGCGCCGAGCTGCTGCTCTACCCGACTGCGATCGGCTCCGAGCCCTACGACGCCGAGCTCGACACCAGCCGGATGTGGCGCCGGGCGATGGTCGGCCACGCGGTCTCCAACTGCATGCCGGTGATCGCCGCCAACCGCATCGGCCGCGAGGACGAGCGCGGCAACGCCGCCCAGCGGTTCTACGGCAACAGCTTCATCACCGACGAGTGGGGCGACCTCGTTGCGGAGTTCGGCGGCGAGGACAGTGGCGCGCTGGTCGCGACGATCGACCTCGCCCGCGCCGCCCGGCACCGCGCCGGCATGGGCTTCTTCCGCGACCGCCGGCCCGAGCTCTACACGCGCATCTGCCAGGACGTTTGAGCCGAGCGATGGCTCTCGCTGGCGACGACCGGACCTACCTGGTCGGCCTCGGCAGCAACGTCCGCCATTTCCGCTTCGGCGCCCCGGCCGAAGTGCTGCGCGCGGCTGTGCACGCGCTGGCGCAGGAGCCGGGGATCACGCTCGTGGCCGCCTCGCCAATCGTCGCCAGCGCCCCGCTCGGGCCGTCGCGGCGGCGGTATGCGAACGCCGCGGCGATCGTCGAGACCGCGCTCGAGCCGCCGGCGCTACTGGCGCGGCTTCAGAGCATGGAGGCACGGTTCGGCCGCCGGCGGCGCGGCCAGCGCTGGCGCGCGCGGGTGCTCGACCTCGACATAATCCTCTGGAGCGGCGGGCCGTGGGCCTCACCCGGGCTGGTGATCCCGCATCCCGCCTTCCGCCACCGCGCCTTCGTCCTCGCGCCGGCCGCCGCAATCGCCCCCACTTGGCGCGATCCGCTGAGCGGCCTCAGCTTGCGCCAGCTGCGCGCGCGCCTCGCTCGCCCACGCCCGCCGGCTCCGCTTGCGCGCCCCAGCGCGCGCGGCTAGACGCCGATGCGCCGCGGTTGGGGCCCTTAGCTCAGTCGGTAGAGCAACTGACTTTTAATCAGTAGGTCGCTGGTTCGAATCCAGCAGGGCTCACCATTATTTCAAAGGGTTAGAAGACCCCGTGCGACGCTGGAGATTTCCAGCAACCACCCAGCAACCACCGGAAAAGCAGGCGTGAGCGGATTTAGATGGATTGGGAACAGCAAACTGGGCGAAAAGACGCAGCCGCGTCGGTGCTAAAAATCAGCTATTCGCTTCCCACCAGCTTGGAATACCACTCCTCGCGCGCTTCTGGGTCGGCAGCTTTTCGATAGATCTGATCAGGGGTTCCGGACTGGTACAAAAATCCAATGAGCAAGTGAGGCGGCACGCAATGGCGCCTAGCATAGAGCAGCTGGCGACCAAACCGAGCGACCTTATATCGCTCAAGGTTGTCTTCCATTGGATTTCTGAATCCAAACAATGCCCAATGAAAAGGGTTGTCCGCGAAGGTTA
>JAEKKO010000354.1 GCA_019510335.1 Novosphingobium sp. | reverse complement strand
GAGGCGGTCGTGTCGACCATCTTGAACTCGAGCTTGGCGGTCTGGCCGAGCAGGTTCTTGAGCGCGGTCGGGTCCTTGAGCCCCGGCACCTGGACGACGATGCGGTTGGCGCCCTGGCGGATGATCGTCGGCTCGCGCGTGCCGAGCGCGTCGATCCGGCGGCGGACCACCTCGGTCGCGGTGTCCATCGCCTGGACGACCGCGTTGTCGAGCCCCTCGGGGCTCTGGGTGAGGACGACGGTGTTGCCGTTGACGATGTCGATCGACCAGTCGCGCTTGCCCGAGAGGCCGGCGCCGTTGGTCAGCGGCAGCACCGCCTCGCGCGCGGCATCGACCTGGCTCGGGTCCTGGACCATGAAGCTGACTTTGCCGCCCTGGATCGAGATGTCGCCGACCTGGACCGGCTTCGACGCGCGCTTGAGGGCGTTGCGCACCTCGTCGGCCATCGTCTCGAGCCGCTGGCCGGCGACCTGCGCGGTGTTCGCCTCGAGCAGGATGTGGCTGCCGCCGGCGAGGTCGAGCCCGAGATTGACCTTGGGCGCGGGCAGCATCGCCGGCCACGGCAGGCCCGCGACCGAGAAGATCGACGGCAGCGCGGCGAGGCAGGCGACCAAGGTGATCGCCCAGAACCAGAGCTGCTTCCAGCGGGGAAAATCGAGCATGGATTATCGGACCTGGCGCAAGCTTCGCAGCGGATCAGTCGTTGGCGGGGTTCGAGCCGGGCGGGGGAATGACGTCGGCGATGGTCGAGCGCAGCGCCCGCACCCGCACGTTCGGCGCCAGCTCGAGCTCGGCATACGTCTCGTCGACCTTGATCACCTTGCCGACGAGGCCCCCGCCGGTGAGCACCTGGTCGCCCTTCTTGATCCCGCCGATCTTGGTCCGCAGGTCCTTCTGCTGGCGCATCTGCGGGCGGATCAGGAAGAACCACAGCACCCCGGCCATGGCGATGAACGGGAAGAACTGGACCCATGCGGGCGGTCCCGCGGGCGCTCCGGCGGCGGCGGTCAGGATCGGCAGCATCGACATCGGGCGGGGCAACTCTCGCGAAGGGCGGCGGGACCGGGCGGCGCACGAACAGCGCCGCCGCAGCGGGTCTCGCCGCGGACGGCGCGCGCCTAGCAGCTAACCCCGGGCATGGCAACGAACGCGGCGGGCCCTGGGCGCGAGGTGGGCGCACCACCGTAGCGCGCGTGCTTCGACAGGCTAACATCGCCAACCCGCGTGCTTGCCTTGCGCGGCGGCCCTGCCTATATCGCGGCCCCTCGGTCGGGACGTAGCGCAGCCTGGTAGCGCATCACACTGGGGGTGTGGGGGTCGGAGGTTCGAATCCTCTCGTCCCGACCAGTTATTCCGCCGCGCAGCACGACTGCCGCGGCCGATTGGCAGACCCGGAGCGCTGCTCTTGCGCTCTTTGCGTCTCCCACCGAACCGACCCGGAACCCGAACCTGACGTGCCGCGTTTTAAGCCACTGGGAGTGAGAACTCCTTGCTTCCATTCGGCTTTCGCTTTTTCGGAGAGGCACGATGGACACAATTCCCTCGATCGTTCGCGGACTTTGCGCAGGCGGCGCGATGGCTCTGGCCGTCGCGGCGGCTCCTGTGCTCGCGCAACCGGCACCGCCCGCCGGAGCTCCGCCCGACGAGATCATCGTCACCGGGCGCTACGGCACCGTTCCGGAGAGTGTCCGATCGCTCTCGCAGCCGGTGAGCTATGCGGATCTCGATCTCAGCACCGAGGCCGGACGGAAAGAGCTGGCGCACCGGGTCAGCCTGACCGCCCGCTTCCTCTGCGACAAGCTGGGCGAGCCCACGACCAGCTACGGCCCGGTCCCGTCGTGCCGCGATGCCGCGGTGCGGGACGCCATGAGCCGGGTCGGGACCATCGAGGAGCACTTCGCCCCGCGCGGGACGAC
>JAEKKO010000039.1 GCA_019510335.1 Novosphingobium sp. | reverse complement strand
GGAACGCCGTCGCGGGTCTGGCTCGACTGGGTGTTCGCCGAAGTCTTCGGGCTGACGATGCGGCTCGATCCGCAAAGCGCGGACTTCTATTTCGACGCGATCACCGCCGCGCTCGCCACCGATGCATTCCGTCCGCGCGCGCTGTTCGACCGCTTCGGAATCGAGGTGATCGCGACCACCGAGAGCCCGCTCGACCCGCTCGTTCACCACCAGGCGATCCGGGCCGAGAACCGCCGCGACGGCGGCTGGCGCGGTCGGGTGATCACTGCTTACCGCCCCGATCCGGTGGTCGATCCCGAGTTCGAGGGCTTCCAGGCGAATCTCGACCGCTTTTCCGAGCTGACCGGCGAGGACTGCCGCAGCTGGCGCGGCTACCTCGCCGCGCATCGCCGGCGGCGGCTGTTCTTCGCGACGATGGGCGCGACCTCGACCGACCACGGCCACCCCACCGCGCGCACCGCAGACCTGCCTTCCGATGAAGCCGAGACGCTGTTCAACGAGGTCCAGACCGGCAACGCCACGGCCGAGCTGGCGGAGCTGTTCCGCGCCCAGATGCTGACCGAGATGGCGGCGATGAGCCTCGACGACGGCCTGGTCATGCAGCTCCACCCCGGCGCCTTCCGCAACCACAACGCCCAGGTCTTCGCCCGCTTCGGCCGCGACAAGGGCGCCGACCTGCCGATGCGCACGGAGTACGTCCATGCGCTCAAGCCGCTGCTCGACCGCTTCGGCAACGAGCCGCGCTTCTCTCTGATCCTGTTCACGCTCGACGAGAGCACGTATGCGCGCGAGCTGGCGCCGCTCGCCGGGCATTACCCGTGCCTCAAGCTGGGCCCGGCGTGGTGGTTCCACGACAGCCCCGAAGGCATGCGCCGGTTCCGCCGGATGACCACGGAGACGGCGGGCTTTTACAACACCGTCGGCTTCAACGACGACACGCGCGCGTTCCTCTCGATCCCGGCGCGCCACGACCTTGCTCGCCGCATCGACTGCAGCTTCCTCGCCGAGCTGGTGATCGAGCATCGGCTCGAGGACTGGGAAGCCGCCGAACTGGCGCAGGACCTGGCGTACAATTTCGTCAAGCAGGCCTATCGGCTGTGAAACGGCGAGCCGCTATTCCGCTCCCGCTTGCGGGAGGGGCTAGGGGAGGGCCTGTTCCTCAGCGGCGGGTGCTGACAGGCCCTCCCCCGGCCCCTCCCGCGTGCGGGAGGGAAGCTTGAGGCGGCTTTCCGTGGCCACGCTGGACGCCATCCCACCCGGCATCCCCCGCTTCGCCTACGACCGCGCCGCCCAGGCGATCGGGATCGTCCACTTCGGCATCGGCGCGTTCCACCGCGCGCACCAGGCGTGGTACACCGACCGGGCGATGGACGCGGGCGACCGCGACTGGATGATCGCCGGCGTGTCGCTGCGCTCGGCCGAGGTTGCAGGCCAGATGAACCCGCAGGACGGGCTCTACAGCGTCACCGAGCGTTCCGCCGCGGGCGACGCCATGCGGATCGTCGGCGCCGTGCGCGAGGTGCTGGTCGCTCCGCGCAGCCGTGCCAGCATTGCGATCAGTCTCATCACGCCAACGACGCACATCGTCAGCCTGACGATCACCGAAAAAGGCTACTGCCGCGCGCCTGATGGATCGCTCGACTTTGACCGGGTCGGCGAAGGTAGCATCTACCCAATTCTTACGGACGCAATGCAGCAACGGCGCGCTGCGGGAATTTCGGGGCTGACGCTGCTGTCATGCGACAACCTGGCCGACAACGGCCACCAGCTCGCCCGCCTGATGAGCGAGTACCTCGACCGCCACGAGCCGTCATTGCGCGCCTGGTTCGAGGCCGAATGCGCCTGCCCGGCGACGATGGTCGACCGTATCGTCCCCGCCACCACCGATGAGGATCGCGCCGCCGTCGCCGCCCCGCTCGGGGTTCGCGATGAAGCCGCCGTGGTCACTGAGCCGTTCAGCCAGTGGGTCATCGAGGACCGCTTCGCCGGGCCCCGGCCGGCGTGGGAGAAAGTGGGCGCCCAGCTCGTCGGTGACGTCGCGCCGTACGAGACGGCCAAGCTGCGGATGCTCAACGGCGCCCACTCGGCGCTCGCCTATCTCGGGCTCGAGCGCGGCCACACGTATGTCCATCAGGCCATCGCCGATCCGGCGCTGCGGCCACTGATTGAACGGCTGATGAAACAGGAGGCCGCCGCAAGCTTCACCCCGGCGCCGGGGCAGGACCTCGACGCTTATGCCGACGCGCTGCTCGCCCGCTTCGCCAACCCGGCGCTCAACCACCGCCTCGCCCAGATCGCGATGGACGGCAGCCAGAAGATCCCGCAGCGCTGGCTGGCGACGCTTGCGGCGATGCGGGCGACGGGCCGGCCGCGCCCCGCGATCCTCGCGGCGCTCGCCGCCTGGGTGCGCCACGTCCGCGGCGACGGTCACCCGGTCGATGACCCGATGGCCGACCGCCTGCGCGCAGCATGGGATGGGCAGGATTTCGCCGGCGCAGTGCGCGCGCTGTTTGCGCGGGGCGGGGTCATGGCGGGAGAATGGGCGCCGGACGAAGGCGAGATCGAGACGATGGCGGTGCCGCATTGAGCCAACCGATCCTCTCCATCGGGGGAGGGGACCGCCCGACGGGCGGTGGAGGGCGACCAACGCGAACGCATCGCCTGAAGGCGCTTCCTCCATCAGCCCTTCGGGCCGCCCCCTCCCCCGGGAGGGGAGGATCGACGCTTTACCCCCCGTCGATCAGCCGCTTGGTCTCCGCTGCCCAATCGATGTGCGCGTCGATCTCCGGGCCGAGACGCTTTTGGAGCGAGTGGATCGTGCCATGCGTGCCCCCGGCATCGCGAAATCGCCGGAGCGTGTCGGCGGTTTCTTGCGGGGTCCTGGCGAAGATCGTCAGCAGCTCGCGGCCGAACTCGTCCTCCCGGCGGCCGAACTCTGCGAGGTGGTGCTTGACGCGGCCCCATGCGGCCACGGCGTCATCGGCGCCGGCGGCGAACACGAAGCCGTCGCCGATCCGCGCGCCGCGCTCGTACGCCGGCTCGGAATAGCCGCCGATCCACAGCGGCACCGGCCGCGTTGGCAGCGGGTTGAGCCCCATCCGGTCGACCCGGTCGAACTTGCCGGTGAAGTCGACGACCGGCTCGGTCCATAGCCGTCGGAGCAGCTCTACCTGCTCCTCGAGCCGTTTGGCGCGGACCTTGAAGTTCTGCCCAAGCGCCTCGTACTCGAGGTAGTTCCAGCCAATCCCGACGCCCAGCCGCAGCCGGTCGCCCGAAACATGCGCCAGCGTCGCGGCCTGCTGCGCGACCAGCGCAGTCGGGCGCTGCGGCAGCACCAGCACGCCGGTGACGAACCCGAGCGTCTCGCTCAGTCCCGACATGTGCCCGAACAGCACGAAGGGATCGTGGAACTTGTCCTCTTCGGTGTACGGCCCCGTCAGCGGCGGATCGCGGTTGTCGTGCGGCCCGACCAGCACGTGGTCGTAGGCCATGATGTGCGAAAACCCGAGCTCCTCGGCGGCCCGGACGAACTTGCGCACGGCCGCGGGATCGGCGGTCACTTCGTTGGTCGGGTACGAAACGCCGTATTCCATGCCGCTCTCTCCACGCTCCCACGATCTTTCCTGGCGCTTATAGATCGGTGCCGGAAGCGCGATAGACTAGCGCCGGGCGATATCGGGAGAGCGCTGTGACCGAGACCGAGCAGCTGGCGGCGATCGAGGCGATCAAGCAAGCCAAGGCCAAGTACTTCCGCGGCGTCGACACCAGCGACGCGGCGCTGGTCCGCTCGGTTCTCGCCGAAAACTGCGTGCTCGATTACCGCGGCTGCTGCACCGACCCCGACAGCGGGCGCGACTACCTGCCGCAGATGAACACGGTGATGGAAGGGCGCGATTCCTGGCCGGACGGCGGGATGAAATCGTTCGGCATCGTCAGTACCCATCACGGCCATCTCGGCGAAGTCACCGTCACCGGCCCCGACAGCGCCAGCGCGATCTGGCCGATGACCGACCGCCTCTACCTGCCGGAGGGCGCGGAGTACGCAGTGATGATCGGCCACGGCTACTACCACGAGACATACGTCAAGCGCGGAGGCGCCTGGCAGATCCAGACGCTGCGGATCCAGCGCATCCGGGTCGAGGGGCATTAGCGCGGGGTTCGCGCGCAACGTCCGAGTTCCCAAAACAGCCGCTCGTCCTGAGCCTGTCGAAGAACGCGCGCCACCCTTTCCCCGCGCCGCCCACCACTGTACAGCAGCCTGACGGAAGCGATTGGGGCCTGGTGGCCTCCCTGGTCTTCAAAACCAGCGGCCCGCGAACAGCGGGCGGTGGGTTCGATTCCCATCCGCTTCCGCCAATGGCGGCTCCGCTTCAGCCTGCCGCCTTCACCCGCTTCGCCCAATTCTTCGGCAGCTCGATCTTCTTCGCTGTCGGGAAGCCCAGGTAGCCGTTCTGCGTGAACGTGTAGGCGTTGGTGCGCAGAGGGTCGCCCGAGATCAGGACCATGAAATCGTCCGGCTCCATCACGATCGGCACCATGCGGTTCGGATCGTCGCTCTCGGCGAAGACCGGGGGGAGCTTGCCGATATTGACCTGGTGCTTGAGCGAGCCGATCGGGAAGTCGGCCCATTCCTCGGTGAACTTCTCGACCCGCCACGCGGCCATGCGGGCGTGGTCGAACAAGTAGCGCTTGACGTCGCCCTTGCTCCACCCGGCCTTGGCGATGGTCTCGGCGAGGATCGGAGTGAGGATCAGCAGCGGCCGCAATGTGCCATACGTCAGCCCGCCGACGGTGAAGACGATCTCCCACCCGGTCTGCGCGGCCACCGCGTCGGCGATGTACGGCATCATCTGCTCGGGCCTGCTGCCGGTGACCGAGGGGAACACCCCGCCGCCGGTCAGGCGCGTGATGGTCACGGTGTTGTCGCCCGCGGCGAAGCCCATGTCGGCGCTGTTGGGCGGCCAGCCGATCTTGGCCAGCGAGTCCTCGTTCTCGGCGAGGACCACGCGGAAGGTGTTGCCGAAGGTGCCCTTGTCGGTCTTGTGCGGGAGGAATCCGGCGATGTTGCGCAGCGCCAGCCGCCAGAACCGGCCGACCGAGGTGTTGGGGCGGAATCCGTCGCGCAGCACGCCCTGCTCGAAGTTGAACTTCAGCTCCTTGATGATCGGCCCGTTGAGCACGATCAGGGTCTCGGCGCCGGGTGTGTTGCCGGAGTGCTCGACGCCGTAGAACGGGTCGGCCATCGCCTCGCCGAGGGCGACGAGGATCGGCATGTACTCGGGCCGGCACCCGGCCATTACTCCGTTCACCGCGATCGACCAGATCGTCACCGCGCGACTGGCGGGCAGGACGATGCCGAGCGATTCGTTCGGGTCGCGGTCGGTGAAGGCGAGGAATTCCGCGATCTTCTCCAGCGTCGGCGGGACGATCGGCAAGCCGTCGCTCCACTCCTGCGCGGCAAAGTGCTCGTTGACCTCCTCGAAGCTGCCGCTGAACACGATGTCGCGGGAGCCCGGCTCGTCGCCGAGCTCGATGACGTCGGGCTGGCGGGTCAGGTTCTCGACAACTTGCGCCGCGGTCACCTCGGCGGCGAAGCGGGCGATCTCGTCCTCGCTTTGCGCGCCCGGGTGGCCGACGATCGTCGCCACCGGGAGATTCGGCATGCCGAGGCCGACCGCCGTCGCCGCGGCCTGGCCGAGGAAGCCCTCGCAGACCAGCGACGAGGTCGGGAACCCCGCGCGTTCGCAAACTTCACTGGCCCGCAGCACGGCGGGCGTACAACTGCCTCAGCAGGCCATGCAGCTGATTGCTGCATCCACTCCCAGTTCCTTGAAGCGCTGCGGCAGCGAGGCCAGCAGCTCCTTCTCGTTGATCGCGTGGGTCGAGCCGAACTCGCGCCAGCTGACCCACTTCACGTCGGGGTATTCGTCGCGCAGCTTGTCCTCAATCGCGCTGCACACGACGTCGCCGGCGAACAGGTAGTCCCACAGCTGAGCGACGGTCTTGCCCTTGAGGCTGTCGAGCCGCTTGGCGAGCGGGCGGACCTTGAGCCGCCGCTCGGCCACCGGCCAGACGACCTGGTATTGGCCGTCAGTGGGCGACGATTTTCTTGGCATGGCGAATTCCTTGCTCGTGTTCGTTCGGGCCAGGCTTGAACAGGCGGGCCGCGGCCATCGCCGCGCCCACGCCTTCTGCCATCGCCTGGATCAGATGGCCACCATAATTGGCCCGCGCCGCGCCGACGGTGAACACCCGCGGGTCGGCCGAGGCGAAGTCGGCGTTGGTCCGCACCAGCCCGTCGGCATCGAGCAGCGTGGGCGGGAGGAAGCGGGTGTTGGGCTCGAGGCCGATGAACGGGAACACGCCCGAACAGGCCAGCTCGCTCTCGCTGCCGTCGTTGCGATTGCGGAGGCGCACGCCGGAGACGCCATTCTCTCCGACGATCGCGGTGACCTCGCTGCCCCACACGAAGCGCACGTTCTCGCGCGCGTCGAGCTTGTCGATGTACTCGCGCTGGGCGCTGAGCGGGCTGCGCGAGACCACCGTCACCTGGCCGCTGGTCCGCGCCAGCACCAGCGCCTCGTGCACCGCGCTGTCGCCGCCGCCGATCACCACGACCTCTCGGCCGCGGTAGAACCCGCCGTCGCAGGTGGCGCAGCGCGAGACGCCGCGGCCGAGGAATTCCTCTTCGCCGGGCACGCCGAGCCGGCGCAGCGACGCGCCCGAGGCGACGATCACCGCGTCGGGCTGGTGAAACTCGCCGAGGTCATCGGTCAGGGACAGCTGCTCGCCAAGGCCGATTTGAGCGACCCCGGCCTCGATCACGCGCACGCCGACCTTCTGGCACTCCTCAAGCGCGGCGATGGCGATCTCCTGCCCCGAAGGCTCTCCTCCGAACGGCAAGCCCGAAACCTCGCCGACCGTTGCGACCAGCCCGCCGTAGAGGCCGCTGCCTTCGAACAGCGTCACCAGCTTGCCCAGCCGCGCCGCCTGGCGCGCCGCGCTCAGCCCTGCGAGGCCGCCGCCGATCACCGCGACTTCGGCCAGGTTCTTGAGCGGCCTCACCAAGGTGGTTTTCTCCTGCACACGCCCAACAGACGACCGCCCGTGGGGAAAAATGGGCGCTTAAACAAGTTCAGCATGACGGTCGAGGGGTGGGCGGCGCAATTGTACGCTCTTTCATCGCACCGGCGTCGTCGCATGCCGCACGCGTCGGTCACCGACCCGGCGGGTGAAGCGGGTGGTGTCAAGGTGGTCGAGCAGCGGCATCGCGTACTTGCGCGAAATGCCGAGCGCGGCGGCGATCTCGGTGACCAGCAGCCCGGGGCCGTCGCCGTCGAGCAGCGGAGCGAGGCGGGATTGCGCCTCGGCGATGGCGTCGCGGTGGAACAGGATTTCCTTGGCTTTGGCGCGATCGACGGCGCGGACCAGCGTCCCGGCGCGGAGCAGTTGGTCGACGGCGCGGCGGGCCGCGGGATCGGTGACGATCTGCGCCGGCGTCGGCGGGGCGAGGCCGCCGCTTCGCAGCGTCTCGGCAATCCGCGCGGCGATCGCGGTCTCCCCATCGGCGCGGGCGCGGTCCTCGACCGGGCGCGGAATGGCGAAGCGGCTGCCGCGCTTGACGATCGCGCGGCGGGCGAGCAGCCGCGCCAGGGCCTCGTCGAGCACCGTCGGCCCGACCCGCGGCAGCGCGCCTCGCAACGCGTCCAGCGGCAGTCCTTCGGCTTCACGGGCAAGCAGGCGCGGAATGCGCGCGATCACCGCCTCGAGCGCGGCTTTCCCGACCACCAGGCCCGAGCGGGTGACCTCGACCGGCGCCCCCTGCACCAGCGAGCCAACTCGCGCCGGCGTGAGAGCGGCGAGCCGGGCGAGTTCCACCAGCGTCGTCCCGGCCGCCCCGGCCTGGGCGATCTCGGCGGCGAGCATTTCGCCTGGGGCAAGGTCGCGCAGCCGCGCCAGCCGCGCCAGCACCGCCGGCGAATGGCGCCGCAGCCGCCGGGTCACCGGCTCGAGCACGCGCCCGCCGGCGACGGTCTGCGGCGGCGAGGCGATGCGCAGGATCACCGGCTCGCCGGCGGGCACTTCCACCGGTTCCCTAAACGCCAGCTGGGCCAATCCCGTCTCGCCCGGCGCGAGCTCGTCGCGGTCGAGCAGGCGCAGGCGGACGTCGGCCTCGGCCGTGCCGAACAGCGCCCGCAGGTGCAGGCCATTGCGCAGCGGCGGCGCGCCGCCCGGGACGCGGATCGACAGGGTGAGCCACGGAGAGGGCGCCAGCGCTCCGGGCGCGGCCAGCGCCATGCCCCGGCCGAGCTCGCCGTGCTCTACCCCGCGGACGTTGACGGCCACGCGTTGCCCCGGCGGCGTGCTGCTCACCGCCTCGCCGTGGACCTGCAGCCCTCGCACCCGCACCCGGTGCCCTGCCGGCGACAGCTCGAGCATGTCGCCTGTGGCGATGGCGCCTCCGCGCAAGGTGCCCGTCACGACTGGTCCATGCCCGGCGATGCTGAACGCCCGGTCGATCGGCAGGAACGGCACGCCGGTGTCCGGCACCGCCTCCGTCGCCCCCGCCAACCCAGCCAGCGCGGCACGCAGCTCGGCAATACCGGCACCGTCCGCAGCCGACGTGACGATCGCCTGCACCGGCTCGATGCGCGCTTCCCTGAGCAGCTCGCTCGCTTCGGCGGCGACGGCTTCCGCCCGGTCCGGCTGGACCAGGTCGGCTTTGCTCACCGCCACCACCGCCCGTCCGATCCCCAGCAGTCCGGCGATGTCGACGTGCTCGCTCGTCTGCGGCCGCACCCCTTCGTTCGCCGCGACGACCAGCAGCACGGCGTCGATCCCGGTGGCTCCGGCGATCATCGTTCGCACGAAGCGTTCGTGCCCGGGCATGTCGATCAAGTCGACGTGGCCGCCGCCGGGCAGCGCGAGGTGGGCAAAGCCGAGCGCGATCGAGATGCCGCGCGCCTTCTCCTCGGGCAGGCGATCGGTATCGGTCCCGGTCAGCGCGGCGACCAGCGCAGTCTTGCCGTGGTCGACGTGGCCGATCACGCCGACGACGACGCGCTTCACGCCAGCACCGCCCGCGCCGCCTCCGCCAGCGCCGGCAGCTGGTCATCGGCGACCGCCAGCATGTCGAGCAGCAGCCGCCCATCGGAAATCCGTGCCACGACTGCGCTCGGACCGGTCCGCAGCGTCGCGGCCGCCGCGTCGACGCTCATCGCCGGCTGCAGCGCCAGCGCGCGACTGGCGATCCGTTGCTCGGGCAGCGAGCCGCCGCCGGCAAAGCCTTCGCTCGACTCGATCATCCCCGCGCCAACCAGCTCCCGCAGCCGCTCGGCCCGCGCGTTCAGTCCCGCTTCGGTTTGCCCAAGCATCCGCAGCACGGGGATCGCCTCGGGACGGTCGCGATGCAGCCGCAGCGTCGCCTCGAGCGCGGCAAGCGAGAGCTTGTCGAGCCGCACCGCGCGCAGCAGCGGGTGCCGGCGCAGCGGCTCGACCGCTCGCAAACCGCCGAGGATCAGCCCGGCTTGCGGTCCGCCGAGCAGCTTGTCGCCACTGCAGGTGACGAGGTCGGCCCCCGCGGCGAGCGCGGCGCCGACGCTTGGCTCGGCGCTGCCGGGCACCTCCCGCAGCACCCCGCTGCCGAGGTCGGCGACGACCAGCAGCCCATGCTCGCGCGCCAGCCCAGCCAGCTCGTCAATGCCGACTTCGGCGGTGAAGCCGATCGTGCAAAAATTGCTTTGGTGGACCTTGAGTAGGACCTTGGTCTCGGGGCCGATCGCCTCGCGGTAGTCGGCGAGGCGGGTCTTGTTGGTCGAGCCGACTTCGACCAGTCGAGCACCGCCCTGACGGATCACGTCGGGGATACGGAAGCCCCCGCCGATCTCGACCAATTCCCCGCGCGACACGATCACCTCGCCGCCGCCGGCGAGCGCGCTCAGCGCAAGCAGGATCGCCGCCGCGCCGTTATTGATCGCCAGCGCGGCTTCGGCGCCGGTCAGTTCGCGCAGCAGCGGCTCGATCGCCGCCGTGCGCGAGCCGCGCGTTCCGCTGGCGAGGTCGAATTCGAGGTTGGCGTAGCCGGCCGCGACTTCGGCGATCGCGGCGATCGCCTCCGCGGCGAGCGGCGCACGCCCGAGGTTGGTGTGGAGCACGATTCCGCTGGCGTTGATTACCTGGCGCAAGCCCGGGCGGCTGCGCGCGCGCAACGCGTCCCCGGCGCGGGCGAGGATTGCCTCGGGCGAGGGCGCGCCGGTCATCCGGCCGGCCGTAATGTAGGAGCGGGCGTCCTCGAGCTCCCCCCGCAGCGCAGCGACGAGCGCGGTGCGCCCATACTTCGCAACCAGCGCTGCCGCTCCGGAGAGCTCGAGCAGCCGCTGCACTTGCGGCAATCGGCGCCGCAGGTTGTCACCCTCGGCCATCGTGCGCCCCGGCGATTTGAGAGAAGCCCATGGTCGCGCCTTATCAGCCTTGCAGCTCGGCCGTCGACCCAGCGACCGAAATCGCATTCGAAATCTGGGCGCGCGTCCTTCGACAGGCTCAGGACGAGCGGGTTTCGGGGGGTGCTGCGGAGTTTCCTGCAGGTGTCCTGAAAACCCAAGTCCCGCTCGAGGTGAGCCCGTCGAACCACTCGCGCGACGCCCGCCCGCTCTAGAAACATCCGCTCGTGCCGAGCTGTCGAAGCACCCGCGCAAACGCCCGCGCCATTTCGATGTTTCCTACAGCCCCCCATCCGTGACATGGCGGCGGCCGTGCCGAGCTCCGCCCTCCCGCCGATCGCCTTTTCCGATCACCCCACCCGGACTGATCGAGGGAATATCTGTTTCGGCGGTACTTTCGGTACCTTTCGCCAATGACCATCGCGGCCGACGTCCTCGCACCGGAAGCCCCGGTCCGCCTCACCGCGCTCGCCCATGGCGGTGGGTGCGGCTGCAAGCTGTCGCCGGCGGTGCTGCGCGAGCTGCTCGGCGGGCTCCCGGCGATGCAGGCGTTTCCCGACCTGCTCGTCGGCACCGAGACCGGCGACGACGCCGCGGTCTACCGGATCAGCGACGACCAGGCGGTGGTCGCGACCACCGACTTCTTCATGCCGATCGTCGACGACCCCACCGACTTCGGCCGGATCGCCGCGACCAACGCGTTGTCGGACGTCTACGCGATGGGCGCCCGGCCGTTGCTGGCGCTGGCGATCCTCGGGATGCCGCTGGGCAAGATCGCCCCGGAGACGGTCGGCGCGATCCTCGCCGGGGGCGCCTCGGTCTGCGCCGAAGCGGGCATCCCGGTCGCCGGCGGGCACTCGATCGACGCTCCCGAGCCGATTTACGGCCTGGCGGTGATCGGCCTCGTCCACCCGGATCGCATCCTCCGCAACTCCGGCGCCCAGCCCGGCGACTGCCTGATCTTGACCAAACCGCTTGGCGTCGGGGTGATCAGCGCCGCGCTCAAGTCGGGTCAGCTCGACGGCGTGGCGGCGAAGGCGGCTTATGCGGCGCTGATCGCCGCGACCACCCAGCGCAACGCAGTTGGGGAGGCGCTGGCCGGACTGGGTGCGGTCCACGCCGTGACTGACGTCACCGGTTTCGGCCTGCTCGGCCACGCCCTCGAGATGGGCCGCGGCGCGGGGCTGGCGGCGCGGCTCGAGTGGGGCGCAGTGCCGCTCCTCGAGGGGGTCGCCGCGCTTGCCCAGGCCGGATGCCGCACCGGCGCCGCGGTGCGCAACTGGGCGAGCTACGGCAACGAGGTGATGCTCGGCCTCGGAGTCGCCGAATGGCAGCGCGACCTGCTGTGCGACCCACAGACCAGCGGCGGGCTGCTTATCGCCGTAGCGCCGGAGTTCGCCCGAGAAGTGCTTGCGCTGGTGCGCGAATCCGGCTTCGCTGCGGCCGCGGTGATCGGCACGATGGAGCAGGGGAGCCCGCGCATCGCAGTTCCCGGCTGAACGCCGGCAGCATCATCGAACGACTGGAGAGGCAAGGACATGACCGTGCAAACCCCGCGCTATACGCCGCCACCGGCGCAGCTCGCCGAAGGCTGGAGCCTCGAGCGGGTGGTCCGCCCGAGCCGCCTGACCGGCGCCAACGGCTTGCGCACCGGGGCCGACGGCCGCGTCTATATCGCTCAGGTCGCCGGCAGCCGGGTCAGCGCGATCGACGTCGACAGCGGCGAAATCGAGACGATCGCCCCGATGGGCGGTCCGATCGTCGGCCCCGACGACCTCGCCTTCGACGACGAGGGCAACCTCTACCTGACAGAGATCACCGAAGGGCGGGTCAGCATGCTCGCTCCTGACGGCAGCTCGCGGGTGATCCAGGGCGACATGCCCGTCGCCAACCCGATCACCTACCACCAGGGCCGCCTGATCGCCGGCGAGTGCCGGGTCGGTGCGCGGATCATGGAGCTCGACCGCAACGGCGGCGCGCCGCGGGTGATCCTCGCCGACGTGCCGATGGTCAACGCCTTCGAGGTCGGGCCCGACGGCAAGCTCTACTTCCCGGTGATGGGCACCAACGAGATCTGGCGGATCAGCCTCGACGGCGGCGCACCCGAAATCGTGGCCAAGGACCTCGGCGTGCCGGACTCGGTCAAGTTCCACCCCGACGGCTATATCGTCAGTACGCAGGTCGCGAGCGGGCAGGTGCTCAAGGTCGATCCGCGCACCGGCGACAAGCAGGTACTCGCCGACATCGGCCCGGGGCTCGACAACGTCGCCTTCGTCAACGGCCGGACCTTCGTCTCGCACATCACCGGCTCGATCCACGAGATCCACGCGCCGGGTGATGCGCGGCCGCTGGTCGAGGGTGGCCTCCAATGGCCGATCGGCCTCGCCGTCGCGGAGGACGGGACGCTGTTCATCTCGGATGGCGGTTTCACTTACACCCTCGCCGCGGGCGGCGGCGAGCGCCAGCTCGCGGGCATGCTGTTCAGCCCCGGCTTCCCCGGCTGGGTCCGCGATGTTGCGGCTTCGGGGCCGGGCGAGTGGATCGTCACCACCGCCAACGGGGAGGTCGCCCGCTGGCGCCCGGCCGAGCAGGCCAGCGAAAACGTTGTCAGCGGTTACGACCGGCTGATGGGCGTAGCCCTGGGCCCGCGCGGCGCGGTGGTCTTCGCCGAGGCCGGGACCGGCCGCGTGCTCTCGCTCGAAGGCGGCAACGTCACCGAGCTCGCCACCGGGCTCGACAAGCCGATGGGCGTCGCGGTCGGCCCGGACGGCACCGTTTACGTAGCCGAATCGCACGCCGGGCGGATCGTCAAGCTCGCCCGCGGCCGGGCCGAGAGCGTGCTCGACGGGATCGGCCAGCCCGAAGGCTTGATCATCGCCGACGGCAAGCTCGTCGCCGTCGACGTGCGCGGCAAGCAGGTCGTCGCGTGCGACTTGTCAGGGGGCGGCCGTGAGACGCTCGCCGGCGGGCTGCCGGTCGGCGCGCCCCCGGGGATCGTGCTCAAGAAGCTCGGCGGGGTCGGCGACATGTGCGGCCCGATGTGGCCGTTCTGCGGGATCGCCGCGGCGCCCGACGGCACGCTCTACGTCTCCGGCGATGCCGAAGGCAGCGTCCTCGCGCTGCGCCGGCGCTAAAGCATCGAGCGAAAGGACCCATTGATGTTCAAGCAGATCTGCTTCTTCCGCAAGCGCTCGGACATGACCATGGACGAGTTCATGGACTACTACGAGAACCAGCACTCGCAGCTGTCCAAGCGGATGGGCCGGGCCCCTTCGCTGCCCGGCGCGCAGCGCTACGTCCGCCGCTATCTCAAGCCCGAGAGGAACCCGGTAACCGGCGAAGTCATCGATCCCGGCTACGATTGCCTGATGGAGATCTGGTGGAACAGCCGCGAGGACTTCGAGAACTCGCAGCGGGTGATCAGCGACCCGACTCGGCTTCCGGCGATCAAGGAGGACGAGGAGCACTTGTTCGCCACCCACCACAACCCCGTGTGCAGCGTGTTCGAGGAGTTCGATTCGCCGATGGGCCCGAATGGCGAGGAGACGACGGTCGAGCTCCGACACGGCGACTGAGGCTCCCCTCAGGCTCGCGGCCGCGGCGCTCGCGGGATTGCTTACCGGTGGCTCGGCCTTGGCGCTGACGGCTCAGAACTTGCGGGTGCCGGTGGCGTCCTCTTCGCGAAACACCGGGATCTCCTGGACCGACTTCAGCATCACCAGCGGGATCTGTCGGCTCGTCCCGGCCTGGTAGGTGGCATAGAACGGAAAGCAGTCGACCATGAACGCCCACACCTTGTCGCGCTCGGCGCCTTGCGGCTCGCGCCAGGTGGCGCGGAACGCCTGGGTCGCGACCTGGAAGTCGACCTGGTCCATCTCGCGCACGTTGAGGTACCATTCCGGATGCTCGTCGGCGCCGCCCTTGCTACCGACGATCACCACCTCCCCGCCGATGTCGCCGTAGCAAAGTGGGGTGATGAAGATCTTGCCCGACTTCCTTCCGCGGTACTTGATCATGCAATGGGTGGCGAAGCTGCGTCCGCCGACCGCGGTGATGTCCATGATGTGGCCTTTGGCCCCGCCGGAGCGGAGGTACATCTCACGGTGCTCGACGACCCAGTCCTTGCGCTCGGCGCGGATTTCGGCGGCGGATTCATCGCTCATGACATGCTCCTCTCGATCTCGGCGGCGATCATGCGCGCCGGGATCGGGACCGCGCAAGCCCCAAGCGGCGGCGCCAAGACGCGCCGCTCAGGCGATGATCTCGCGCGACTCGATACGGTAGGTGAAGTGCGCGGGATCGAGGCAGTCGGCCGAACCGCTCGCGCCGATCGCCGTAGGGTACATCAGGAAGTCGAATCGCGCCGGCGTGATCGCACCGGGCAGCGCGATCCCGCTCGCCGAGTTGTAGCCGCCCCAGTTGTCTTCCCAGGCGCCGAACAGGTGCGCCTTGAGTCGTGCGACGTCGGCGCCCGCGGGGTCGAGCTTGTCTTCGAGGATCGCCTTGCGCACGTCAGCCGGATCGACCGCGAACCAGCCGGCGTCGTCGAGCCAGACTTCGGCACGGCAGTGCTGCGCGCCGGTGATCACCGGGCCTTTGCCGAGCGAGGGCGACAGCTTGGACGGGGCGAGGCGAATGCCGTAGACGTCGCGCGCCGGCAGGCCGACGGCCCGCGCGAGGGCTACGAGCAGGCGGCTGATGTCGACGCACTTCCCACCGAGCCGACCCGAGCGGAGCATCGATGCGACCTCGCCGCGGCCGCAGCCGGCCGTCGCCGCATCGCGCCAGGTGTTGGCGGCCACCCAATCGTAAAGGGCGGCGAGTCGCGCGCGTGGCTCACGCTCGCTGCCGACGATCCGCTGGGCGGTTTCGGCGACGATGCCATCGGTGGGGATTGCCGCAGTCGAAGCCGTCCAGCGCGCGCGCTCGGCGCCGCCGAGGACCGGCTTGGCGACCGGCCGGGTGCGCTCCCAAGTCGCCAGGCGCTGCACCAGTGTGACCCGCTGCGGCTGCGCGCCATCGCTCCAGCGCACGTGGAGCAGCTCGGCTCCGGACGCGTCGCTCCGCAACCGCCCCGAGCCGGTGCCGTCCCAGGCAGCGGCCAGCCGTTTCTGATAGGCGGCGTTGGACCCGAACACCGGCAGCCACAGCTGGAGCCCCGCTGCGGGCGCGGCGATCTCGACCGTAGTGGTCACCTCAAACTGCCGCATGGACGGGTGGTCGAGCGCGGCGACGCGGATCGGCATCGCGGTCGTCGCGGCCAGCGTTGCACCCGCCTTTATCACGTCCCGTCGCTGCATGGCTCATGCTCCGTCTGTTGCCGCTGAGCGCCCGGTTAGCGGGCAAAGACTGGGGCCGCAACGCATCCGTGCGGAAACGCGGGAGCGATGGACGCGGACCCGCTTTCAGGGGTAACTCAGTGCCAAACTCGCCCCTTGATACTAATCAACAGCGTTGTATGGTATCTCGTCGCGACCGCCAGCGAATCACCGGAGATGATATGTTCGAGTGCAAGAAGACAAACATCCCCGCGCCGGAGGAAATCGACATCCCGGCGCTGATCGAGAAGTACCGCCACGAACGCGACAAGCGGATGCGCCCCGAAGGCGGCGAGCAGTACGCGGCACCGGCCGACCACTTGACCCACGACACCAAGGAGCATGACCCGTTCACGCCCGTGGTGCCGCGCGATGGGCTCGACGAAGACATCGACGTCGCCGTGCTCGGCGCCGGCTGGACCGGGATCCTCGCCGCCTATCACCTGACGAACGCGGGGGTGACCAATTTCCGCATGATCGACCATGCCGGCAACTTCGGCGGCACCTGGTACTGGAACCGCTACCCCGGCATCCAGTGCGACAACGACGCCTACTGTTATCTCCCGCTGCTCGAGGAGACCGGGTGGATGCCGTCGAAGAAGTTCTCCGACGGCAAGGAGATCTTCGATTACATCCAGCTGATCGTCGACAAGTTCGGGTTCCGCGACAAGGGCCTGATGCACACCGAGGTGACCAGGCTCGAGTGGGACGAATCGATCAAGCGCTGGCGGATCAGCAGCGATCGCGGCGACGACATCCGCGCCCGCTTCGTGATCATGGCTGGCGGTACGCTGAACACGCCGAAGTTCCCGAACATTCGCGGACTCCACAGCTTCAAGGGCCACAAGTTCCACACCTCGCGGTGGGACTACGAGTACACCGGTGGCGAGTGGGACAACCCGGTCCTCGACAACCTCAAGGACAAGCGCGTCGCCATCCTCGGCACCGGGGCCACCGCGATCCAGGCGGTGCCGTACCTCGGCAAGTATGCCAAGCAGCTCTATATCCTTCAGCGCACCCCATCGAGCGTCGACGAGCGGCCCAACCCGCCGACCGATCCCGAGTGGGTCAAGACGCTGACGCCCGGCTGGCAGGCGCGGCGGCAGGAAAACTTCCTGCGCGCGGCCAACGAGATCCTGCCGCGCGGCGCACCGGACCTGATCTGCGACTTCTGGACCGAGATCAACCGCAACATCAACGCCGAGCTCGAGGAGGAAGGCTGGCCCGAGATCAGCATGGAAGAGTTCATGCGGCGTCGCGAGGAGATGGACTTCCGCGTCATGGAGCGGGTCCGCCGCCGCTGCGACGAGCTGATCGAGGACCCCGCCACGGCCGAGGCTCTGAAGCCGTACTATCGCTTCATGTGCAAGCGGCCGCTGTCGAACAACGACTATTACGACACCTTCAACCGGCCCAACGTCAAGCTGATCGACGTTTCGCTGACGCAAGGTCTCGAGGCGATGACCGAGAACGGCTTCATCGCGCAAGGGCAGGAGTACGAGGTCGACTGCATGGTCTTCGCCTCGGGCTTCGAGGTCACCAGTGATCTTAGGCGGCGCTGGGGGTTCGAGGACGTCGTCGGCCGGGGCGGCACCTCGCTCTACGAGTATTGGGGGGACGGGCCGAAGACCTGGCAGGGGACGATGGCACACAACTTCCCCAACATGTTCTACACCGGCTACGTCCAGGGCGGGCTCAACGGCACCACCACGCTGCAATTCGGGACCCAGGCGCACCACGCGTCGTGGATCATCGCCGAGGCGCTCCGCCGCGGCGTCGCCGCCGTCGAGCCGACCCAGGAGGCGCAGGACGCCTATCTGCAGCGGTTCAAGGAAATCTCGCTCGACCTCTCGATCTTCCTCAACGAGTGCACCCCGAGCTACTTCACCAACGAGGGCGACAAGGAGGCCAAGTGGTTCCTGTTCCGCGGCTGGGGCCTGGGCTGGGACAATTGGGTGCAGATGCAGGAGGAGTGGCGCAGCAACGGCGAGATGGAAGGGCTGCGGCTCGACGAACCCGTGCCGGCCTGACGATATCGATCGGCCGGGCGGCGTCGCCCGGCCGGTTTCCTCGATCCGCGGCGTGAGCTACATCGCGCCAAACGCCTGGGAGAGCATCCGTGAACGAGCTGTCGAAGATCGCCGCCAACAACATCACCCCCGAAGACATGGTTGCCGAAGTGCCGGTGACGTACGGGACCGAGGCGTTCCTCTCGCGCGAATACCTCGACGCTGAGAAGAAGCTGCTGTGGCCGAAGATCTGGCAGATGGTGGAGCGCGAGACCGACATCCCCAACCCCGGCGACTGGCTGACCTATAACGTCGCCGATGAGTCGATCATCGTGCTGCGCAAGGACGACGGCTCGCTCCGCGCGTTCCACAACGTATGCCCCCACCGCGGCCGTCAGCTCGTCGCCGTGCCCGATCATCTCCCCGGCAAAGTCCACGACGTGCGCGGCAACAACCGCAAGAACTTCATTTGCGCGTTTCACGGCTGGACCTACGATCTCGACGGGAACAACACCTACATCCTCGATCCGCAGGACTGGCACGGCGCGCTCACGCCCGAGCGGACCTGCCTGACGCCGGTCCAGGTCGATACCTGGGGCGGCTACATCTACATCAACATGGATCCCGACGCCTGCTCGCTGAAGGAGTGGATGGGCCGCGCCGGCGAGATCCTCGACTACTTCCAGCTCGATAAGATGCGCTACAAGTGGCGCCAGTGGGCGATCTATCCGTGCAACTGGAAGGTCGCGATCGAGGCGTTCCTCGAGCCCTACCACGTCGCCGGCACGCATACCCAGCTGCTCGCCTACGGCGACTACTACGCGCTCTCGCGCCAGTATGGGCTGCACTCGGTATCGAGCTACGACACCCGCGACGCCAAGTTCAAGATGAGTGAAAGCTCGGGGACGACCCGCGCCGGAAAGGGCGACGACCCGCGCGTGTCGACCTACGAGCTGATCCGCGAGAACTACGAGACGGTCAACTACTCGGCCTCGACCGAGACGCTGGTCAAAGCCGCCAGCCGCTTGAAGGACGAACTGCCGGAAACCGCGACCCCGCAGGAGTGCATCGCCCACTGGCTCAAGTCGGCCAAGGCCGACGACGCCGCGCGCGGAGTGATCTGGCCCGAGGTGCCGCCGGAGATCAAGCAGGAAGCCGGCCTCGCCTGGGGGCTGTGGCCGAACCAGAACATCCTTCATGGCGAGACCTTCGCGCTGTGCTACCGGGTCCGCCCGTACGGCGACGACCCGAACAAGTGCGTGTTCGAAAGCTATGCGCTCGAGCGCTTTCCGGAAGGGCAGGAGCCGCAGACCGAGTGGGTTTACGCCGAGCCCAACGGCGAGAACTGGGGCTCCGTGCTGGCGCAGGACTTCTCCAACATGGAGTTCGTCCACAAGGGCATGAAGTCGAGCGGCTTCCGCGGCACGATCCCCAACCCCCACCAGGAGCAGAAGGTCATCAACCTCCACCGCAACCTTGCCGATTGGCTCGAAGGCCGGGGGGCGCCGAAGAAGCTTGAAGGCTGGAACGGTGAGACAAGCTCAGGGTGACGTGGGATGTGGATTGATTCTTGAGCTTTGGTGCTACTTCGCCGTCGCGACCATGTTCTTGCCGCCGCCCTGTTCGGTCCACAGGCTCGCACCGGCGTCGGCCGGCTCGCCGCAGACGTGCAGGGTGACGCCGTCGAACGCCGGCACCTGACCGCGAAAGCTGAAGCTCGCCAGCGGGCGGCCGAACTTGCGCACCGCGAGGTCGGCGAGCAGCGTCGCTTGCAGCGGCCCGTGGACGACGAGGGCGGGGTAGGCCTCCTCGTCCATCGCATATGGCCGGTCGTAATGGATGCGGTGGCCGTTCATGGTCAGCGCCGAGTAGCGGAACAGCAGCACGGTGTCGGGCTCGACCGCCTCGACCCACGGTGCCTCGGGAGTCGGCCCGGCGGCGGGCGCTGCAATCGATCCCGCCGCTGCCGCCTCGCGGTAGACGAGGTCCTGCTCCTCGACGATCGCCAGGCCGTGCTCGCCGGCGATGCGGTGCTCGACGGTGACGAAAACCAAGTTGCCGCTGCGCCCGCTCTTGGCCTCGACCTTGAGGATCGTCGAGGTCCGCGTCGCCATCTCGCCGAGCCGCAGCGGCGTGACGAAGCTGACCCGTCCGCCGGCCCACATCCGCCGCGGCAGCGGCACCGGAGGGAGGAACCCGCCACGCTGCGGGTGCCCGTCGACGCCGAGGCCGTGGGGTGGGCGAACGTCCCAGAAGTACAGCCAGTGGTGCAGGGGCGGCAGCGGATCGCCCGGCGCGAGCGTGCCGGTCTGGCCGAGCGCGGCGCGCAAGGCGTTGCTCCGCGCCGGCTCGAGCACGTCCTCATGCGTTTCGGTCTTGCCGACCCAGGCCGAAAAATCGTCACTCATGCGCTGTCCCCGATGCTGCTCGGCCCGCCCGTAGCCGATTGGAGGCTTGCTAACAATGCATCATCGCCTGAGGCACAGCGCATCGGCAGTTCGATTTTGCGGCTGCAGAGGCTTGCCGCGGTCGCGCAGCGCGCTATAGAATGCATTATCCTTCTCCCGAACCGAAGAGCCCCATGAGCCATCCTCTCGCCGGCCGCCGCGTGATCGAACTGGGCACGATGGTCGCCGCGCCGTTCGCCACGCACATCCTCGCCAACCTTGGCGCGGAGGTGATCAAGATCGAGCCGCCCTCGGGCGACACCACCCGCGCGCTTGTCCGCGGCGGTCCGAGCGGAACGCTGATCGCGTACAGCCATTCGAAAAAGGCGCTGTGCCTCGACCTCACCACAGCCGAGGGCAAGGAGGTGTTCCGCAAGCTCGCCGCCACCGCCGACGTCGTCATCCACAACCTCGCCCCGTCGGCAGCGCGCAAGCTCGGGGTCACCGCCGAGGACTGCCACGCGGTCAATCCCGCGCTGATCCATTGCCACATCAAGGGCTACGCCCACGGTCCGCAAGCCGACGACCTCGCCACTAACCCGGTCGCCGAGGCCGCCACGGGGGTGATGGACGACCACCGCATCGATGGCCGCCCGAGCCGCCTCGGGCCGTCGTACCACGACCAGTTCGCCGGCACTTACGCGGTGATCCGGATCCTCGCGACAATGCTAGATCCGGCTGCGAGCCCCGAGCAGCGCACCATCGAGATCGGCCTCTACGAGACAGGCCTACACCTCGCCGCGCGCGATCTCGCTGGGGTCCAGCTCAAGACGCAGCTGCTCGGCCGGCCCGAGAAGGAGGCCGGCGGCGAGTTCGCGATGCCCGGCTACGGCTCGTACCTGACCGGCGACGACCGTTGGGTCTACCTGCTGGTGTTGACCGACGCCCACTGGGCCAAGCTTGCCCAGGCGCTCGACATGCCAGAGGCGAACGCGCCCGAGCTCACCAAGCTGCGCGAGCGCAAGAAGCAGCGCGACCGGGTCGAGGCGGCGGTGCGCGCCGCGGTCGGCCAATTCAGTTTCGATGAAATCGAGGCGCGGCTGCGCGCCGCCGGCGTCGGCTTCACCGAGGTCCTGCCGCTCGAGCGGGTGCTCGACAAGCCGCAGGCCCGCCAGCCCGGAAAGCTGCGCGAGCTCGACTACCGCGGGCTGCATTTCGACGTCCCCGAGTTCCCCGGTCAGACCGCAATTGAGCCGAATCTGCCCCCGCCCGAAATCGGGCAGCACACCCTCGAACTGCTCGCTCAGCTCGGCTACGGCGAGGCCGAACGCGCGGCGCTGCAGGAGCGCGGCGCCGTCAAGGCCGGCGGCCCAGCCGACTTCGCCTGGGCCCCGGTGCGCGAGAAGGTCTGACGCAAGATGGAATACCGTTCGCTCGGACGCAGCGGCCTCGTCGTCTCGGCCTTTGGCTTCGGGGCGATGACCTTCGGCGACGGCACCGGCATGTTCGGCACCGTCGGCAGCACCCATGGCGCCGAGGCGGCCCACCAGATTGACTTGTGCCTCGAGGCGGGGATCAACCTGTTCGACACCGCCGACGTTTACAGTGCCGGTCAGTCGGAGGAGATCCTCGGCGAAATCCTTCGACCGCGGCGCCAACAGGTGCTGATCGCGACCAAGTGCCTCGCGCGGATGGGTCCGGGGGTCAACGACCTCGGCTCCAGCCGCAAGCACATCCTCGAGGCCTGCGAGGCGAGCCTCAAGCGCCTCGGCACCGACTATATCGATCTCTACCAGGTCCATAACCAGGACCTCGCGGTGCCGCCCGAGGAGACCCTGCGCGCGCTCGACGACCTCGTCCGCGCCGGAAAGGTCCGCTACATCGGCTCGTCCAACCACTCGGGCTGGACCCAAATGCGCAGCCTCGCCGTCGCCGACCGGCTCGGGCTGACGCGCTACATCTCGCAGCAGATCCGCTATTCGCTGCTGGATCGCAGCGCCGAGAACGAGCTGCTGCCGCTCGGCATCCACGAAGGCATCGGCGCGGTGATCTGGGGTCCACTCGCCTCGGGCTACCTCTCGGGCAAGTTCCGTGGGCAGGTCGATGCCGCCGGAACCCGGCTCGGCGCGCGCGGCACGGTTTCGGCGCTCGACAACGAACGCTCGCGCGCGGTGCTCGCCGTCATCGACGAGATCGCCGCCGATCACCGCGCCACGCCCTCGCAAGTCGCGCTCAACTGGATCGTGCGCAAGGCCGGCGTCGCAACGATCCTGGTCGGCGCCCGGACCACCGCCCAGCTCGAGGACAACCTTGCCGCCGCGCAGTGGTCGCTCAGCGATGCCGAGATCGCCCGGCTCGACGAAGCCAGCGCGGTCCCGCCGATCTATCCTTACGACATGCACCGCAGCTTCATGGCCGAGCGCAACCCGCCGCCGGCGCTGCTTCCGCCGGCGCACCCGGCATGAACGCGCCGGTGCATTTCCGCACCAAGGAAGAGCAAGTCGCCGATTATTTGCGCGAGGGGATCATCGCCGGGCGCTTCCCGCGCGGCGCCCGGCTCAAGCAGCAGGAGATCGCCACGCTGCTGCAGACCAGCATCACCCCGGTGCGCGAGGCGCTCAAGCTGCTCGAGGCCGAAGGCTACGTCACTGGCGATTCCTATCGTGGGGCGACGGTGGCGCCGTTTGACATCGACGCCTCGCGCGAGACCCTGAACTTGCGCATCCTGCTCGAGACGCAGCTGGTCCGGGGCGCGGTCGAGCAGGCGACGTCAGCCGACATCGAAGAGCTGCGGGTGCTCGCCGGTGAGTTCGCCCAGGCGTTCGCCGCCGGGGACAACGAGACCGCCCGCGCCGCCAACTACCGGTTCCACCACCGCATGTTCGAGATCGCGCGGATGCCGCAGACCCTGCATTTCGTGCAGATCCTGTGGGCGCGCTATCCGTTCGACCTGATCAACCGCCTCAAGGGCCGCGTCGTCCGCGCCGCGGACGAGCACGAGGCGCTGCTCCAGGCGTTCATCTCGTCTGACGTTGCGGCGGCGATGCTGGCGACGCGCCAGCACATCGAATCCGGGTGGCTCGAACTGCGCGACCACGTGCAGGGCGGGGCGGCCGCTTAATTCTCCTGACTATCTCACAAGAGGCTACCGCCATGAAAAACACGCTGTTCCTTGCCATGGACATGATGAACGATCTCGTCGCCGAGGATGGCTTCAACGCCAAGACCTACGGCATTCAAGTCAAGGAGCGGAATGTGATCCAGAACACGGCCAATGCCATCGCGGCGGCGCGTGCCGCGGGGGCGCGGGTCGGGTTCGTCCGGGTCGGTTTCTCGCCCGACTACCGCGAGGCGCCGCCGGCCTCACCGATCTTTTCGGGCGCGCGCAACAACGGCATCTTCAAGCTCGGCACCCACGGCACCGAGATTCACCCGGCGCTCGGCCGGCGCGACGAGGACTTCGACATCGTCAAGCACCGGGTCAGCCCGTTCTACGGCACCGCGCTCGAGCCGATCTTGCGCGCCAACGCGATCCAGCGGCTGGCGCTGTGCGGAGTCTCGACCAATGGCGTCGTCCACTCGGGCGCGCGCGACGGCCACGACCGCGACTATGAATGCATTATCTTCGAAGACTGCTGCGCCGGCGTCACCCCCGATGAGCACATGCATGCGATCGCCTGCCTCGGCCGCTTCGCCAGGATCGTCAACAGCGCGGAGTTCGATTGGAACGCTTGAGCGGAAGAGCGAGAGCCGAGGGGCTGGCGCTCGCCGCCGCTAGCTAGGGCTGCGGCTTCCAAGTCAGAAAAAACTGCGTCATTCCCGCGAAATTGGGAACTCATTTTCATACCTCTCACCAAGCGGCGTGGCGCGGTGATGGGTCCCCGCTTTGGCCTGAATGACAGGGATGGGTAGGGATGCGCGAGGTTTTGCCGCGCGTTGCCGCGGGCAACTCCTTCGCCACCACCGCCGTCGCGTCTTAGCGTCTTGGCGTGAACCAAACAACCCGCCGCTCTGCACTTGACGCGGCAAGATAATGCATTATGCACGCGACACCAGATTCGCGGCGCCGGTGCGCCCCAGAGGAGATGTGGCGATGAGCACGATCGAATTGGACAAGACTTCAGACGTCGGCGGCGCGCCCGCCGAGGGCAAGATCACCCCCGAGGCGATCAAGGCCGCCGAGAACATGATCGGCATGCAACTGCGCCCCGAAGGTCCCTACCTGCAGGACGCCACCGAGGACACGATCCGCAACTTCTGCAATGGCATCGGCGACCTCAATCCGCTCTACCGCGATCTTGAATACGGTCGGCTGACCCGCCACGGTTCGATCGTCGCCCACCCGAACTTCCCGATGGCATTCGGCTGGGTCGGTCGCACCCGCTGGGGCCTGCCCGGGGTCCACGGGTTCTACGCCGGCAATGACTGGGAGTGCTATCGTCACGTCCGCCCCGGCGACCGGATCACCGCGATCGAGCGCGTCGTTGGCGTCGAGGTCAAGGAAAGCCAGTTCTCCGGCACTCTGGTTCTCCAGTACGTCGAGGCGACCTACTCCAACCAGCGCGGCGAAATCGTCGCCCGGGCGCTCGGCACCTGCACCCGACACGAGCGCAAGGCGGCCCGCGATGCCGGCAAGTATTCCGACATCAAGACCCATGAATACAAGCCCGAGGAATTCGAGCGGATCGACCAGGCGATCCTCGACGAGGAAAAAAACATGCGCGGCGGCAACGTCCGCTACTGGGAGGAAGTCCAGGAAGGCGAGGAGCTGCCCGAGATCGTCCGTGGTCCGCTGAGCCTGATGGACACGATGGGCTTCCTCGTCGGCTGCGGCCGCGGCCACACCCACGGCGTTATCTTCAAAAACGCGGTCAAGCACCCGGGCCACTTCTTCCGCAACCCGGAAGCGGGCGGCGGGATCGAGTACACTGGTATCGGCCACCACCGTGAATCGACCGCCAAGGAAGTCGGGGTGCCCGGGGTCTACGACTACGGCCCGCAGCGTTCTGCGTGGATGGCGAGCCTGGTTACCAACTGGATGGGCGACGCCGGCTTCCTCAAGCGCATTCGCACTCGGATGAGCCGCTTCAACACCATGGGCGACAGCACCTGGTGCCGCGGCAAGGTGACGCGCAAGTACGTCAAGGATGGCCATGCGCTCGTCGATATCGAGATCCGCGGTGAGAACCAGCGTGGTGAGCTGACCACCCCCGGCCTCGCCACGGTGATCCTGCCCTCGCTCGACCCGAACATTCCGGTGTTCTTCGACGGCGCCCGCCTCGACCTCGACCTGCCGGTGGTGCGCTGAACACTACGCCGGCCCGCTTCGTCATGCTGAACCAAATTCAGGGTGACGAAGTGGGAAGGCGGGGGATCGCTTGCGATGAATGACACAGCCCCGCTCACCGGACTCCGCGTCGTCGTCCATGCCGGTGGCGTCGCCGCCGCCTATGCCGGGCGGCTGCTGGCGACCATGGGCGCCGAGACGATCCTGCTCGAGCCGCCCGTGGGCACTCCGCTGCGACGCGAGCCGCCGTTCCTGCCGGGGACGCAGGTCAGCGCGCTGTTCGCCTACCACGCCGCGGGCGCGCACAGCCTGGTCTGCGATCTCGACTCCGCCGAGGGGCGCGACACCGCCGCCGCGCTACTGTCAGAGGCCGATATCCTGATCGACGACAGCCCGCTCGCCAAGCGCCAGCAGCGCGGACTCGATCCCGAGGCGATCGCCAGCCGCCATCCGCAGCTGGTCCACGTCTCGGTCCTGCCGTTCGGCGCGAGCGGCCCCAAGGCTGGGTGGAAGGCCGAAGAGATCAACCTTCAGCACGCCTCGGGCGAGGGCAACCTGCTGCCAAACGGCCTGACCATCGAGCTCTTCCCCGAGCGTCCGCCGGTCAAGATCTTCGGCCACTTCGCCGAGCTTCAGGGCGGGGTCGCCGCCGCGCTCGGGGCGCTCGCCGCGCTTTGGGTGCGAGACGAAGTTGGCGGTCAGTTCGTCGACATTGCCGTCCAGGACGCCGCGCTCGCGGTCGGCGCGTTCGCCATCCAGCGCTACGGCGACGGCTCGATCGAGCATCGCGCCGAGCGCTCGTTCCGTTATGGCGGCGTGCTGCCGTGCGCCGACGGCTACGTCGAGCTGCTGACACTTGAGCAGCGCCAGTGGGAGGCGCTGGTCGAGCTACTCGGCCGGCCCGAATGGGCGCTCGACCCGGAGCTCTCCGATTCGCTCGAGCGCAGCCGCCGCGGGCCCGAGATCAACCGCCACATTCGCGCCTGGGCCGCGGTCCGCAAGGTCGCCGACATTGTCCGCGAGGGCCAGGCCGCCGGCGTGCCGCTGGCCAAGTACAACACCCCGGCCGAAGTCCTGCGCGATCCGCACGAGGGCGTCCGCGGTCTGTTCCAGCCGGTGGCGATCGAAGGCGCCGGGGCGCTCGACATGCTGGTCTCGCCGTTCCGCTTCGGCGACGCCCCGTCGCGCCTGCGCTGCGGCCCGCCGGCGCTCGGCGACTACGGCAAAGTGCTGGCCGAGGCGGCGCCATGACCCTCCCGCTCGCCGGCATCCGTATCGCCGATTTCACCGTCCACAATGCCGGGCCGTTCTGCACGCACCTGCTGTCGCAGCTCGGCGCCGAGGTGATCAAGATCGAGAGCGCCCAGCGGCCGGACATCTTCCGCAAGCCGCACCCGGTTTACGGGCGGATGGGCCCGGCGACGTTCGACCAGGTCGCCTCGAACAAGCTATCGGTTCGGATCAACCTCAAGCACCCTGGAGGTGTCGCGCTGGCCAAGCGGCTGGTGGCGGCGTCGGACGTAGCCGCCGAGAGCTTCCGCCCGCGCGTGCTCGATCGCCTCGGCCTCGGCTACGAGGCGCTGCGGCAGGTCAAGTGCGACATTATCGTGCTCGCCGTCTCTTCGTCCGGGCAGAGCGGCCCGGACTCGCACTTCGCCGGCTACGCCCCGCTGTTCGGCGCGTGGGGCGGGCTCGGCCACCTGACAGGGTTTGCCGACGGTCCGCCGGTCGAGATGCGCCACGTTATGGACCACACCGTCGGCATGAATGCCGCGGTCGCCTTGCTCGCCGCGCTCCATCGCCGCAAGGCGACCGGCGAGGGCGCGCTGGTCGACGTCGCCGCGCGCGAGGTCGCGTCCTCGCTGCTCGGTGAAGCGCTGCTGCTTGCGGCGGCCGGGGGCGAGCCTGGCCGGACTGGCAACGACCATCCACGGATGGCGCCGCACGGCGTCTATCCCGCAGCGGGCGACGACAAGTGGCTGTCGCTGGCAGTGGCGAGCGACGCCGAATGGCGCGCGCTGGCCGAGCTGATCGGCGCGTCGGAGCTCGCCGACGATCCCCGCTTCGCCACCGAGGCCGCGCGCCACGCCAACCGCGCTGCGCTCGACGACATCATAGCCGCATGGACCCGCACCCGCCCGGCCGACGACGCCGCCGCGGCCCTCCAGGCCGACGGCATCGCCGCGCACGCCTCGTGGAGCGCCGCCGAGCTCGTCGCCGACCCGCACCTCCACGCGCGCCGCGCGATCGTCGACGTGCGCGAGCCCGATGGCCGCGAGCGCGCTGCGGTCGGGGTGCCGATGCGCTTGTCGAAAGGCGGCGACATCGGCATCGCCCGCGGCACGCCCAAGCTCGGCGAGCATGAGGACTACGTCTATGGCGAGCTGCTCGGGCTGACCCGCTCCGAACGCCAGGCGCTCGAGGACGACAAGGTTATCTACTAAGGGCCGTGCGTCCGCGATTTCAAAAGCTTGGGAGGACTAAGTTTTCATGGCCAACATTTCGATCAGCGGCCCGGCGCGGCTTGACGGGCAGGTCGCGCTGGTCACCGGCGCCGCAGGCGGCATCGGCAGCGAGGTGGTGCGCACGTTTCTCGCCGCCGGCGCAAACGTGGTCGCCACCGACATCGGCGACGCCAATCCGTTCGATGGCAATGCCAAAGTCCATTATCTGCGCTACGACGTCACCTCTGACGACGCGACCGCCGCGATCGTCGACCAGGTCGTCAACAAACACGGCCGGATCGACGCGCTGGTGCTGTGCGCCGGCTCGATCGCCAACACCCACCTCGTCGACTCGACGGATGCCGAGTGGGAGAGCATCTGGCGCGTCAACGTCATGGGCGTGGTCAACCCGCTGCGGCGGATCTACCCTGTGATGCAGCGCCAGGGCTACGGCAAGATCGTCGCGCTCGGCTCGATTGCCGCCAAGATCGGCGGGGTCGCCTCGGGCCCGGCGTACGTCGCCGCCAAGTCGGCGGTGCACGGGCTGATGAAGTGGACCGCGAAGGACGGCGCCAAGCACGGCGTCTATGCCAACATCATCGCCCCCGGTCCGGTCGAGACGCCGATGTGGCAGAACGTCACCGGTCGCGAGCCGCCCAAGGCCCATGGTAGCGTCCCCCTTGGCCGCTTCGGCCAGCCCGAGGACATCGCCCAGGCCATTTTGTTTCTTTGCTCGCCCGCGTCGAACTGGATCACCGGCACCACGCTCGACGTCAACGGCGGCATGTTGATGGATTGACCGACGATGGCTGAAACTCCCCCTGTGCTCGGATTCATCGGCCTTGGCGTGATGGGCGGGCCGATGTCGCGCAACGTCGTGGGCAAGCACGGCGCGCCGGTCCACGCCTTCGACATGAACCCCGCCGCGCTCGACGAGATCGTCGCCGAGGGCGCCGAGCGAGCCGCTTCGGTTGCAGCCGTTGCTGCCGCAGCCGAGGTGATTTTTCTTTCGCTCCCGGGCGGCAAGCAGGTCGCCGCGGTGTGCGATGAGATGGCCGCCCACGCCCGTCCTGGCACCACGATCGTCGATCTCTCGACCACCAGCGTCGCCGATGCGCGCAGCGTCGCGGCCAAGCTCGCCAACAACGGCTTGCGCTTCGCCGATGCGCCGGTCGCGCGCACGCGTCAGGCGGCGCAAGAAGGGACGCTCAGCATCATGGTCGGCGCGCCCGACGCGCTTTACGGGGAGATCGAGCCGCTGCTGCGCTACATGGGCAGCGACGTCACACATTGCGGTGACGTCGGCTGCGGCCAGGTCGTCAAGCTGATCAACAATACCCTGCTGTTCGAGCATGTCGCTGCGCTCGCCGAGATGATGGTCGTCGCCGAGCGCGCGGGCGTCGCTCCGCAGACGCTGCTCGAGGCCGTGTCGAAGGGTTCGGGCGACAGCTTCGCGCTGCGCAATCATGGGATGAAGGCGATGGTCCCACGCGCCTTCCCCGAGAAGGCCTTCCCGATGCCTTACGTGCTCAAGGATCTCGGTTACGCCATCGAGCTCGCTGAGCAGACCGGTGTCACCCCGCGCCTGCCCTGTCTCGCCGCCGAATACTATCGCGCCGCGGTGGACCAAGGCCTCGGCGACAAGTACTTCCCGGCGGTCGTCGAGCTGATCGAGAAGTGCAACGGGTAGGCCCCGTCGGTGCGGCGATCTCGATCTCCCCGGGGAGGGATTGAGCGGGAGTCGATTGAATGAAGCTGCTGAACCTCATTGAGCGCGAGATCACCACCGGGTTGCGCTTCCCCGAAGGCCCGATCGCTATGGCTGACGGCTCGGTGCTAGTGGTCGAGATCGAGGGCGGTCGGCTGATTCGGGTGCTGCCGGACGGCACCAAGCAGACCGCGGCCGAGCTCGGCGGCGGCCCCAACGGCGCGGCGCTGGGCCCCGACGGCAAGTGCTACGTCTGCAACAACGGCGGCTTCAACTGGGTTTATGAGGAGACCGGCTACGTCCGCCCGCACGGCCGCGCCCATGCCTACACGGGCGGCAGCATCCAACGCGTCGACCTCGCCACCGGCGCCGTCGAGGTGCTCTACACACACTGCGGCGATGTCCCGATCATGGGTCCCAACGACATCGTCTTCGACGACGACGGCGGCTTCTGGTTCACCGACCATGGCAAGAGCTACGACCGGCTGATGGACCGCGGCGCGGTGTTCTACGCGCGGATGGACGGATCGTTCATCACTGAGGCGGCGTTCCCGCTGATCACTCCCAATGGCGTCGGCCTCTCGCCCGACGGCAAGACGCTTTACGCTTCCGAAACTGAGACCGGTCGCCTCTGGTCATGGCCGATCGTCGGTCCCGGCGAGGTCGCCAAGGAGGCGTGGCCTTCGCCCAGCGGCGGCCATTTCGTCGGCGGACCGCAAGGTTACCAGCGCTTCGATTCGCTGGCGGTCGAGGCCAACGGCAACATCTGCGTCGCATCCCTCGTCTACGGCGGCATCAGCGTCTTCGCGCCCGAGGGCGGGCTGATCGAGTTCTGGAAAGCGCCCGAGCGCTACTGCACCAACATCTGCTTCGGAGGACCTGACCTGCGCACTGCGTTCGTGACGCTGTCCGGCTACGGCCGCCTGATCGCCCTGGACTGGCCCCGCCCGGGGCTGCCGCTGGTGCATCAGAGGTGAGCGACCAAAGCCCCTTTCCTGGAGGGGGAAGATAGTCAACTGTTGACAGTTTGCGCCCTCCCTCTCATGGCTTGCCCGACCCAGGCAGCAAGGGAGCGACGCCCGTGAAGATCGATGGAGGCCGGTTCGTCATCACTGGCGGGGCGAGCCTGATCGGCTCGCACGTCGCCGACCGGCTGCTCGCCGAAGGCGCCGCCAAAGTCGTTCTGCTCGACAACTTCTCGCTCGGCACGCCTGAGACCGTCCGCCACCTCGACGGCGACGATCGCGTCTCGCTCGTGCGCGGCGACATCCTCCGGATCAATGAGCTGTATGACGCGTTTGCCGACGCCGCCGGGGTGTTCTCGATCGCCGGGTTCCTGACCCTGCCGCTGTCGCAGAACCCGCCGCTGGGGCTCGCGGTCAACGTCGAGGGCCAGGTCAACGTGTTCGAGGCGTGCCGCTACGCCGGGGTGAAGAAGGTCGTCTTCTCGTCGTCGATCGCTGTCTACGGCGAACCCGGCGACACCGTCATCGACGAGGACGCGCCGGCCAACCTCGCCTGTTATCAGCCCGGTTCGATGCTCTACTCGTGCACCAAGCTGGTCGGTGAGGCGCTGTGCAAGCTCTACTCCGCGCGCCACGGGATCGACGCGGTCGCGCTGCGCTATTCGACGGTGTACGGTGAGCGCCAGCATTACCGCGGCGTCAACGCCCTCTACATCATCCAGAACTATGACCGCATCCGCCGCGGCGAGCGGCCGACCCTGCCCGGCGACGGCAGCGAGGTCCACGACTACATCCACGTCGCCGATGTCGCCCGCGCCAATGTCATGGCGATGGCCTCGGAGGTCACCGCGGAATCGTTCAATGTCGTCAGCGGCGTCGAGACTACGGTCAAGCGCATCGCCGAGATCCTGCTCGAGCTGACCGGCAGCGACCTTCAGCCCGAGTACGTCGACGAGGCGGGCGCGGTGAAGGCGACCAGCAGCCCGTCGCTCAAGCTCAGCCGCGAGAAGATCGGCCGCATGCTCGGCTGGGAGCCCGAGGTCAGCGTCGAAGAAGGCATCCGCCGCCTGACCACCTGGATCGAGGCGCAATCAAAGTGAGCGATTGGTTCACGCGAAGCCGCGAAGGCGCGAAGAAGGGGAGAGAGTTGTTCTCGCGCAGAGGCGCAGAGGCGCAGAGAGGCCGTTCTGCGCCGAAGGCGCCTCAAATTGCCGAGACGCTGAGACCTTTTTTGCGTTCGGTGAGCAGGGCGGCTTCGCCGCGGGCGCGATCTCTCTGCGCCTCTGCGCCTCTGCGCGATCAACTCGCTTCCCTTCACTTCTCCGCGTCCCCGCGTCTCCGCGTGAACCAATTCCCGCGCACCGTAGCATGAAGCTCCAACGGATCCCGGCCGTGTTCATGCGCGGCGGCACGTCGAAGGCGCTGGTGTTCCGGGCCGAGGACTTGCCGGTTGACCACGCCGAGTGGCCGGCTGTGTTCCTCGCTGCGATGGGCTCGCCCGATCCGCACGGGCGTCAGCTCGATGGGATGGGCGGCGGGCTCTCATCGCTGTCGAAAGTGTGCATCGTCGCCCCGCCGAGCCGGGCAGATGCCGACGTCGACTACACCTTCGCCCAAGTCGGGGTAAGCGACACGACGGTCGATTTCGCCGGCAACTGCGGCAACATGTCCTCCGCGATCGGCCCGTTTGCGATCGAGGAGGGCCTGGCCGCCGCCCCGGCCGACGGTGAGGCCGTGGTGCGAATCCACAACACCAACACCGGCAAGATCATCGTCGCGCGCTTTCCCGTCGAGGATGGCCGCCTCGCCGCCAATGGCGAGCTGGCGCTTGACGGCATCGCCGGGACCGCCGCGCCAATCCGCCTCGAATTCCTCGATCCCGGCGGGGCCAAGACCGGGTGCCTGCTGCCTAGCGGATCGCCCGTGGATGAACTGGAGGTCCCGAGGCTCGGGACAATCCGCGCCTCGTGCGTCGATGCGGCCAATCCGGCGGTGTTCGTCGCCGCCGCGGACCTCGGGTTGACCGGCGCCGAGCTGCCCGACGCGATCGAGCGCGACGCCGCCTTGCTCGAGCGGCTCGAGGCGATCCGCCGCGCCGGGTCGGTGCGGATGGGCCTCACGCCGGACCTGAACGCCGCCGGGCGGATCGGAGCGATCCCGAAAGTGGCGGTGGTCGCCGCGCCGCTCGACACGCCGACGCTGTCGGGCCGCATGCTCGCGGCTGACAAGATGGACATCGCCATCCGCATGATCTCGGTCGGCCAGCCGCACCGCGCCGTGCCGATCACTGGAGCTATCGGCCTGGCCGTCGCCGCGCGGGTGCCGGGGACGATTCCGCACGCGCTGTGCCGCGCCGGCGAGGGGGCAATCCGCATTGGTCACCCTTCGGGCACGATCCTGGTCGACGCCGCCGTCAGCGCCGGGCCTGACGGCGCCATGATTGCCGAGTACGGCGCGGTCTACCGCAGCGCCCGCCGGCTGTTCGAGGGCGCGGTGCTCTACCGCGCGTGACTGTCAACTGTTGACAGTTTGGAGGCACTCGCTTAACGGCCGCGAACGGATGGGTTTGACGAACTAGCGGAGGGCAGGATGGCCGAGCAGACGTGGGACGTGATCGTGGTCGGAGCCGGCAACGCCGCCCTCTGCGCCGCGCTCTCGGCGGCCGAGCAGGGTGCCAAGGTGCTGGTGCTCGAAAAGGCCACGCTCGAGGACCGCGGCGGCAACTCGACCTTCACCGCCGGCGGCTTCCGCTTCTGCCACGACGGCGTCGAGGACTTGCGCCAGGACATCCTCGACGACATGACCGAGGGCGAATACGCCTCGATCGGCAACCTCCCGCCGCTCTCGGCCAAAACGTTCATGGAAATCCTCATGCGGGTGACCGAGAACAACGCCGACGAGGACCTCGCCAACATCCTCATCGACGATTCGCGCAACACGATGCGGTGGATGCGCAAGCACAAGATCCGCTTCATCCCGATGTTCGGCCGCCAATCCTTCAAGATCGAGGGCAAGCACCACTTTTACGGCGGCGTGAACATCGAGGCGGTCGGCGGCGGCTGGGGCCTGGTCGACATGCTGGTGCAGGCGTGCGAGCGGATGGGCATCACCATCCGCTACGAGACCGGCTTGCGCGAACTGCTGCAAGACCGGAAGGGCGCCGTCGTCGGCGTCCGCGCGTTCGGCCCGGACGGCTACGAGGACATTGCTGGCAAAGCGGTGGTTCTGGCTTGCGGCGGGTTCGAATCCAACCCCGAGATGCGCGTCCGCTACCTCGGTGCCGGGTGGGAGCTGTGCCGGGTCCGTGGCACGCAGCATAACACCGGCGACGGCATCAACGCCGCGCTGAAGATCGGCGCGCGCCCGCACGGCGGCTGGTCGAGCTGCCATGCGGTGCAGTGGGACATCTCGGCACCGCCCTACGGCGACCGGGTGATCCTCGACAATTTCCAGAAGCATTCGTACCCGATCGGCATCGTCGTCAACATGGAGGGCAAGCGCTTCATCGACGAGGGCGCCGATATGCGGAATTACACGTACGCCAAGTACGGGCGCGAGGTGATGAAGCAACCGCAGCGCGTGGCGGTGCAGATCTTCGACGCCAAGACCATCGACATGGTCCGCGACGAGTACCGCATCCGCGAGGTGAC
>JAEKKO010000353.1 GCA_019510335.1 Novosphingobium sp. | reverse complement strand
ACGCCCGGCGGGTTCTACAAAGGCAATTCAGCGCGCGAACGCGTCTGGAAGACCCAGGCCAAGAAGGCGGTGTTCACCGTGCCGAAGTCGCTGAACGCGGCCGGCTTCGAGGAAGCCCCGGGGCGCTACCGGCTGATCACGCTGCGCTCGAACGATCAGTTCAACACCACGATCTACGGCTATTCCGATCGCATGCGCGGGATCGAGGGGCGCCGCGACGTGCTCTTGATCAATCCCGGCGAAATGGCGCGCGCCGGTCTCACCGAGGGGCAACGGATCACGCTCGTCAGCGATGCCGAGGACGGTGTCGAGCGGCGGCTCGAAGGACTGGCCGTGACTCCGTTCAACCTGCCCGACGGCTGTCTCGGCGCCTACTATCCGGAAGCCAATCCGCTGGTGCCGCTGGCTCACCACGACGAGGCTTCGAAGACACCGGCATACAAGGCGGTGCCCGTTCGCATTGCGGCCTGACATGCGCGCTGGGGCTGCGGTGGTGCTCTTCGCGGCTGTGTTGGCAATGAGCGGATGCAGCCGGGAAAAGCGCGTGATCGATGCGGATCAGCCGGTGACCGAGCGGATCGGTGCGCAGGATCCGCGTGCGCACCAGTTCGGGGACAATCTGTTCCAGGTCTCGCAGGGCGGCCGCTACTTCGCGTGGTACGGTTGCAATGGCTGCCATGGCGAAAACGCCCGCGGCCGGGCCGATCTGGCCGACGGCCATTGGCGCCACGGAGCGACGGTGGACCGGGTGTTCGCCTCGATCACCGGGCACGGGCCAACGGGCCTGCGCATTCCGGTGGAGCAGCGCTGGCAGCTCGCGGCCTATGTGCAGCAGCTCCCCAGGCTCGATCCCGCCTATCGCCGGCGCCAGGATATCGATCAGGTCGGTGAGGCGCAGGCCGACCAATGGCAAGGGCCGGTGCGATGAGACGGGCGCTGCCGCTCGCTTTGCTGCTCACCGGCTGCGCGGGCCGTCAGACACCACTCGCCCCGGCGGCCGACCAGTCGGCGCATCTTCTGTCGCTGTTCGAGCTCATGCTCTGGGTCTGCGGCGCGGCCTACCTGCTCGTGCTGCTGTTCCTCGCGGCGAGCATCGTCCGCGCGCGGCGGCAATTGGCCGCGGCGGCGCGGGCCGACCGATCCGACAGCCCGGGCCTCGGCCGGGCCTTGTGGGTCTGGGGCGGTCTGGTCGCGACAGGGCTGCTCGCGCTCGCGGGCGCGAGCTTTCTCACCGACTGGGCCCTGGCCAGCGCCGCGCGAAACGCCTCGTTGCAAGTGCGCGTGACCGGCCACCAGTGGTGGTGGCGCATCGAGTATCGCGATCCCGCCAGCGGCGCATGGATCGAGACGGCGAACGAGCTTCACCTGCCGCTCGGCCGGACGGCACTGGTGAGACTGGGCTCGGCCGATGTGATCCACAGC
>JAEKKO010000170.1 GCA_019510335.1 Novosphingobium sp. | reverse complement strand
GGGGACGCGCTTCTCGAGGCTCTCGAGGTCGGCCAGCATCAGCTCGGTCTCGACCGTCTCGGCATCGGAGATTGGGTCGATCTTGTTCTCGACGTGCTGAATGTCGTCGTTCTCGAAGCAGCGCAGCACGTGGACGATCGCGTCGACCTCGCGGATGTTGCCGAGGAACTGGTTGCCGAGCCCTTCGCCCTTCGACGCCCCGCGAACCAGACCGGCGATGTCGACGAAGGCCAGCTGGGTTGGAACGGTCTTGGCGCTCTTGGCGATCCCCGCGAGGGTGTCGAGGCGCGGGTCGGGCACCCCGACCTGGCCGACGTTGGGCTCGATCGTGCAGAACGGATAATTCGCCGCCTGCGCCGCCTGCGTCTCGGTCAGCGCATTGAACAGCGTCGACTTGCCGACGTTCGGCAGCTCGACGATCCCGCATCGAAATCCCATTCTTCCGTCCTGTTCCTGTTGCCGCAACGCGACGTTGTTCATGAACCGCGCGTCGTCACCCTTGGCGAGCCATTCCGCCTCGGCCCCGATCGCGCCGAGCATGTCGGCCAGGGCGTCGAGCTCGCTTTTGGCATAATTGCCGAGGACGTAGCCGGTGACCCGGTCCTTGTGGCCGGGGTGGCCGATGCCGATCCGCACGCGGCGGAAGTCGGGGCCGAGATGTTGGTCGATCGAGCGCAGGCCGTTGTGCCCCGCCGTCCCGCCGCCGACCTTCACCTTGACCTTGAACGGGGCGAGGTCGAGCTCGTCGTGGAACACCGTCAGCGCGTCGGTGGCGAGCTTGTAGAAGCGCAGCGCCTCGCCGACGGCGCGGCCGCTCTCGTTCATCCACGTCGCGGGCTTGAGCAGCAGGATCTTCTCGCCGGCGATGCGGCCTTCCTGGAGCCAGCCCGAGAACTTCTTCTGAACGGCGCCGAAGCGGTGGACTTCGGCGATCGTGTCCGCGGCCATAAAGCCGACGTTGTGCCGCTGCAGCGCGTACTGCGGACCGGGATTGCCGAGGCCGACCCAGAGCTGCACTCACCCTCTCCCCATCTGGGAGAGGTCCGGGGAAAAGGGCCGCGGCTGCAGCGGCAATCCCGCCATAGCAGGGCCCCGCTCACCCCCTCTCCCAACCCTCTCCCCGCGGGGGAGAGGGCTACACGCTTCAGGCGCCCTCTTCGGCCGCCGGCGTCTCGATGTCGCCTTCCTCGCTCTTCAGCGCGGACGGGGCAACGATCGTGGCGATAGTGAAGTCGCGCTCGGTGATCGCGCTCTCCGAGCCTTCCGGCAGCGCGATCTGGTTGATGTGAATTGAATCGCCGATGTCGAGCCCGGTGACGTCGATGGTGATGTCATCGGGAATCCGGTCGGCGTCGCAGACCAGGTCGAGGTCGTGGCGCACGACGTTGAGCACGCCGCCGCGCTTGAGACCGGGCGAGGCTTCCTCGTTGATGAACACCACCGGCACCGAGACTTCGACCTTGGCGTCGGCCGCAAGGCGGAAGAAATCGACGTGGAGCGGACGATCGCTGACCGGGTGGAACGCGACGTCCTTGGGGAGCGTGCGGATGCTGGCGCCGCCAACGTCGATCATCACGATCGAGTTGGAGAAGTGGCCGGTGCCGAGCTGACGGCGCAGCTCCTTCTCTTCGACGTGGATCGAAAGCGGGGGTTCTTTGCCGCCATAGACAACGGCGGGGACGCGGCCTTCACGACGCAGGGCGCGGCAGGCTCCCTTGCCTGCCCGATCGCGCGTCTCGGCCGGCAGGGTCAGAGCATCGCTCATCTTACGTGCCTTTTCGAAAACGGATGTGGAATACGACTTCCGCCCCACGCCTCCAGGGATGACCATGAGGGGAAGCGCGCGCCCCTATAGGCAAAGCGCGGCGAAGGCAAGGTTGCGCGCGCCTACTGCACCCGCACGACCTTGTAGCCACGTGCGGCGAGCAGCGCCGGCAGCCCCTCGGGACCGGCCATGTGCGCGGCGCCGACGGCGACGAACGGCTGCTCGCGGGCAGCGAGCATCGCGGCGATGGCCCCGGTCCATTCGCGGTTGCGGGCCGTGTACAGCGCCTCGCGCAGCGTCGGGTCGGCGAGAATGCCGCGGTCGGTCTCGTGCGCAATGGCTTCGACATCACCGTTGCGCCAGGCGGCGGCGAGCCGGGCGGCGTCGGCTTTCTCGTGGCCGGCGTCACGGACCACGGCCGCGAGCAATGCGCGCTGGGCGGTTTCCGGCAGCGAATCGAACCGGCCGAGCTGGCGCCGCGCCCCTTCGAGTTCGACCACCGGCTTGCCCGCTTCAGACAGCAGCGCCCGGTCGACACCAAGTCCCGTGTCGCTGCCGCTGTCGCGTTCGGTCGCCCGGGCGAGGACCAGCGCCGCCGCCCAGGTCTCGAGGTCGGTCGTGGCGGAGTCGGTGAGCCCGGCGCGCCCCTCGAGCCGCGCCAGCTCGGGCCGAAGCGCTTCCGGAAGCCGGCGGCTGAGCGGCGGCTCGCCCGGAGTGTGCGCCAGTTCGGACAGCGTGCGGGCGGTCGCCGCATCGTTGCGCAAGTCGGCGACTTCGACCACCAGCCGATCGGCTTGGGCAAGCGCCCGATCCAGCGTCGGCGAACGCCACGTGGCGGGGCGGGGGAGGGCGTGGATCGTCCCGAACAGCCAGGCATGGGCCCCGTTGGGCGCCGTCACCTCCCACAGCGCCGGACGGGCCGGATCGGGTGCTGGAGTGCATGCGGCGACAGCGCTCAGGAGCGCAATCACAACGCCGCGCGCATGCTTCGACAAGCTCAGCACGAGCGGGTTTTGGGGATGGATACCATAGGCACAAACAACGGCAGTGATCGCGGGGCGACCAAGTCGCTTCGCGACAACGAAGCACGCCATCTACTCATAATGAAAAGCCGCCCACATCCGCTCGTGCTGAGCCTGTCGAAGCACGCGCGCAATGCCAGTGAAACGCTACTGCACTCGCGTCGCCGCGATCCCCAGCAGCTTGAGCTGCTCCTGCACGCTGCCCGGCCCGGCAAGGTGCCCGGCGCCGACCGCGACGAACACCGTCCCCGGCTTGTCCAGCCGTGCCTTGAGCCACTGCGCCCAGGCCTTGTTGCGGTCGGTCAGCAGCAATTTGGTCAGCAGCGGATCGTCGGCATCCTGGTTCATCAGCTCGGCCAGCTTGGCGGCATTGCCGACCGACCATTCCCCAATCATCGCGGCAAGGTCGCGGCGTAGCGTCGGCAGGTTGTCGATCACGTCGCGCAGATAATGTTTCTGGACCTCGACCGGCAGCGAGCCGAACAGCCCGAGTTGGTAGGCCGCGGTTTCGAGCGCGCCGTGGGGGCGGCCGAGCGCCTTGGCCTTGGCATCGAGGGCGACTTCGACCCCGTTCTCGGTGCCGTAGCCGTCCTTGAGCAGCGGCAACGTCGCCAGCGCAACGGCCGCGTACCACGGCTCGAACCGGTCGAACGCATCGGCCGGCATCGCATTGGCCTTGAGCGCGCCCTCGAGCGCCGCCCGGTCCTTCGGCTTGAGCATCGACCGCAAGCTCTTGCCTTGCGGCAGCACCGCGCGGGCGAGGACCAGCGCCTGCATCTCCTCGGGCGTGCTCTCGACGATCTCGGTGACCAGCTCGTCCGAGTGCTCGAACGCGTTGGCGACGGTGCCGTCGTACCAGGTGATCCCCTGGGGCAGCGCGTGGACCGTGCCAAACAGGTAGATCGTCGTCGCCCCACGGGTGACCTTCCACAGCGCCGGATGGGCGACCGTCTCGGCCGGAACCAGCCGGTTCGGCACCGGCGTCGGCAGGCGCTGACGGGCCCACCCCGGAGTGCCGGCGAGAGCGAGCGAGAACGCGGCGAACAGCGCCAGCAGGCGCGACAGAAGGCGATGCATGGCGCCTCTATAGCGCGCGGCATTTGCCAGTCGATGAATCATCGCGCCTTCGACGGTGCGTTCGCGCGGTTGACCGGCTCCGGGCCATCGGCCAAAGGCGCGGGCCTATGGCCGGGCCGACCCTGAGCTTCCAGGACATGATCCTGCGCCTCCACGCGTTCTGGAGCGCGGCCGGGTGCCTGATCCTCCAGCCTTACGACATGCGCATGGGCGCCGGCACCTTCCACACTGCAACGACGCTGCGCGCGCTCGGCCCCGAGCCTTGGAACGCCGCCTTCGTCCAGCCCTGCCGCCGCCCGACCGACGGCCGCTACGGCGAGAACCCCAACCGGCTGCAGCACTATTACCAATACCAGGTGATCCTCAAGCCGAGCCCCGACAATCTCCAGGAGATGTACCTCGACAGCCTGCTCGCGATCGGCATCGACCCGCTGGTCCACGACATCCGCTTCGTCGAGGACGACTGGGAATCGCCGACGCTCGGCGCTTGGGGGCTCGGCTGGGAAGTGTGGTGCGACGGGATGGAGGTCACCCAGTTCACTTATTTCCAGCAGATGGGCGGGTTCGACTGCAAGCCCGTCGCCGGCGAGCTGACCTATGGGCTCGAGCGCCTGGCGATGTACATCCAGGGCAAGGATTCGGTCTACGACCTCGACTTCAACGGCGCCGGCGTGACCTATGGCGACGTGTTCCTCGAGAACGAGCGCGAGATGAGCGCGTGGAATTTCGAGGTGGCGAACACCGAGTCGCTGTTCGACCTGTTCCGCAAGGCCGCTGACGAGTGCCGCAACTGCCTCGACGCCGGCCTGCCGATCCCGGCTTACGAGCAGGCGATCGAGGCCAGCCACGTGTTTAACCTGCTCCAGGCGCGCGGCGTCATCAGCGTCCAGGAACGTGCCAGCTACATGGCCCGCGTCCGCGACCTCGCCCGCGGCAGCTGCGAGGCGTGGATGGCCAAGCACGCCGAGCAATGGGCCCAGGCCTACCCCGGGTGGGCGGCGTGAGGGGCTTCTCGTTGGGGCTGGATCAGAACCCGGACTTTGCTGGTGCCGGGGAGGGGTCATGACCGACTTCCTCCTCGAGCTGCGCTGCGAGGAAATCCCGGCGCGGATGCAGGCCGGCGCGCGGCGCGATCTCGAGCGGCTGTTTCGCACGGCGATGGACGCAGCCGGAGTCAGCTGCGGCGCGGTCACCGTCTGGTCGACCCCGCGCCGCCTGGCGCTGATCGCGCGCGACCTGCCGGCGAGCACGCAAGCGGTCCGCGAGGAGGTCAAAGGCCCCCGCGTCGGCGCTCCGCCGCAGGCGCTCGAAGGCTTTCTGCGCAAGACCGGCCTCACCGAAGCCCAGCTCACCGCGCGCGACGGCATCTACTTCGCCGTCACCGAAAAGCCCGGCCGCGCCACCTCCGAGGTGCTCGCAGAGGCCATCCCGGCGATCGTCCGCGGCTTCCCCTGGCCCAAGTCGATGCGCTGGGGCGCAGTCTCGCTCTCAACCGAATCCGTGCGCTGGGTGCGGCCGCTGTCGGGCATCGTCGCGATCCTTGGCGAGGACCTGGTCGCATGCGAGATCGCCGGCATCCGCTCCGGCTACGCAACGCTCGGCCACCGCTTCCACCACCCGGGCGAGATCACCATCGGCGGCGCCTCCGACTACCAGGAGAAGCTGCGCGCCTGCCACGTGATCGTCGACCACGCCGAGCGCGAGGCATTGATCCGCCAGCAGGCCAGCGAAGCCGCCACGGAAGCCGGGCTGGTGCTGGTCGAGGACGAGGGTCTGGTGATCGAGAACGCCGGCCTGACCGAATGGCCGGTGCCGCTGCTCGGCCGCTTCGATCCGGCGTTCCTCGAAGTCCCGCCCGAAGTGATCCAGCTGACCGCGCGGACCAACCAGAAGTACTTCATCTGCCGCG
>JAEKKO010000356.1 GCA_019510335.1 Novosphingobium sp. | reverse complement strand
GAAGCGGCTTTTCGCTGGTTGCGGCGGCGCATTTCCGCTCGCGTTTGCACCAATCGGCCGAGCATGCCGAGCATCGCCTGCGCGCCGCCGAAGCCGCCGCCGAACGCGCCGCCGAGGCGACGCGCGAAGCGAAGCGCGACCAGTCGGCGGTGGAGAAATTGATGGTCCGCGCCGACCGCGAAGCGGCGCTCAAGGCGATCCGCGCGCTCGAGGCGGCACCGGCCGTCCGGAAGATTCGGCACGATCCTTGCTAAATACCCCGCGGAGGCAGTGCACGCCTCCTGCACGAGGGGTTCATGACCGGTTTGACTCTATCCGCTTCGACAAAGGTCGCGCTGCCCGCAAAGGTCGCAGCGTCCTCGCTGCTCGCCCCCGGCACGGTCGCCCATGGCGCCGCGGGCGTGCCGAGCCTGGCCGCTTTCATCGACCTGATGATCGGCAAGACGACGATCGCGCCCAAGGACGGGAAAACCGGCGGCGAACGGCAGGACGATGCCGCGACCGGCAATTCCTTGCCGCAAAAGGACGACGACAAGAGCGATCCCGCGCTCGCCTGGTTGCTCTCCGTAGCGCCGATCGCTTTGCCCGCCGCTCCTGCTAAACCCATTGCGACTGGCGCGGTCACTGCGCCGCTCACCCCAACCGCCGCGACCCCGCAGCCTGCTTTGCCTTCGCTGCCGCTAACCGTCGCGAGCGACGCATCGCAGACCAAGCCTGGCGCTGAGCCTGCTCCTGTGCCGCCGCAGACCCTGCCCGAGGCGCAATCGCAGCCGGCGGCGCCCCAATCCAATACCCCCACGCCGATCACGATCGACCCGGCCCTTACGGCAGCCGCCGACGCGCAAAGCAAGACATTAGCTGACAAACGGCAGGCCCTTGCCGCCGACCGCTCGCTTGGATCGCAGGCCGCCGCACAACCGATCCGAATCACGATGCCGCAAGCGGCCCCCGTGACCCTGGCATCGCTGGCTTCGGCCAACGCGCCGATGCCTGCGCTGTTCGCCTTGGCGATGGCGCCCGAGCGCAAGCCCGCCGGCGAGGGCGACCAGCCCGGCGACTCTACCGCGGCGGCAACACTACTGACCCCGGCCGACGCCGTGCAACTGGTCGCCAAGCCGGGCCAGGCCGAACGCCAGGCGCTCGACATGGGCCGCCAGGACTGGCCGCAAAAGATGATCGACCGGATCGAGGCGCTGCGCGACGACGCCAATGCCAATGACACCTCGATCCGGCTCAAGCCCGACGCGCTCGGGCGAATCGACGTGTCGCTGCGCACGCATGCCGATGGCGCGGTCACGGTCCGTTTCGCCGCCGAACAACCGACCACGCGCGCGTTACTCGCCGACGCCGCGCCGCAGCTCAACGCCGCGGCCGAAGCACGCGGCATCCGGCTGACCGGGACCAGCGTCGACCTGAGCGGATCG
>JAEKKO010000355.1 GCA_019510335.1 Novosphingobium sp. | reverse complement strand
TTGCAGCCGCTGTTCGACGGGATCGTCCCGCTGATCGACGCATTGCACGGCGCCGGCTGGCAGCTTGCCGTGGCGACCGGCATGTCGCGGCGCGGGCTCGATCATTGCCTCGCTTCGCACGGCCTGACGCGGCACTTCGTCTCGCTCCAGACCGCCGACGACCATCCGTCGAAGCCCGATCCCGCGATGCTCGAAGCCGCGCTGTTCGAAACCGATGTGGACGCGGCGCAAGCGGTGATGATCGGCGACACGGTCTACGACATGCAGATGGCCTGCGATGCCGGAGTGCGCGCGATCGGCGTCGATTGGGGCTATCATGCACCCGGGGAACTGCTGGCGGCCGGCGCCGAAGTGGTCGCCGCGAGCCCCGCCGCGCTCAAGGAATATCTGCTGCGATGAACGACGACCTGGCCCAAGATCCCGCAAGGCGGCGCTACATAGCGATCCTGGCGATGCGCTGGGCCGGGCTGGCGCTGGTGGTGTTCGGCCTGCTCGTGATCTATCGCCGGATCGACCTGCCCAAGGAGGCGGGCTACGTGCTGTTCCTCGTCGGCATCGTGTGATCTATCGCCGGATCGACCTGCCCAAGGAGGCGGGCTACGTGCTGTTCCTCGTCGGCATCGTCGATGCGCTGATCATGCCCTCGGTGCTGGCCCGCCGCTGGCGGTCGCCCCCTCCATGAAATACTTGGCGCCATGAAGCGTTTCTACAAGGCGGTGACCGTTGCGCCGGAGGACGGGGGCTGGCGCGTGCTGCTCGACGCCCGTGGCATCAAGACCGTCGGCGGCCGGCCGCAAGTCCTGCCCACCCGCGCGCTCGCCGAAGCCATGGCTGAAGAATGGGCGGATCAGGCCGAGGAACTCGATCCCGCCGGCTTCATCCTCCGCGATCTCGCGGACTACGCGATCGACGTCGTCGGCGAGGACCGCGCCGGCACGATCCGCGGCCTCGTCGCCTTCGCCGGCACCGACACGCTGTGCTACCGCGCCGAGCCCGACGAGCCGCTGCGCGAGCGGCAGGATGAAGTCTGGGAGCCGTTCCTGCAGGCGGCCGAGCATCGCTGGGACGTCCATTTCGAGCGCGTCGACGGGATCATCCACCGCCCGCAGCCCGCCGCGACGCTGGCGCGGATGGAGGCGGTGCTGGCGGCCGAAAGCGACCATGCCCTCGCCGCGCTCAACACCCTGACCAGCCTCGCCGCCTCGCTGGTCATCGGCCTCGCCGCGCTCGCCCCCGAGGCCAAGGCCGAGTTGCTGTGGGACGCCGCCAATCTCGAGGAGGACTGGCAGGTCGAACTCTGGGGCAAGGACTACGAAGCCGAAGCCCTGCGCGAACGCCGCCTCGCGACGTTCGCCGCCGCGATGCGGTTTGCCCGGCTGGCGCGCCAGGAACCCTGACCCGACTCGCCACGTTCTCCCGGCATAACCGTCAAGGAGACGTGTCATGCCGAGAGGCGACAAGAGCAGCTATACCGACAAGCAAAAACGCAAGGCCGAGCATATCGAGGAAGGCTACGAGGACCGCGGCACCAGCCACAAGGAAGCCGAGCGGCGCGCCTGGGCGACGGTCAACAAGGAAAGCGGCGGCGGCAACAAGTCCGGCTCGGGCCGCGGCAAGAAGGATACCCACGTGTCCTCCTCGCGCGGCGGCAAGGCGCACAAGTCGGGCTCGTCCGAACAACGTTCGGCGGCCGCGCGCAAGGGCTGGGAAACGCGGCGCAAGCACGCGCACGGGTAACGTGATCCCTCTCCCGCAGGGAGAGCGTTGGGAAATCACCCCACCCAGTCGGCGACCTGCTGCGCGACGTCATTCGCCGCCTTGTTGAGCGCCGGCGCCACCGCTTCCACCTTGGGCGACAGGCCCGGGATTGTCGCCTCGAAGCGCCGCGAGACCGCATTCCCCGCCGCATCGGTGCGCAGCGCGTCGAAGCGCACGGTGACCGACTGGCTGCGCGCGTCGTAGCCCATGTCGAGCAGCCGCCCGC
>JAEKKO010000169.1 GCA_019510335.1 Novosphingobium sp. | reverse complement strand
TCAGCATCAGCTCGATGGCTCGCGCCGTGGTCGGCTCGTCCTCGATCAACAAGACGCGCATTGGTAGTCCCCCCTGTTGCCCCGGTATTCGGCTCCGTAACCCCGTCGTAAGCCTTATTGCGCCGAATTAACCATACGAACAATGAACGCGAAAGGTTAATTTCTTCTAAACTGGGGAAGACGGTCGCGGCGGGAGCCGCGCGAACCGGTCAGCCCGGCCGCATCGCCAGCGCCATCAGCGGGTGAACGCCAACCCGGTTGACGGTAAAGCCGCTGGCGTTGCCGCTCACCAGTGACCAGCGGATCGGCGGCCCGAACGGGATGAAGACGTTTACCGCGGTGAGCTCGGCCTCGGCCTGGGCGAGAAGTGTGGTGCGCCCCGCCGGCTCGACCGTCGCAGCGGCTGCGGCGACGGTGGCATCGGCCGCGGGGCTGCACAGACCGCGCAGGATCGCGCAACTGAGCTGGTTGAGGTACCAGTCGATCCGCGGAAACCGTGCGACCGCGTCAAGCAAGCGCAAGTCTGCCGGAGCATCGAGCGGCACGCGGGCGGCCTGTACCCCGATCACCGCGAAGTCCCCCTGGAGCCGGGCGAACAAGATGTCCGCGCCGGGGCCTTGCGGCAGCGCAATCCGCAGCGCCAGCGGGGGATTGCGACCGCCCTGCCAGCGCCGCACGCGCTCGGCGGCGGCGGCGCGGCGCTGGGCGAGGTTGAGCGCGGTCCAGCGCTCGCCATTGACCCCGCCGTCGCCTTCGCTTCCGGGGGCGACGATCCGCGTCGTCGGGGTCCACCCGCCGACGCCGAGCGCGCCGATCAGCCCCTCGCGGTCGATTGCGAGCGCCAGCGCCTCGCGGTTCTCGGGAGTCGCGAGAAAGCCGTCCTCGCGCAGCACGACGAGGCCGAACAGCCCGGCAACGGGGTCGATGCGAATGGCGCCGCGCGTGAGGCCGGCGGCGGTCGCGCGGGGAAAAGTCTCGACCCGTCCGCCGAGGACCACGTCAGCCTGGCCGTTGCCGAAGCGCTGAACGGCCGTCTCGGCCGCCACCGCCTCAAGCCGGACGCTGCGGGCGCGCGCTGCCCAGTCCGCCTCTGCCGGCAGGCCGAGCTTGTCCGGCGGGATCGGCGTGAGCAGGGCGACGTCACCGCTGCGGGCCAGCGCCATCGGCCCCGCGCCCTCGCCGCGACGGAGCAGGCCGAGCTCGGGCTGGGCGAGCAGCTGGAGGAAATCGGGCATCGGCTGTGCCAGCCGGATCTCGACGACCCGCGCGGCCATCGCCCGGACCTCGTCGACCGGCGCGAGGTCGAGCCCCAGGGCAGTCCCGCGCAACGCGAGGAGCGCCTGGCGCAGCGCGGCGCGGGCGCTCTCGCCGGTCAGCGGCGAGCCGTCGCGCCAGGTGCCGTCACGCAGCCGGAAGATGTAGGTCTGCCCATCGTCGGTGACGATCCAGCGGTCGGCGAGTGCCGGAATGACTCGCCCCTGGGCGTCGAACCCGACGAGTCCCTCGGCGGTCGCGGCGCGGACCAGCTGGCCCGGCGGCGCCAGGCGCACACCGCCGGCGAACGGTTCGGCAGGCTGGCCGATCGCCAGCACTTTGACCAGGTTGTTGGATTTGTTGCCGCAGGCGGGCGCGGTCAGCGCGAGAACCACCGCGAAGGCGGTGCGGAGCGAGCGGGGCCGGCGCATGGCGCCCGTGTTATGCGAGCGGGCAGGACGGCGCAATCGCCGCCACCGCCCGCGCGTCCGTCAGATCTTGCGGAGAACCTTGGGCTGGTCGGGCTGCGCGAGCGGCGGGCGGGTGAAGCGCGGGGTGCCGTCGCCGCCGCCGACGTTAAGGCGGGCGATCTTCGGATCGATCTCCTCGGTAAGGGCGATGCCGAAGCGGCTGTCCTGGACCCAGGCGACCGAACCATCGACCCAGCCGATGTTGCGGATGTCGATCGTGACCCGCGCCCCGCGCTGGACCTTGACCTCGCCCTCGGCCATCAGTCCGCCCGGCGACAGGTTGCGAATCTTGACGCGGTGCTCGCCCGGCTCACCGATGACGCGCAAGTCGGCCAGCACGAACAGGCTGTCCCGCGTGATCTGCCGGTGTTCGCCCTCTACCATGTCCCGTTCAGTCCGTTCGCGATTTCGTTCGACGGTAGTTCAACCCGATGCCCGATGGTTCGGCGCACGCCTTGCTTGCTAAAGCCAAATGGCAAACGAAGGCTTAAGCAGACCCTTGTGAACGTTGCGCGATCAATCGTCGCGGGAAATTTTTTCGCGCCGCTCGTGCGCTTCCTGAGCCTCGACCGTCATCGTCGCGATCGGCCTGGCGGTGAGCCGGCCAATGCCGATCGGCTCACCGGTCACTTCGCAGAAGCCGTATTCGCCCTCTTCGATCCGGCGCAGTGCGGAGTCGATCTTGGCGATCAGCTTGCGCTGGCGGTCGCGGGTGCGGAGCTCGATGCCCCAATCGGTCTCGCTCGAGGCGCGGTCGTTGAGGTCGGGCTCGCGGATCGGGCCGTCCTGAAGCGACTGCAAGGTCCCAGCCGAGGCCGAGAGGATCGACCGTTTCCATTCGAGCAGTAGCCGGCGAAAGTAATCGAGCTGCGCCTCGGACATGTAGGGCTCTGCGTCCGACGGCAGATAATCGCTCGCGAGGTTGCGTTTCGCTTTTGCCAGTACGTCGATTTCGTCCGTCGCAGTCGCCGCCATTCCATCCTCCGCACCGGCAGTCCGTTCCCGATCGACTGCCTCGGGTCACCCCGATTGCGCCCCCGCCGCAGGGTCTGGTCGGGCCTATAGTGACGGCCCCCAACCCGCACAAGCGGCAATGGCAGTGCCTTCTAAGTGGATGAGTCTTAAGGCAGCCCGAACGATTTACGCCCAGTCTCCCGCTTCGGATCGGCCAGAATTCGGCAATCGCGCGGAGGCATCTCCAGTTTTTTACCACCGGCGTTAACCAATTGGTGACCATGTCCGGGCGAGGTTGCCTCATCCGGCGGGCAAGGGGGCTCCGCTCGGATGGGGGGATGAGCAAGATGTGTATCTACTGGACCGGGGACGACCACTCGCCGCGCAGCGCCGCAGCCGGATTCGCCAACGAGGACGAAGCCGACATGCTGGTGGCGAGCTGCCTCGCCGCGGCCGCCCAAGGGGACGTCAGCGCCTACTACGATCTCGGAATCGCCTTCTCGACCGGGAGCCATGGCATCGGCTCCGACCTGATCGAGGCGCACAAGTGGTTCAACCTCGCCGCGGTCGGTGGCCATGGCGAAGCGCAGCTGTGCCGCGCCGACATCGCCGAGGAGATGACCGCGCGTGAGATCGCCGAAGCCCAGCGCCGCGCTCGCCAGTGGATCGCCGCCGGCACCCGCCGCGCCGCCTGATCCGTCAGCCGCCTTTGCGAAACGGCGCGCGCGTCGCCAGGTAGTTCTGCTCGGCAGCGACTCCGGCGCGCTCGCGCACCAGGAAATCCGCCACTGCCTCGCGCAAGCCTTCGTGGGCGATGTAGTGAGCCGACCAGGTCTGCACCGGCTCATACCCGCGGGCGAGCTTGTGCCCGCCTTGCGCGCCCGCTTCCACCCGAACCAGCCCGAGCGCGATCGCCGCGTCGATCGCTTGATAGTAGCACAGCTCGAAGTGCAGGAACGGCTTGTCGACGAGCGCACCCCAGTAGCGCCCGTAAAGGGTGTCGACGCCGATGAAATTGAGCGCCCCGGCGACCGGTTCCTGGCCATCGAACGCGAGGATCAGCAGGACCTTGTCGCCCAGGCGCTCGCCGAACAAGTCGAACGCAGCCCGGGTCAGGTACGGGTGGCCCCATTTGCGCGCGCCGGTGTCTTGATAGAACCGCCAGAACGCATCCCAGTGCTCGCGCCGGATCTCTTCGCCCCTGAGCGCGCGGATCGTTACCCCGGCTTGCGCGGTGGCGCGCTCCTTGCGGATGTCCTTGCGCTTGCGGGACGAGAGCGCGGCGAGGAACTCGTCGAACGAGGCGTAGCCGCGGTTCTCCCAGTGGAACTGGATGTCGCTGCGCAGCAGCCACCCGGCGCGCTCGAAACAGGCGAGCTGCTCGGGGGCGATGAATGTCGCGTGGGCCGAGGACAGGCCGTTGGCATGGCACAACTGCTCGGCCGCACGTAGCAGCGGTACGGCGAGGTGTGGGCTCCGGGTCAGCACGCGGGGCCCGGTCGCGGGGGTGAACGGCACTGCGATCTGGAGCTTGGGGTAATAGTGGCCGCCGGCGCGGTGCCAGGCATCGGCCCAGCTGTGGTCGAACACGTACTCACCCTGGCTGTGCGCCTTGACATAGGCCGGCAGTGCCGCCGCGAGCGCGCCATCGCGGTCTTCGATCACGACCGGAGCCGGGCTCCATCCGCTGCGCGCGCCGACGCTCCCCGAATCCTCGAGCGCGGTGAGGAAGGCGTGAGTCACGAACGGGTTACCGCCGCCCGACAGCGCGTCCCATTCCGCAGCGGGCAGCGAACCCACCGACGGAGCGATCCGCGCGATGATGTCTGCCTCGCTCATCCGATTCCGACTCCCTCGGCGATCGGCGCGTCGGCGTGACGGCGGGCGCGCTCGGCTCGCTCGCGGCTGTTCACGGTCCACGTCGCAAGCGGCAGTCCGCGCCGGCGCTGCGCCGCGGCGAATCGGCTCGGCAGGTCGCGGACGTCGTACGCGAGGAAGTCGGGACGGGCGATCCACAAGTCGAAATGGCGGCGCAGGCGGCCCGGCAGCGCCTGGTCGTTGTCTTCGGTAATCACCAGCCCGCGCGCGGTCAGCGGCGCATGTCGGGCGAACCAGCGCGACACCCGCGGATCGAAGCTCATCACCGCATGGGGGCCGCGATAGCCCTCGAGCACGCGGTGAACGGCGAGGCACAGCGCGTCGATGCGGCGGTCGCGGCGCGACTTGAGTTCGATCAGCAGCGGGGTGCGCCCGGCGACGGTGTCGAGCACCTGGCGCAGCGTCGGCACCGCCTCGGCCGTGCCGAGCAGCCGCAATTGCGCGAACTGCGCTGGGGTCAACGCGGCCAGCGATCCGCTCCCGCCAGTCAGGCGTTCGAGCTCCCAGTCGTGGAACACCACCGCCTGGCCGTCACCGGCGCGCTGGACGTCGCACTCGATGCCCAAGCCCTGCTCGACGGCGGCACGCACGGCGGCGAGCGAGTTCTCCGGAACGCCCGGGCCGTGCAGGCCGCGATGGGCGAAGGTCGTGCCGCTCAGCCAGGCGACTTTGCGCGGGTTCGGCGCCGGCGCGAGCCAGCGATCAAGCGGGTCCAACGGCGACAATCGCATCGACCTCCACCGCCGCGCCGAGCGGCAGCACCGGCACGCCGACCGCGCTGCGGGCATGGCGCCCGGCCTCGCCGAACACCGCCGCCATCAGCTCGGACGCGCCGTTGGCGACTTTCGGCTGTTCGGTGAACGCCGCCGTCGAGTTGACGAACACGCCGAGCTTGACCACCCGCTCGACCCGCCCAAGCGAGCCCAGCGCGGCCTTGACCTGGGCGAGGATCATCAGCCCGCAGGCTTGCGCCGCCGCGACCCCGCGCTCGAGGCTGACGTCGGCGCCGAGTCGACCGGTGACCAGGTGCCCGGCCAGGAACGGCAGCTGCCCGGAAAGCGGCGGGCGCGGGCAGCACCAGCCCCAGTTCGGCAAGCTTGGCGTCGATCTCGGCGTCGGTCATCGGCTGTCCTCATTTAAGCGCTCGACCAGCCACGGCAAGGCGCTCGCCCAGTCGTCGATGCGGGCGTGGGCGTGACCCGCGGCATGGGCGCAGGCGATGTGGGGGGCGACCAGCGGTTCCCCGCACATGTGGAGGCGCAGGACTTCCGGCGTCAGCTCGGCGACCGAGCCGTGGTGCTGGGCAAGGTCGTCGATGAACACCGCACGGCTGGGCTGGTACTCGTCGAGGATCGCCTTGAGCGCCGGCCCTTTCGGCCCCTGATTGGTGAACACCCGCAAGCCGAGGCCGTGCTCGGCCAGTTGGCGGGCGCGCGGTTCGCGGTGGCGGTCGGTGAGATTGGTCAGGACGACGACATCGGCCAGCTCGGACAATCGCCGCATCGCCTCGACCGCGCCCGCGATCGGCGCCTGGCGGTGCATCTCGTACTCGAAGAACCGGTCGAGCAGCGGCCAGACCTCGCCGGCCTCCAGCACCATTCCGGTCGTGCGCCGACGCAGGGCTCGGCTGAAGTCGTTTCCCGCCAGCGAGAACTCGATACCGTGAGCTTCGTCGAGCCAACTGCGGAACGGGCTGACCATGTGCAGCAGCACCTCGTCGCAATCGCTGACGATCAGCGGCCGGCTCATGGACCGAGCCTCTGGGCGGCCCGGGCCAGGCTTTCGGGGGTCGTGCCGATGGCCGCGGCGGCGGCGATCAGGTCGGGCTCGTGCGCCACCAGGAACTCGAGCACGGCGGCGAGAACCGCCGGGTCGCCTAGCCCCGAGCGCAAGGCTTCCGGGGTCAAGCCGGTCAGCGCCAGCAGCCGCTCGGCCCGGGTCGGATCGGCGACGATCCATCCTAGCGCGGCCAGCGCGAGGGCGACCGGATCGGCTTCTGGGGATGACCTTTCGCGCAGAATTGTCAGAGACCTTTGCAAGCCATAGGGAAGGGCCGCACACCGGCCTGGACACCATCCCAAGTGGCAAAGCGCATCCTGGTTGTCGAGGACAACGATCTGAACCGTCGGTTGTTCTGCGACGTCCTCAAGAGCCAGGGCTTCGCCGTCGAGCCGGTCGCCGACGGGCTCGAGGCGCTCGAGCGAGCGCGGCAGTTCGTGCCCAACCTGATCGTCATGGACATTCAGCTGCCCAACGTCTCCGGGCTCGAGCTGATCGAGGCCGCCAAGGTCGACCCGGTGCTGCGGGCGATCCCGGTGCTCGCCGTCACCGCCTATGCCGGCAAAGGCGACGAGGAGCGGATTCGCGATGCCGGTGCCGAGGGCTACCTCGCGAAGCCGGTGTCGATCGGCCCATTCATGGCGGCGGTGCGGGCGCTGCTGGAGAAAGCCGTGGTGTAACGCGGCGCGCGAGGAAAGGAGGCCATGGTGGAGGACAAGCTCCAGGAGTTGCTGGATTACCACGCAATCCGTGAGCTCAAGGCCGCTTCGGCCGATTGGTCGACGTTCAGGACTGGGACGGCTATCGCGCCTACATGCCCGAGATCGCCTTCGTGAGCCCGACCGAGGCGAACGGCCTCTGGGCGGCCCCGATGTGATGCGCGACGCGGATCACGTGAAGTCCGTGGTCAACCCGCGCGGCACCTGAGGCGGCCGCGGTTGACAGCGCCCGCCTACGCCGCTTTTGCGCCGCAATCGGCGGCCAAGGACCGCACCACCCTTCGGAGAGCATGAGAATGGACCGCGCCGCCACCGACGAGAGGATCCGCATACTGCTCGCGCCGTTCAACAAGAAAGGCATCGCCGTTACCGACGCGACCACTTTTGCCGGCGACCTCGAGTTCGACAGCCTCACCGTGATGGACTTCGTCGCCGCGATCGAGGACGAGTTCGACATCATCATCAGCATGAACCAGCAAGCCGAGATCGAGAGCTACGGCCAACTGGTCGATGCGGTGGTTAAGCTGCAGCAGCCATGAAGCCGAAGGCCATGACCGAAGGCATCGACGAACCGGATCAGCCCACGCCGCTCCC
>JAEKKO010000351.1 GCA_019510335.1 Novosphingobium sp. | reverse complement strand
CTCGTTAAAGACGTACTGGGCCGCCTTCTTGTCGAGGGTAAAATTGTACTCGACGCCTTCGAACTTCGAGTGCGAATCCCCGCCGATCCAGACGAGCGTGAAGCGCTCGGCGATTCTCGGCTCGAGCATCAGCGCGGAGGCCACTTCGGTCAGCCCGCCACCGACGGTGACGTAGAGCGGCAGCGGACTGTCGCGCATGGCCTCGGCGATGATCGCGCGCGCGCCGGCACAATCGACCGGAGTGGCTGCAGCGGGGAGCCGACGGTCGGCTCCGACATGAACCGGGATTTTTCCACTTAGTCCCATCAGGCGGAGGATTTCCTCGGCCCGATCCGCGGAGCGCTGCGCCGTTTCCGTCGGCTGTGCCGCAGCGGTGCCGACGATGCCGCGGACCTCGGCCGAGGGCGACAGCAGCGCGTGCACGGTCGCGAACAGCCCGTCGATGTCGCCGCTGAGATCGTTCACGATCATGACGCGGGCCCGTGCGCCGAGCTTGCGAGCAAACGGGCGGGACGCGCCGATCTCCGATTTCGAGGCGTTCGGCTTATCCGCCGCGAAGCCCTTCTCTGATAGCGCCAACGCAGCCAAACCCGCTCCCGTCAGCACACCTCTGCGATTGGCCATTGCTTCGCTCCCGGCTTGGATCGCTCAATCGAAGGAGTGGCCCTCGTCCTCCGGCATGACCCACTTGCTGGTCGTCGCGCGCGGCGAGAGGTACTTGGTCTTGGTCCAGCCGCCGTCGACCACGATCGACTGGCCATTGCACATCTCGCTCGCCGGCGAGCACAGGAAGGCGATCACCGCGGCGACGTCCTCGGGCTCGGCCAGGCGCGGATAGGGGGTGGTGTCGAGGCGCGACGCAGTTCGAGCGGATGCCGCGCGGACCGTATTCGGCCGCCATGTGCTCGGTCAGCGACTTCAGCCCGCCCTTCGCCGCCGAGTAGGCGCCGCCGCGGCGGCCGCCGATGTGCGCGAACGTCGAAGTCACGTTGACGATGCTCGCGCCCACGCCGAGGTGGGGGAGCACTTCGCGGATCAGCCGGAATGGCGCGCGCAACATGATGTCGATGAAGCCGTCGAAATCGGCATCGGTGGCCTCGTGGATCGGCTTGGGGCTGCCGACGCCGGCGTTGTTGACCAGGCAATCGATCCGCCCGAACCGCTCGAGCGCCACGCCGACGATCTTGGCCGGAGCGTCGTCGGCGGTGACGTCGACCGAGATCGTCGCGACCTTGCCGGGCTCACCGATCTTCTGCTCGAGCGTGGCCAGCTTGCCCGTGTCGCGTCCGACGCCGACCACGGCCATGCCCATCGCGTGAACCTGGACTGCGGTGGCAAGGCCGATGCCGCTGCCCGCCCCGGTGATGATCGCTACTTGCATTGCGCCCTCCCGTTGAATCGCTGCGCCCCCGTGCCGCCTCCGGGGGCCGAGCGCAATGGGAAGCGTCAGGCGCCCTCGCGTCGCTCGGCCACCGCGCCGTAGTGCAGCACCTCGACTTTCTCGAGCGTCACCAGGCCGATGTGCTCGAAACTGTCCAACTGGTCGAGGAACGCGCGGAGCTTGGCCTCGTCGTCGACGATCTCGATCACCAGCGGCAGGCTCATCGACAGGTTGAGGATCGTCGCGGTGTGGATGTGGTGGGAGTGGCCGAAGCCCATCGGGCCGCGCAACACGGTCGCTCCGGCGAGTCCGGCATCGCGCGCCGCGCAGACGATCACCTCGAACAGCGCCTTGTGCCCGGCCCGCGCGCCCTCGTCGGTGTAGATGCGCATCAGCGCCGCTTGCCTCGGGACCTCCACCGCTGGGCTCCTCTTCACAAATGATAGGGCTTGCAACCACAGCCCTCGCGCCGACGCAAGGCAATTGCCTGGCGCGACCCTTTACGCCGACTTCTGCGGGGTTACACAAGCAGCGCCACTGCAGGGGAACGATGGCCGATGACTTATCTGTGGATCGCGATCGGCAGCGCGCTCGGCGGGATGAGCCGCTTCGCCTGCTCGCGCGGTATCGCGCTGTGGATGGGCGAGACGTTCCCGTGGGGCACGATTGCGGTAAACGTGATCGGCTCGTTCATCATCGGTTTCTTCGCCACCCTGACGGGCGCCGACGGGCGTCTGATCGTCGCGCCCGACTTGCGCCAGTTCGTGATGGTCGGCTTCTGCGGCGGCTACACGACGTTCTCGTCATTCAGCCTGCAGACGCTCGAGCTGATCCGCAACGGCGACCTCGCCGAAGCAGGCGGCAACATCCTGCTCTCGGTGGCGGCGTGCATGGCCGCCGTGGCGATCGGCTACATCG
>JAEKKO010000168.1 GCA_019510335.1 Novosphingobium sp. | reverse complement strand
ACTGACCCTCCCGCCAAGCGACGCGATTGCTTCCCGCCATCCAATCACCCCCGCCTTTCGGTAGTTCATCTTAAAGCACAGCTTCACCCGTTATCAAAGCAAGGTTATAGGTTTCTGGCGGTGTTCGCCGCATTGGGACAGGGGGCAAAGCGCAGCACTGGCATGGACGAGGACTCATTCGATCCGCGCAGCTGGACGAAGCCTCCGCCCGCCGAAAAGACGGCTGCTCCGACGCCGCCGCAACCATCCTCAATTCCGGAAGCGTGGCGCGAGGTGCGGCCGACCACCCCGCCGACAGCACCGATTCCCTCCGCTGCTGCGATTCGGCCAACGCGCGCTGGCGGCGCTCGGCCGTTGCTCCCGCTCGCCGCTTCGGTCGCGCTGGTCATCGTCGGTGCCGGAGCGGCCTGGCTGACGCGAGCTCCGCTCAGCCGGACAACGCCGGCGGCGCCTGAAGGCCACCCCGCAGCAGCGGTGCCCGCCCCAAAGCCGACCCCTGGACAGGTGGAGCGCCGGCTGGTGCTCGCCGGCCCTGGAGACATCGTCGGCGCCCTCACCGCCGTCGGCGTAGTACAGAGCGAGGCGCAGGCCGCTGCCGACGCCGCGGCCCGCGTGCTGACCGGACAAGGCGAGGTCCACACCGTCGTCGATCTGCTTCCGAACGGGCCCGTGGCCACCTTGCTCCGCCTCCAGGCGGCTTACGCCGACGGGTCCGGGGCGGTCGTCCAGCGCAACGCCTCGGGCGCCTTCGCGGGCACCAAAGTCGCCGCCGTGCTCAGCCGCCAGGTCAAGGTTCTGCGCGGCGAGCTCGATACGGAAAGTTTCTACAGCTCGGCCGTCGCCGCGGGCGTGCGCGACACCCTCATCCCTGAGTTCATCAACGCCTTCGGATACGACTTCAACCTCGCCGCCGACATCCACCCGGGTGACACCTTCGAGGTCGCCTATGAGCAGGAGGTCAACTCCAGCGGTGAGCCTGTCGGGCAACCGCAACTGCTGTTTGCGTCGCTGACCACGGCCGAGAAGAGCCTGGCTCTCTATCGCTTCGTCGCCCCGGGTGGCGAAGTCGGGTGGTACGACGGCAATGGCGGCTCGACCAAACGGGGCATGATGCGCACCCCGGTCGACGGCGCGCGCATCACCAGCAACTTCGGAATGCGTTTTCACCCGGTGCTGCACTACACGCGGTTGCACGCGGGGGTCGATTTCGGGGTGCCGGTCGGGACGCCGGTCTATGCCGCGGCGGCCGGCGTCGTCATCGGCGCGCATCCCACCGGCTGCGGCGGCAACATGGCCGTGGTCCAGCACGACAACGGCTGGGTTACTCGCTATTTTCACCTCAGCCATTTCGCACCCGGCCTCCACGAGGGGGAGCGCGTGCCGCAGGGCTTCACACTCGGGCTGAGTGGCGTGACCGGAACCTGCACCACCGGGCCGCACCTGCATTACGAGCTGCGGATCAATGGCGAGCCGGTCGACCCGATGAGCGTGCCGATGAACGACAAGGAGAAGAAAAAGCTCGAAGGGGCGGTGCTCCAGGCGTTCATCGCTCAGCGCAATCGCGTCGATGTCGCCCGCGCCCAGCAGGCCTCGTGATCAGGCGGTGACTGGATTGGCCTTCAGGTCGCGACGCCGCGGCAGTAGCGGCAGGATCAGCGCGATGAGCACGATGGTGGTGCCAATGCTCGCATTGAGTCCTTCCGCCCCTGCCCCCCACAACGGTGAGCCGGACAGGTCATAATCGCGGACGGCCCCGAGTGGTCCTAATCCTGGATTGGGGACCAGACCGAGCCCCGAATCCTCGATCACGTTCCACGCGTAGTGTGCGGCAATAGGGGCGAGAATTCCGCCACTGCGCCAGGCAAGCAACCCGAACCAGGTCCCACCGAGCGCGAGGTTGACGAACGACAGCGGCGCGGTGACGCCCGCGGTCAGGTGAAATGCCGAGAACAGCAGCGCCCCGGCGGCGATTCCCGCCGGCACGCCAATCTTGTCGATCAGCGCCGGTTGTAGCCAGCCGCGGAACAGCAGCTCCTCGGCGCCGACCTGGAGCAGCGTCAGAATCGCTCCGAGCAGGACCAGCCCTGCCCCGCCCGCGCTCGCCGGACCGGGGGCAAGCCCCCCGTTGAGCCAGGCATAGGCGATCGTCAGCGCGAGGCCTCCGGCGCCGCACAGCGCACCGATCAGCGTCCACCAGCCTGGCGCATCTCCGACGCGCAGGACAGCGACCCGGCTGAGGCGGCCAATTCCCCATGCCAAGGCGACCAGCGGCAGGAACAGCAGGGCGTAGTACAGCGTCATGGCGACGCCGATCGCCTGGATCGTGATGCTGTCGCCGAGGTGCTGGGCGAGCACGACCCAACCGACCGCCACCACAACTCCCCCGGCAAGGCTCGCCCAGCCCTTCGCCGCCTCGTCTCGAGCGATCACCGACCCCCGCCCTAGCCGATCAACACGGTCGGCAAGCCGAGCACGATAGTGCCCCCATGCGCGGTCATGTCTCCCATCCGCGCCGCCGGAAGCTTGCCGACGAGCACGGTGAATGACCCCAGGGCAATCATGTCGGGTGGTCCGACGCAGACCGCAAGATCCGTTATCCGGGCCTGCGGCAGCTTACCTGTGAGAACGTTGATCTGGCACGGCGGGAGGATCGGTCCGCCGACGTGCGGAACTACGCCGGTGACCATCGGACAAACGTGCATGTCGGTGACGCGTGCCGCGGGTTGGCCCATGCTCCAGCGCTCCTATCGGCTGGCGAGGGTTGAAGCGGACGCCGCAGCGATCGCGGCGCGCGCCGTTCCGGTCAGCAGCGGCTTCTGCGCGTCGCCGACGACGAAGAATGCCCCCCAGAAAATCGGATGAGAGCTCGCTGGATTGGCCATCAGTCCGCTCTGGGCTGTGCGCAGCGCCTCGCCGATCGTCCCCTGCCGGGCGGCGTGGTAGAAGTCGGCGATCAGCTGCTCGCTCTCGCCGGCGTTGGAGATTGGCCAATAGGTCGACAGCACCGCGCGAGCATTGGCGGCGAGAAAGGCCCGGACGAGACCCTCGAGCGTCGCCCCCGCCTCCTCCTGGCCCGCCGCGCGCGCCTGGCTGAGCGAAACGCCGGCCGCAGTGTCACACGCCGAGAGCACGACCAGATTGGCATCGAGCCGCAGCCGGGCGATCTCGTCGAACGAGAGGATCGCATCCGAGCCGTCTGGCCCCAAGCTGGTGACCAGCGCCGGCGGGGCCTTGGCGCATCCCCATTGCCCTTCGGTCAGGCCGTGCGTGGCAAAGTGCAGCACCTGGAACTGATCGAGATCGGTGCGCTGCTTGACCGCCGTGTCCGTAAATGCGGCGCCGATCAGCTCGGGCACCTGGCTGAGGCCGAGCGCGGCGCCGGCGCGGTCGAGCTCGCGCGCGTTGATCGGGGTCAGCTCGCGGGTGAGCAACGCGATCGCCTTCTGCTCGACTTCGCAGTTGCTGCCGATGCTGATCATGCGCCCGGAGACTTCGGCGGAGACCGGCACCGGCTCATGCTGGGCAAACCCCATGAACGGATAGCGCGCCGCCGACGGCGCGAGATTGCGGGCGACGATCAGAGACCTTGGGCTGAGTGCGGTCGACAGCGAGACCTGCTTGGCGACGAAATCGACGCCGGTGTAGTCGTAAGGCGCTGCGGCGCGGCTCGCGGCATAGCGCTCGACGCTGGCCTTGTCGGTGACCAGCACGCCCAGCGGCAGGGTCTGCAGCGGCCCCGAAGCATCGACCACCAGGGCGTTGGCCGCGAGCAGTCGATCGGTCGCCGGGCCGGCGACGAGGGTGAACAGGGCATAGGCCGCCCCGACGTTGTAATGCGGGAGCTTGTCGCCGCCGCCGTCGATCGAGGCGCGAACCACCTTGGCCACCGGATCGACTTCGATGTCGGGGTTCTTGATCCGGTAGATCACGGTCCCGGTCGCGTCGATCAGCATGCCGAAGTCGTAGTTGCGGACTTTGGTCAGCTTGAAATAGGCCTCGCCCGGATGGAGCGCGCGGCGCAGTTCAGCGATCGTCACCGGCGCATCGTTGACGGCGCCGTAGGCCTTGTTGCCCTCGAGCGCGGCTTGCGTCTCAACCAGCTGCGCCTCGAGCTGCTGCCGTTTGGCATCGAGCGTCTTGGTGTCGGTGCCCGCAGGCCCGGATGCGATCTCGAACCGGATTCGCGTGATCTCGCGCTCCAGGTCCTGGACGTCCTGGACTTTGGCGGCGAGGTGCGGGTCGGCGGTGACGACCGTCTGCAGCTGGACGAATTGGCGGGCGATGGCCGGATCGCCAACCGCCTGCAGGGCGCGGAAGAACCGCTCGGGCGACTTGCCCTCGGGGTGCGTCTTGGCGTCAGCGATCAGCAGGTCGAGGTATTGCTCGATCGACGGCGGCAGCACGGCGCCTTGCGCATCGGCGGCGATCAGGCTGTCGACGGCGTCCTCGAAGTTGGCGAGCAGCGCTTGCGAATCGCCGCCGCCGCGCGCCAGCACCCCGGCCCGCTCGAGTTCGGTTTCGGCCAGAGTCGGTCCGGTCGCGCCATCGGCATCGGCCCGGCGCAAGGCAAGCACCGCCCGATCGAGCGCCGCCACGGCGCCGGCCCGGTCGCCGTTGCGGAGCAGCAGCCGCGCCCGCTGGCGCTCGATCCGCGCTTCGAGCCAGCGGACTTGCTGCTGATCGATCTTCTCGTTGCGCAGCACCTCGAAATTGCGGTCGGCGAGGGCCAGCGCCGCGTTGGCGTCGGCAGGCTTGTTCTGGGCGAGCAAAGCGACGCTGCGGGCCCAGTTGGCCTGCGCATCGATCACCAATTGCGACAGCGAGCCAACATCGGGAGTGCGGACCGCTTCAGCTGCGGCCTGGCGACCCCGCGCCGGGGCTTGGTTCAGGGCGCGGATCAACGTGGGGTCGAGCAACGGCTGACCAGGCTCGGCGCGCTGCGAGGCGATCTGGTCGAGCGCGGTGATCGCCTCGCCGAACTTGCGGCGGTTGAGCAGGTCGAGCGCTGCGTAACTGCGCCGCTTGAGCGCCAGGACCGCGGCGTTGGGAATGCCCGGATTGGCCAGCAGCAGCTGATCGACGTGTGCGAAATAGCTCTCAGCTGAATCGAAGAACCGCAAGTTGGAATCGGCGAGGCCGGCGACCAGCAGAAGCTCGACCCGGGTCCCTATCGGCGCATCCGGGGGCAAACGGCTCAGCCCATCGTTGAGCACCCGCGAAGCTTCCATGTGGAGGCCTTGGCGGACGTAGCGCAGTCCTTGTTGCAGGGCGCTATCGGCATCGTTCGCCGCCGTCGCCGCGGCCTGCGCCTCGGGTGCCGGAGCGAGGGCGGCAACGTCGATGACGGGCGCAACGGTGCGGTTGCGCTCGCCCAGCTTGACCGGAATCCCCGCCAGCATCCGCAGCGCTTCTTCGGCCGGGCCTTGGGCGATCGGAATCGCGCTGACCGACAGCAGGTGACCGTTGCGGATCAGTTCGGTCTCGACCGTGGTCAGGCCCAGCAGCTTGTCGAAGCAGCGTCGGGCGCGGACCATCCCGAGCGCGGGCACCGCCACCTCTTTCGCCGCGCCGCAAGTCAGCAATGCGGCGATCGCGTCGGACTGGCCGCTTCGGACCCAGCGCGCCACACCTAGGTGGCGGCTGGCGGTCGCACCGCGGCAGGTCAGGCCGTAGCTGACCGCGAATGGATCGGCCGCTCCCGGGTCGTTCCAGTACCGCGCGGCGGAACAGGGATCGCCGTTGCCGTCGCGGCCGAGCTCGACCTGATCCGGCAGGTTCGGCCGCGGTGCCGCCGTGGCCGCCCCGGAATGGCCGGCCAGCGCCAGCAACGACAGCGTTGCGAGCAATCGACGGGTCATGGCTTCTTCGGCTCCTCTAC
>JAEKKO010000167.1 GCA_019510335.1 Novosphingobium sp. | reverse complement strand
CCATCCGCTCGGACCGGACAGCTCGATCGAGGGCATTGAGAACCATCCGGTGGTCCAGGTTGGCTGGTCCGACGCCGCGGCTTACGCAAGCTGGGCAGGCAAGGCCCTGCCGACCGAGGCGCAGTGGGAGTTCGCCGCACGCGGCGGGCTCGACGGCGCCGACTACGCCTGGGGCGACGAACTCGCGCCCGGCGGGGCGATGCTCGCCAATTACTGGCAAGGGCGGTTTCCGCTCGCCAACCAGCTGCTCGACGGGTGGGAGCGGACCTCGCCGGTGCGCAGCTTCCCCGCCAACGGCTATGGTCTCTACGACATGATCGGCAACGTCTGGGAATGGACCGCTGACGCGTGGGACAAGCCGCGGCGCAGCGTCGCGAAGCGCTGCTGTAGCGCGGCGCGTGGGGAATCGCGGTTCGAGCGCAAGGTGCTCAAGGGTGGCTCGCACTTGTGCGCGCCCAACTACTGCCAGCGCTACCGCCCGGCGGCGCGCCACCCGGAGACCATCGACACCGCGACCAGCCACATCGGCTTTCGCTGCGTGGTGAACATGTAAGCCGGGGTGGGCGCGCGTCCATCGACAGCTCGGGACGAGCGTGAGTGGTTGCGATGGGTCAGGGCGAGGGAGTCACGCCGCCTTCTTGGCGATCGCGCTCAGTCCCTTGGTCAGCTGGAACAGTCCATTCAGGCGCGCCTTGGGGTCGCCCCAGGCGCGGGTAATGACGAGCTTGTTGTCCGGGCGCAGCCGGGCCGTGCCCTTGAGCCGCTCGATGTAGGCGATCAGCCCGGTGGGATCGGGGAAGTCGTCGTTGTGGAAGCTGACCAGCGCGCCTTTGGCGCCGAGGTCGATCTTGGCGATGTTCGCCTCGATCGCCTGGCGCTTGATCTCGATCAGCCGGATCAGGTTGGCGGTCGGCGGCGGAACCGGGCCGAAGCGGTCGATCATTTCGGCGGCGAGCGCCTCGATCGCGCCCTGGTCCTCGGCCTCGTTCAAGCGGCGGTAGAGCGCCATCCGCACCGCGAGGTCGGGCACGTAGTCCTCGGGGATGAGGATCGGCGCATCGACGGTGATCTGCGGAGATAAGCTGCCGCGTTCGCGCACCAGCGCGCCTTCGCCGGCCTTGGCGGCGAGGATCGCGTCTTCGAGCATCGATTGATACAGTTCGAAGCCGACCTCGCGGATATGGCCCGACTGCTCGTCGCCGAGCAGGTTGCCGGCGCCGCGGATGTCGAGATCGTGGCTGGCGAGCTGGAATCCGGCTCCGAGGCTGTCGAGGTCGCCGAGCACCTTGAGCCGCTTCTCGGCCACCGCGCTGAGCGCAATGTCGGCCGGGTAGGTCAGGTAGGCGTACGCGCGCAGTTTCGAGCGGCCGACGCGGCCGCGCAGCTGATAGAGCTGGGCCAGGCCGAAGCGGTCGGCGCGGTGGATGATCAGGGTGTTGGCCCGCGGGATGTCGAGCCCGCTCTCGACGATGGTCGTCGACAGCAGCACTTCGTACTGGCCGTCGTAGAACGCGCTCATCCGCTCCTCGACCTCGCCGGCGCCCATCTGGCCGTGGGCGGTGACGAAGCGCACTTCGGGAACGTAGGCGCGCAGCCATTTCTCGACGTCGGGCATGTCGGCGATCCGCGGCACGACGATGAAGCTCTGCCCGCCGCGGTGGTGCTCGCGCAGCAACGCCTCGCGCATCACCAGCTCGTCCCATTCCATCACGTATGTGCGCACCGCCAGCCGATCGACCGGCGGGGTCTGGATCGTCGATAGCTCGCGCAAGCCGCTCATCGCCATCTGCAGCGTGCGCGGGATCGGAGTGGCGGTCAGCGTGAGCACATGGACATCGGCGCGCAGCTGCTTGAGCTTTTCCTTGTGGGTGACGCCGAAGCGCTGCTCCTCGTCGACGACGACGAGGCCAAGGCGCTTGAACTTGACCCCCTTCGACAAGATTGCGTGCGTGCCGATGACGATGTCGAGCTTGCCGTCGGCGAGGCGGGCGCGGGTCTCGGTCGCTTCCTTGGCCGGGACGAGCCGCGACAGGCGCCCGACTTCGATCGGAAAGCCGCCGAAGCGGTCCTTGAAATTGGTGTAATGCTGGCGGGCCAGCAGCGTCGTCGGGGCGACCACCGCGACCTGCTGCCCGGCCATCGCCGCCACGAACGCGGCGCGCAGCGCGACCTCGGTCTTGCCGAAGCCGACATCCCCGCAGACCAGCCGGTCCATCGGCTTGCCGTCGCCAAGGTCGCCGAGCACGTCCTCGATCGCCCGTTCCTGGTCGTCGGTTTCCTGCCACGGGAAGCGTTCGACGAACTGGTCGTAGGCGGCGCCTTCGGGGACCAGCATCGGCGCGTGGCGCAGCGCCCGTTCGGCGGCGGTGCGCAGCAGCTCATGGGCGATTTCGCGGATCCGCTCCTTGAGCCGGGCGCGGCGCCGCTGCCACGCTTCGCCGCCGAGCTTGTCGAGGGTGACGGCCTCGCTCTCGCTACCGTAGCGGGAAAGCACCTCGAGATTCTCGACCGGGATGTAGAGCTTGTCGCCGCCGGCATACTCGAGTTGGACGCAGTCGTGCGGGCTGTCGCCGACCGGGATCGACTGCAGCCCTTCGTAGCGACCGATGCCGTGCTCCATGTGCACGACGAGATCGCCGGGCGTCAGGGCGGACAGCTCGGCAAGGAACGCGTCGGCGCTCTTGCGGCGCTTGTGGCGGCGGACCAGGCGATCGCCGAGGATGTCCTGCTCGGTGACCAGCTCGAGCTCGGCATTGGCGAAGCCGGTCTCGAGCGGCAGGACGAGCGCCACCGGAGCCCCGCTAGACGCAAGCCCGAGTGCCTCTTGCCAGCCGTCGGCGAGGACCGGCGCCGGCTTGGCCGCTTCGCCGAGGATCCCGGCAATGCGGGCGCGGCTGCCAGTGGTGTAGGCGGCGATCAGCGCCTTGCGACCGCGCTTCGCCTGGCCCGTGAGGTACTGCGCCGCCGCTTCATAGACGTTGTCGCCGCGCGCCCGCTCGGGCGCGAAGTCGCGGCCGGAGCCGAAGCCGAAGTCGATGACCGTCGCGCTTTCCGGCTGGGCGAACAAGTCAGCGCGGTGGACTGGCCAGCCCTGGAGCGAACCGTCGAGCTCGTCGCGGCTCAGGTACAGCGCCGAGGGGTCGAGCGGGCGGTAGTTGCCGGCGGCGCGGCCGGTGGTGTCGCGGCGGGCGGCGAAATAATCGGCGATGTCCCCGAGCCGCTCGTCGGCGGCACCCAGGGCCGACGTGTCGATCACCGCCACGTCATCGCCGCCGAGGTGATCGAACAGCGTGACCAGGCGGTCCTCGAACAGCGGCAGCCAGTGCTCCATCCCGGCGAGGCGGCGGCCGTCGCTGACCGCTTGGTACAGCGGGTCCTCGGTCGCATGGGCGCCGAAGGTCTCGCGGTAGCGGCTGCGGAAGCGCTTGACCGTGTCGTCGTCGAGCAACGCCTCGCTCGCCGGGAGCAGCAGGTGCTGATCGAGCGTGCCGGTCGAGCGCTGGGTGCTGGGGTCGAACAACCGCAGAGTTTCGAGCTCGTCGCCAAAGAAGTCGAGCCTCAGGCCTTGGTCCAGACCCGAGGGGAAGATGTCGAAGATCGAGCCGCGCACCGCGTACTCGCCGGCATCGATCACCGTGTCGGTGCGGCCGTAGCCTTGCCGCTGCAGCAGGGCGATCAGGCTCTCGCGGCCGATCTCCATGCCGGGCTTGAGCAGCCGCACCGATTCGCGGATGCGAAACGGCGTGAGCACGCGCTGGAGCACGGCATTGATGGTGGTGACCAGCAGTTGCGGTCCCTTGGCCGGAGCCTGGAGCCGGTGCAGCGCGGCGAGCCGGCGCGCGCTGACCGACAGGGCCGGACTGGCCCGGTCGTACGGCAGGCAGTCCCACGCCGGGAACTCGATCACCTCCAGCTCGGGCGCGAAGAATGCCGCCGCGTCGGCGACACCGCGCATCGCCGCCTCGTCGGGGCCGATGAACACCGCGCGCCCTTTGGCGGCGCGGGCGAGGTCGGCCATCACCAGCGGCTGCGCCCCGCGCGCGACGGCGGCGAGGGTTAGCGGGCTCTTGGCCGAGAGGATGCGGGTGAAGTCGGGCACGGTTCGGTTCTGGATCGCGGACAGGGGCAGGCGCCTCGCGCAGCCGGTGAGCTGAGGCCGGGCGGGGATCGGATTGGAGCGCGCTTAGCCTCGGGATGCGCCGCTGTCGAACCCCGCGCGGGTCAGTGGGGGATCTCGACGTAGTCGAGCTTGCGCAAGGCGCTCATCAGCGGACCGGCGAGATGCGAGGGGACCTCCGCGGAGCCAAGGGCCCATGCCAGGACGTCGACGTCCTGTTCCTCGAGCAGCGCCTCGAACCAGGCGATCTCCGCTTCGCCCCAACTGGCGGAATAACGGTCGAAGAATCCGCCGACGATGAAATCGGCCTCGCGCGTGCCGCGGTGCCAGGCGCGGAACTTCAGGCGGCGGAGGAGCGCGGTATCGGGCATTGGCCGCGGTTAGGCGCTGGGTGGGCGCCGGCGCAAGCCTCGAGCGCGAAAAGAGTCATGCGGCCAGCTGCACGACGGCAAGCTGCGCCGGCGGCAGGCCGCCGCTCTTCGCCTGCTGCATCAGCTCCTGCTTGCGGGCCATCATCCGGTCGCGCAGCTCGACGAGGTCGACCTCGGTCTTGCGGACCTGGGCGAACATGCCGTCACCGCGGCGCTCTTCCTCGTGGACGTGATGCCGGACCTTTTCGCCCAGCACCGTGACCTTGGCGTCATAGAACTCGTCGTCACCACCGCTGGCGATGTCGTTGACGAGGACCTTCACCCCGTCGTGCTCGACATAGGCCTCATTGAGGACATCGTCCTCGATCTTGCCGCGAAATGATGGGTAGAAGATCTCCTCTTCGATTGCCGCGTGGATCTTCAGCTCGTTGCAGATCTCCTCGGCGATCTTCTGTTTGTTGCTGCGCGCCTTTTCGAACTTGTCGAACAGATCCTCGACCTTGCGGTGGTCCGCCTTGAGTAGGGCGATCGCATCGGTGAATTGGGTCTTCGGCATGACTCGCTCCTTCCGGTGGCCGCCACCAGCAGCGCGGCTCGTCTCGGGGAAAGCCGCCGAGCCGCGATCCGTTCCCGCTCTTGTGCGGATTTTGCGAGGTCGTATCAGGAGCCGCGATGCGCCCCGAACGCCTGAACCCACTGTTCGCCGAGGCGGCGAGCCTCAAGGGCGTGGGCGCCGGGCTGGCGCGGCCGCTCGAACGGCTGGGCCTGAGCCGAATCAAGGACTTCGCCTACCACCTGCCGGACCGCTTCGTCGAACGCCGCGCCCTTGCCGATCTGGACGAGGCCGCCGTCGGTGAGCAGGTGGTCGTCGCGCTGACCCCGCTCGAGTACCGCACGTCGGCGGGGCGCGGGCCGTTCCGGGTGATGGCCGCCGACGCGGCGGGGAACATCTGCGCGCTTACCTATTTCGGCCGTAACGCCGGCTGGGCGAAGAAGCAGCTGGCGTTAGGGGAGAAGCGGTGGATCGCCGGGCGACTCGACCAGTACGGGCAGCAGTTGCAGATCGTCCATCCCGATCACGTCGCCAACGAAGGCGGTTCGGCGCTGGGGCGGCTGGTGGAACCGGTCTATCCGCTCTCCGCAGCTGGCGCATCAGGGCGACCATCCCGCGGCACGCGACCGGATCGCCTATGATGAACTGCTCGCCAACAGCCTCGCGCTGATGCTGGTGCGCAACGCCAACCGCGCGCACGTCGGCACGCCGTTGCACGGGGACGGGCCGCTCCGTGGAAAACTCGAGCTCCCTTTCGGTTTGACCGGCGCGCAGAGGCGGACGATCGGCGAGATCGAGGGCGACCTCGCCCAGGCGGCGCCGATGCTGCGGCTGCTCCAGGGCGATGTCGGCTCGGGCAAGACCGTCGTCGCGCTCGAGGCGATGCTGGTCGCGGTCGAAGCCGGGGCCCAGGCGGCGCTGCTTGCCCCGACCGAGCTGCTCGCGCGTCAGCACCACGAGACGCTGACACGGCTTGCCGCCGGCACCGGCGTGACGATCGCGTTGCTCACCGGGCGCGACAAGGGGCGGGCGCGCGAATCCATCCTGATGGGCCTGCTTGACGGCAGCATCGACCTCGTCGTCGGCACCCATGCGATCTTCCAGGAAGCGGTCGCCTACAAGAACCTCGCGCTGGTGGTGATCGACGAGCAGCATCGCTTCGGGGTCGGACAGCGGCTGATGCTGACCCAGAAAGGCCGGCGCACGCCGCACTGCC
>JAEKKO010000357.1 GCA_019510335.1 Novosphingobium sp. | reverse complement strand
CAGCGGCGCATGATTGGGCAGCATGATCCCGCCGGAGCCGACCCGAATCGTCTTGGTCCCCGCCGCCACATGCCCGATCACCACCGCCGTGGCGGCGCTGGCGATCCCCGGCATATTGTGATGCTCGGCCAGCCAGAAGCGCTGGTAGCCGAGGCGCTCGGCGTTCCGCGCGAGGTCCAGTGTGTTGCGGAAGGCGTCGGCGGCGGTGCCGCCTCGGCAGATCGGCGAGAGGTCGAGGACGGAGAAGGGAATCACAGGAGCGCCTCGCGATAAGTTGCCCGGTGAAGATAGCGACTCCGCCGTGAAATACGCCCCCGCCCGGCGCCGGGGTGCCCATGCGCCGCACGCAACACCCTACGGCGAGTAGGGTGGCACTGGACCTTGGCCGCGGGACGTGTAGAGTTATCGGGGTTCAACAATCGAGGGAGACTGCCATGGCCAAGGGTCAGCAGAAAACGACGCGTGAGAAGAAGAAGCCGAAGAAAGAGAAGCAAGAGGGCTTGAAGAGCGAGTCCTCCTACAAGCAGCAGTTCAAGAAGTAAGGCGTTGATGGCCGCGGGTTCCGCGTAGCAAACCGATGGATTCCGCGACCCTCAAGAGCACGCAGTTCCGGCGCGAGCGCGAGCCCAGCTGGCGCGAGCTCGAGAACCTCTTGGAGAAGCTGAAGCGGGGCTCGCCGCGCAGCCTCACGCCGCAGGAGCTGACGCGGCTCCCCACCCTCTATCGCGGAGCGCTTTCCTCGCTTTCGGTCGCGCGCTCGATCTCGCTCGACCAGGGGCTGCTTGCCTATCTCGAGAGCCTGGCCAACCGCGCCTATTTCCAGATCTACGGGCCGCGCTCCGGCTTCGGCGCGGTGGCGAGCGCTTTCCTGCGCCGCGGCTTCCCGGCCGCGGTGCAGCAGCTCAAGGGCCCGATCCTGCTGGCGATCCTGCTGACCATTGTCGCAGCGCTCGCCGGCTACTTCCTCTGCATGAGCAATGCCGAGTGGTATTACACCCTGATGCCGGACGAGATGGCGCAGGGGCGCATGCCGACCTCCTCGGCCGAGGAGCTCCGCAAGGTGCTCTACGATACCGATCCGCCGCCGGGCGATCTCCTCTCCGCCTTCGCGTCCTTCCTCTTCGTGCACAATGCCGGGATCGGCATCGTCTGCTTTGCGCTCGGCTTCGCCTTCGGCCTGCCGACCGCGCTGCTGCTGATTCAGAACGGCCTCATGCTCGGCGCCTTCTTCGCACTTTATGTCGGCCACGGGCTGGGGATCGAGCTCGGCGGCTGGCTGATCATCCATGGCAGCACCGAGCTGCTGGCGATCGCCCTGGCCGGCGGCGCCGGCTTCGCCCTCGCCCGCGCCCTGCTCTTCCCCGGCCCCAAGTCGCGGATGACCGCGCTCGCGGACGCCGGGCGCACCGCGGGTCAGGTGGCGCTCGGCTGCGTGCTGATGTTCGTGATCGCCGGCCTGCTCGAAGGC
>JAEKKO010000360.1 GCA_019510335.1 Novosphingobium sp. | reverse complement strand
GGCAGCTTCGTGGTCAAGAACCCGTACCTGGAAAAGCTGCTGCAGAGCAAGTCGAAGGACTCGACGAACGTCTGGAACTCGATCCTCGAGCACGGCGGCTCGGTCCAGCACCTCGACTTCCTCAGTCCCGAGGAGAAGGCGGTCTACAAGACCAGCTTCGAGATCGACCAACGCTGGCTGCTCGAGTTCGCCGCCGACCGCACGCCCTACATCGACCAGGCGCAGAGCCTTAACCTCTACATCCCGGCCGACGTCGACAAGTGGGACCTCGCCATGCTGCACTTCCAGGCATGGGAGAAGGGCATCAAGTCGCTCTACTACTTGCGCTCGAAGAGCGTTCAGCGCGCGGGTTTCGCCGGCGGCGTCGAAGCCGACAATACCGCCGAGCCCCCGGTCATCGAGATCGCCGCGCAGACCGACTACGAGGAGTGCCTGGCCTGCCAGTAAGGGTGCGACCATGACCGAACCCCTGACTCTTTACGGCATGGGCAGCCCGAACGTCCGCAAGGTCGGGCTGTTGCTCGAGGAGCTCGCGCTCGACTACCGCCTGGTCCACGTCGCGGTGTTCAAGGGCGAGCAGTTCGCGCCCGACTTCGTCGCGCTCAACCCGTTCGCCAAAGTCCCGGTGCTGGTTGACCCGGTGCTCGGCGTGCCGCTGTTCGAATCCGGCGCGATCCTGTTCTACCTCGCCGAGCAGCACGGGGCTTTCCTGCCGCCGCCGGGGCCGGCGCGGTACGAGGCGATGAGCTGGCTGATGATGCAGATGGGGCTGATGGGTCCGATGCTCGGTCAGCTCAACCACTTCCGCATCGCCCAGGTGGAGGGCGGGGTCGACTACGCCCGCGCCCGCTATCGCGAGCAGGCGCGGCGCATCTACCGCACCCTCGACGAACGCCTGGGGAGCCGCGATTGGGTCGCCGGCGAGGCCTACTCGATCGCCGACATGGCGATCCACCCGTGGGCCCACTACCTCGAGCGCCACGGCTTCGACCCCGCCGCCCACCCGGCGCTGCTGCGCTGGCGCTCGACGATCGACGCGCGCCCGGGCACCGAGCGCTGCAACGCCCGCTTCGCCGCAGCGTTCGACCAGGCCAGCAGCGAGACCCGCGACGCCGCCACGATCGAAGACGTCGACCGCTTCTTCGCCCGCAGCGATGAAATGGAGGGCGTCGACTTCTCGGCCGTGCTCGGGATGCGATGAGCGACCCGCCGACCCGCCCCGTCGTTGCCGGCCTGGACGCGCAGGACCGCTCACGCTCGCGAGCCCTCGCCGGCTGGGGCGAGGCCGATCAGGCGCTGCCGTCTTAACGTCCCAGTGCCGGTCCGCTGTTGAGCACGCTGGCAGCGATGTAGCCGATCGCCACGGCGGCCATGCACGCCGCCACCGAGAGCAGGATGTTGCCGCCTGCTTCGGCGAGGTCGCCGTTGCGGATCAGCTCGAGCGTCTGCAGGCTGAATGACGAGAACGTCGTGTAGCCGCCGCA
>JAEKKO010000166.1 GCA_019510335.1 Novosphingobium sp. | reverse complement strand
CGTGACCTTGACCAAGCACTTGTTCCAGCACCGTTACGATTATCGCGCGGCGTGGCTCGGCTTCACCCAGACCATGGGCCGCGCCGGCCCGGCCGCCCCGCCGCTCGAGCAGCGGGTGATCCAGGCGCTCGCCGACATCACCGAAAGCCCGGCTGGCTTACTGCTGGCGCCCAACGACCAGGGCGAGCTGGAGCTCGCGGCGCGCTGGCAATGGCCAACTGCCGAGGTTCCGGCCGTGGCGCTTGGTCCGGCGGCGCGAGTTTTCCTCGAACGCAATAGCTTCATCGTCGATCTGACCGCGCTGCATGCCGGGGTCGAGCGCCGGGGCGAGGGAGCGGTTCTGCCCGAGTGGCTGAGGACCGAACCACGCGCCTGGGCGCTGGTCCCGCTGCTGCATTTCGACCGACTCGTCGGGGCCGTGGTCCTTGCTCGCCCGGCGGTGGTCCGGCAGCTCGACTGGGAGGACTTCGACCTGTTGCGGATCGTCGGCCGTCAGCTCGCCAGCTACCTCGCCGAGCACGCCGGGCAGGAGGCGCTCGCCGAAGCCGGCCGCTTCGACGATTTCCACCGCCGCATCGCTTTCGTCATGCACGACATCAAGAACCTCGCCAGCCAGCTCAGTCTGCTTGCGAGGAATGCCGAGCAACACTCCGATAAGCCGGAGTTCCGAGCCGACATGCTGGTGACCTTGCGGAACTCGGCGGACCGCCTGAACACGATGCTCGCGCGGCTCTCGCGCTATGGCGGCGCGGTCGAGCGGATCGAGAGCGTCGATGCGGTGGCGCTGGTCGAAGCGGTCGTCGCGCAGTTCCGGCCGGTCCACCAGGTGACGCTAACCGAACGCCAGCCGTGCCGCGTCAGCGCCGACCACGACTCGCTCGACCAGGTGCTGCGGCACCTGATTCAGAACGCCCTCGATGCCAGTCCTCCGGACACCCCGGTGTTCATCGCTGTCACCAGCGACGGGCTTCAGGGGCGCATCGAGGTGGTCGACACCGGCAGCGGGATGTCGCCCGAATTCGTCCGCAGCCGATTGTTCAAGCCGTTCGTCTCGACCAAGCCGGGCGGCTTCGGGATCGGGGCCTACGAGGCGCGCGAGCTGGTCAAGGCCATGCGCGGCCGGCTCGAGGTCGAATCGCGCGAGGGGCTCGGCTCCCGCTTCACCATCCGCCTGCCGCTCGCCGCCGCAGCCGAGTTGCTCGAGACGTTCGTCGATGGTGCCCAGAAAGTTGCCTGAGAGCCAGATAATTGCCTGAGAGAGGGTGAATGAAAATGTCCAGCAAACCCAAGCTGCTCGTAGTCGAAGATGACCCAGGGCTGCAGGCGCAGCTCAAGTGGGCTTACGATGACTTCGAGGTGATCGTCGCCGGTGACCGCTCGGCCGCGCTCGCCGCCTTGCGGGCCGAGGAGCCGGCGGTGGTGACGCTCGACCTTGGCCTCCCGCCCGATCCCGACGGCACCGCCGAGGGCTTCGCCGTGCTCGACGCGATCATGGCGCTCAAGCCGCAGACCAAGGTGATCGTCGCCACCGGCCACGGCGCCCGCGAGAGCGCGCTGACCGCGGTCGCCAAAGGGGCCTACGACTTTTACCAGAAGCCGGTCGACATCGATGCGATCGGCCTGATCGTCCGCCGCGCGCTCGAGCTGCACCGGATCGAGGCCGAGAACCGCGCGCTCGCCGCCCGCACCGGCAACGACAACCGTGTGCTCGGCGCGCTGATCACCGCCGCGCCAGAAATGGTCCGCGTCGCGCGGACGATCGAGCGTGTCGCCAACACCAACGTCTCGGTCATGCTGCTCGGCGCCAGCGGCACCGGCAAGGAGCTGCTGGCGCGCGGGCTGCACGTCTCGAGCGATCGCCGCAACGGCGCGTTCGTGGCGATCAATTGCGCGGCGATCCCCGAGAATCTGCTGGAAAGCGAGTTGTTTGGCCACGAGAAGGGCGCCTTCACCGGGGCGGTCAAGACCACCGAGGGCAAGATCGAGCAGGCCAACGGGGGCACGCTGTTCCTCGATGAAGTCGGCGACATCCCGCTCCAGCTCCAGGTCAAGCTGCTGCGCTTTTTGCAGGAGCGGGTAATCGAGCGGATCGGCTCGCGCCGCTCGATCGCGGTCGACACGCGGATCGTCTGCGCGACGCACCAGGACCTCGAGGCGATGATCGTCGACGGGCGCTTTCGCGAGGACTTGTTCTATCGCCTCGCTGAGATCGTGGTGAAGATCCCCGGCCTCGCCGAGCGCACCGGGGACGCGCCGCTGCTGGCCAAGGCGTTCCTCGCCCGGTTCGCCCGCGAGATGAACCCGCAAGTCAAAGGCTTCGCCCCCGACGCGCTAACGGCGATCGACTCCTGGGCCTGGCCCGGCAACGTCCGCGAGCTCGAAAACCGGGTCAAGCGGGCGGTGATCATGGCGGACGGCAAGCTCGTCCACGCCGCCGATCTCGACTTGCCCTCGCCCGACGCCGAAGACGGCAACGTGCTCAACCTCAAGGTCGCGCGCGAACATGCCGACCGCAAGGTCATCCGCCACGCGCTGGCGCGCAGCGAGGGCAACATTTCGAGCACCGCCAAGCTGCTCGGGATCAGCCGGCCGACGCTCTACGACTTGCTCAAGCAGTATGAGCTTCACGCCTGAGCGCCGCCGCCGGGTCACCGCCGCGCTGGCGCTGCTGGCGCTGGTGGCGCTCGCCGCTCCGGCGCGGACGGAAGCGCCGGCTGCTGTCGGACAGCTGATCGCTGCGGCTCGGCGTGATCTCGCCAAAGGAGACGGGATCGGCGCCGAAGTGCGCTTGCGTCGCGCCGTCGCGGCCGGCGTCGGCCGCCCCGAAGTCGCCGCCGAGATGGGCCAGGCACTCCTCGAGCAGGGCGATCGCGACAAGGCGCGCGAATGGCTCGGCCCGGCCGCGTTTGCGCCCGGCGACGAAGTCAACGGCTTGCGCATGCTCGGGTTCCTCGAGCGACTCGAGGGCAACTGGGCGGCCGCGGCCAGCGCCTACGACCGGGCCCTGAAGCTCAACCCCCGCCGATATGGCCGATCGGGCGCTGCAGCTCGCCCCTCACAATCCGGACGCGCTCGAGCTCGCCGGTGAGCTGGTCCGCAATCAGCACGGGCTCGAAGCTGCGCTGCCATGGTTCGAGGCGGGGCTCGCCCAGGCGCCCGACAACTTTGACCTGCTCGGCGAGTATGCCGCGACCTTGGGCGAGCTCGGCCGCGCGCGCGACATGCTGCGGGTGACCCGCAAGATGCTGGCCCGCGACCATCGCAACCCGCGCGCCCTGTTCCTCCAAGCGGCTCTCGCCGCGCGCGCCGGCAAGCTTGAGCTGGCGCGGCGGCTGCTCGACCTCACTAACGACCGCCTGAGCGACGTGCCCAGCGCAATGCTGCTCGAAGGCGTGCTCCAGCTGCGCGCCGGTAACCGCAACCTCGCCATTGACGTGCTCGACCGGCTGACGCGGCTGCGCCCCGGCAATATGCCCGCAGCCCTGCTGCTGACCCGAGCGCTGGCCGAAAACGGCGACAGCGAGCAACTCGTCGCTCGTTTCGCCGGCGTTGCGGCGCGGCCGGATGCGCCGGCGTACCTGCTGATCCTGGTAGGCCGGGCCGAGGAAGACCTCGGCCACCGCGATCTCGCCGCGCCGCTGCTCGATCGCGCCGCCGCGGCCGGCGCTCCGCCGCTCGTGCCGCTTGCCGAGGGGCAGCCGCTGGAGGCGCTCGCCCTGACATGGCGCGACAGCCCCGACGACGCTGGGGCGAGCGTCGCCTACGTGCGCAAGCTGATTGCCACGGGCGATCTCGCTCATGCCGAAGAGGTCGCCGAGCGGCTGCGGGCGGCGTCGCCGGGGATTGCCGCTGCCCAGATCGTCGCCGGCGACGTCCAGCTATTGCGCGGCCGCCAGCCCGCCGCGATCGAGCGATACGAGCAGGCGAGCATCGCGCGGAGCGACGATGCGCTGCTGCTCCGCCTCGTCGAAGCCGATCGCCGCGCCGGGCGGGGCGCGGCCGCGGTGACAGCGGTCGAGAGCTATCTCGCACAAACCCCGTCGAGCCGGATCGCCGTCCGGCTTGCCGCGATCTCAACCGCGGAGAGCGGCGACTGGCGCCGCGCGCGCCGGCTACTCGAGCACTTGCGCGATGCTGGCGGACAACGCGATGCGCGGCTGATGAGCGACCTCACCCTGGCCCAGCTGCGCGACGGCGACCCCGCAGCGGCGCTGGTCAGCGCGCGCGCCGCCTATCGCCTGCAACGCAGCAGTCCAGTCGCGACGCAGGCGCTGGCGATGGCGCTCGCGCAGCAGCGGGGCCAGGCCCGGTTCGCCGCGGCGCTGTTCGACAAAGCGCTGCGGATCGGCGGCGACAACCCGCTGCTGACCGAAGGACGCCGGCAGTTGGCCCTGCTCCGCTAGGCGATCCGCTCAGAAGAAAGGGCGGCGCATGGCCGCCCTTTCTCCCCCTTCCCAAGCACTTGCACGATATTTCACAGCCGCTTGGCGCTCGCAATCGGCTTGCGCGAGGCCGGCGGCGAATTCCGCCGGAGCGTGGCAAGTCCGGCACACTGCGCCTCGACAACCCGCGTCACGTTCGGCAATCGCCTCGCCCAACGAGCTGGGAAGGATCGGGTATGGCAGGGGCGCTGGCGGGGATCACGGTCATCGAGCTGGCCGGCATCGGACCGGCGCCGTTTGCCGGGATGATGCTCGCCGATCACGGCGCGCGGGTGATCCGCGTCGCCCGCCCGGACATGCACCACGTTCTCGGCGACATGGGTGTCCATGACGTGCTCAACCGCAACCGCGAGTGCTTGACCCTCGACCTCAAGGCTCCTGCAGGGCGCGACCGCCTGCTCACGCTCGTCGGCGAGGCCGATGCGCTGATCGAGGGCAACCGGCCCGGCGTGATCGAACGCCTCGGGATCGGCCCCGAGGTGCTGCTCGCGGCCAACCCGCGACTGGTCATCGGAAGAATGACGGGGTGGGGCCAGGACGGGCCGCTGGCGGAGCGCGCCGGGCACGATATCGACTACATCGCGCTGTCGGGCGCGCTCCACACGTATGGGCGCAAGGACGGCAAGCCGACGATGCCGGTCAACGCCGTCGGCGATTATGGCGGCGGCGGGATGATGCTGGCATTCGCCGTCCTCGCCGGAATCCTCGCGGCGCGGCGCGACGGGGCCGGTCAGGTGATCGACTGCGCGATGAGCGAAGGGGCGGCGCTGCTCACGGCGACGATCTACGGCCTGTTCGGCGCAGGCCGGTGGCAGGACCAGCGCGAAAGCAACGTGATCGACGGAGGCGCGCCGTATTACGACACGTACGAGACGGCCGACCGCAAGTGGGTGGCGATCGGCGCGCTCGAAGATGCCTTCTATGCCGAACTGCTCGACAAGCTCGGCCTCGCCGATGATCCGGACTTCGCCCGCCCCGAGGCAGAGGAGCGCTGGCCCGAGCTCAAGCGGCGTCTGGAGGCGCTGTTCCGGACGAAGACCCGCGCCGAGTGGTGCGCCCTGTTGGAGGACGGCGACGCCTGCTTCGCCCCGGTGCTGAGCCTCGCCGAAGCGCCGGCCCACCCGCACAACGTCGCCCGCGGCAACTTCGTCAGCCTCGCCGGCGTGATCCAGCCGACGCCGGCTCCGCGGTTCTCGCGCACCCCCGCACCGACGCCGCGCCCGCCCGAAGCCTAGCTGGCCGCCCGTTCGCGGCGATTGCGGAGGACCGACCAGAACAGCGATGCCGCAATCAGCACCGCACCGATCAGCCCGGTGACGGTCTCGGACGTATGCACCCGCGGTGAGATCAGCATGATCGCGGCGAGCGCGAGGATCGCCCAGAACGCTCCGTGCTCGAGGTAGCGGTACTCGGACAGCGAGCCCTTCTCGACCAGCATGATCGTCAGCGAGCGCACCCACATCGCGCCGATGCTGAGGCCGAGCGCGATCACCAGCATGTTGTTGGAGAGGGCGAACGCGCCAATCACCCCGTCGAAGCTGAACGAGGCGTCGAGCACGTTGAGGTAGATGAACCCGCCGAGCCCGGCGCGGGCCAACGCCGTGTTGACCCCGGATGCTCCTTCCTGGCCGAGGTCGCCTTCGAGCCAATGCCCGACCGCCTCGACCGCGACGAAGCAGGCGATCCCGAGCATTCCGGCGAGCAGATAATGAAAGCCGTCGTCGGGCGTCAGGCCGCGCGCGATCACCACGAGGATCACCAGCAGCAGGCTCAGCCCGAACGCGTCGATTCGCCCGAACCGGGCGAGCTGGCGCTCGATCGTGCCGATCCAGTGGATCTGCTTGTCGCTGTCGAAGAAGAAGCGGATGCCGACCATCGCCAGGAACGCCCCGCCGAATCCGGAAATCGACAGGTGCGCTCCGCTGACCAGCGCCTCGTACCGCTCTGGCTGCTCGAGCGAGAGGCGCAGCGCTTCGACGGGGCCGAGGCTGGCGGCGATGGCGACGATCGCCAGCGGAAACACGATCCGCATACCGAACACCGCGATGACCATCCCCCAGGTCAGGAACCGCTTGCGCCACAGCGGTTCCATGTCCTTGAGCACGGCGGCGTTGACGACCGCGTTGTCGAAGGACAGCGAAATCTCGAGCAGCGAGAGGACCAGGACGATCCACAGCACTTCGGCGGTGCCGCCGAACGAGCCCGACTGCCACCACCCGAGCCAGCCGCCGAGCAGCAGGCACACCGCGGTGAACGCCGCCGATCCCTTGAAGAAGTGGAGCACCCCCGCGGTCGCCTATTTCGGCTGGTAGGTCTGATCGGGCCCGGGGAAGCTGCGGGCGCGGACTTCCTCGGCGTAGCGCGCGGCGGCGGCAGAGATGGTTTCGGCGATCTCGCCGTAGCGCTTCACGAACCGCGGCACGCGCTCGAACATCCCGAGCATGTCTTCGGTAACCAGCACCTGGCCATCGCACTGGGCCGAGGCGCCGATGCCGATCACCGGGCAAGGGACCGCCTTCGTCACCTCGATCGCGATCGGCTCGACCACTCCCTCGGCGACGATCGCGAAGGCGCCGGCCTCGGCCAGCGCTTGCGCATCGGCGACGATCTTGGCCGCCTCCGCCTCGCTCCGGCCGCGGGCGTTGTAGCCGCCGAGGACGTTGACGGCCTGGGGGGTGAGCCCGACGTGGCCCATCACCGGGATGCCGCGGTTGACCAGGAACGCCACGGTTTCGGCCATCGCCGTCCCGCCCTCGAGCTTGACCCCGGCGCAGCCGGTCTCCTTGAGCAGCCGCGAGGCGCTGGCGAAAGCTTGCTCGGGCGACTGCTCGTATGCGCCGAACGGCATGTCGACGAGCACCGCCGCGTGGTACGAACCGCGCACCACCGCCGCGCCGTGGGCAGCCATCATCTCCAGCGTCACCGGAACGCTCGATGGCAGCCCGTAAATCACCTGGCCGAGGCTGTCGCCGACCAGCAGCAGGTCGCAGTGGGCATCGAGCAGCTGTGCCTGGCGCGCGGTGTAGGCGGTGAGCATGACGATCGGCTCGGCCGTCACCCCATCCTGCTTGCGCTTGCGGATCGCCGGCACGGTCAGCCGCCGCATCGGCGCGGGTGTGGGGTGGGCGCGGCTGGTGGAGGTGTCGAGCTGGAAGGTGGACATGGCGGGCCTTCTATCCGCTGCGGATAAGCTGGGGAAGGGCGGCGACGGCCCTTGCCAAGGCGCGCCCCTCCGCTAGCTTCGGCAACGATTGAGAAGTTGTCGGCCGGCCGCGCGCCGGCCTCACGGGAAGGACACCGGCATGTTCGGTCGGATCAAGCCGCTCGACGCCATCCTCGCGACGGCGGAGAAGAAATCGCTGCACCGCTCGCTCGGGGCTTTCCAGCTGACGATGCTCGGCATCGGCGGGATCATCGGCACCGGCATCTTCGTGCTGACCGCGGAAGCGGCGCAGAAAGCCGGGCCGGGCATGATGCTGAGCTTCGTCATCGCCGGCATCGTCTGCGCGGTCGCGGCGCTGTGCTACTCGGAGATGGCGGCAATGGTGCCGGTGTCGGGCTCCGCCTACACCTACAGCTATGCCGTCGTCGGAGAGATGCTCGCGTGGATGGTCGGTTGGGCGCTGGTGCTGGAATACGCGATCGCCGCGGGCGCGGTCTCGGTCGGCTGGTCCGGCTACTTCGTCGGCATGCTCAGTCACCTGAACACTTACTGGTCGGCATTGCCGAACATCGTGATCCCGCTCCAATGGGCCGCCGGGCCGAGTGGCGGCGGCATCATGAACGTTCCCGCGTTCATCATCGCGCTGCTCGTCACCGTCCTGCTGGTGATCGGGACCAAGGAAAGCGCGACCGTCAACGCCGTGCTGGTGTGCGTGAAGATCGTCGCGCTGACCGCGTTCGTCGCGCTGGCTTTGCCAGTGATGAAGGGGGCGCATTTCGAGCCGTTCGCACCGCTCGGCTTCAAGGGCATCTCGGCCGCCGCGGCCTCGATCTTTTTCGCCTATGTCGGTTTCGACGCGGTGTCGACCGCGGCCGAGGAAACCAAGAACCCGCAGCGCAACGTGCCAATCGGGCTGATCGGAAGCCTCGCGATCTGCACCGTGTTCTACCTGCTCGTCGCCGCCGGGGTGATCGGCTCGGTCGGCGCGCAGCCGCTTCTCGCGGCCGACGGCTCGGGCATCTCACCGGGATCGAGCCAGCTCACTTCTGCCTGCAGTTCGATCGGCAGCCAGGCGGTGGTCTGCTCGAGGGAAGCGCTGGCGTGGACCTTGCGCCAGATCGGCTGGCCCAACGTCGGCAACCTGGTCGGCCTCGCCGCGATCCTGGCACTGCCTTCGGTCGTGCTGATGATGATGTTTGGCCAGACCCGCATCTTCTTCGTGATGAGCCGCGACGGCCTGCTGCCGGCGGTGTTCTCGAAGGTCCACCCGCGCTTCCACACGCCGTACGTGGTGACGATCTGCACGGGCATCTTCGTCGCTCTGTTCGCGGCGCTGTTCCCCGTCGGCGCGCTTGCCGACATCTCCAACGCCGGCACGCTGTTCGCGTT
>JAEKKO010000240.1 GCA_019510335.1 Novosphingobium sp. | reverse complement strand
AGCCCAACCCCGACGACATCTACATCCAGTCGCCGATCCGCGGCGACCTGGCCTACCGCGTCTCGGGCAACCGCGGCACCTGCAAGATCGTCAGCTTCACCACCCAGAAGGTGCTGTCGGGCACGGCCGACGAGATGCCCCGGCCCAACGGCCATTTCGAATACGACGACAGCGACCTTGGCATCGCGCTCGGCGAGGACTTCGAGGTGGTCTTCAGCGCCGAGCGCCCCGCCGGCTACACCGGCAAGTGGGCCCAGATCGATCCTCAAGCCGGTGGGATGATGGTCCGCTACCGCAGCTACGACTGGGAGAACGAGGTCGACCCGGTGCTGTCGATCGAATGCCTCGATGCGGTCCCGCCCAAGCCGCGGCTGACGCCCGAGCAGATCGCCTCGCGGATCACCGAGATGGCCAAGTTCCCGGCGCGCAAGACCCGGCTCTACTACGCGATGCAGAACGGGGTGAAGGAGCGCGTCGGCTTCAACGTGTTCGAGCCGGTCCAGTACCCAGGCGCGCTGATGAAGCAGGTCTACTGGCCGGCCTGCTTCCGCTTCGAGGAAGACGAGGCACTGATCATCGAGACCGATTTGCCCGAGCGCCGCCCGTATTGGAACATCCAGCTCAACGATCCCTACTTCAACGCGCTCGAATACGTCTATCGCTTGTCCAGCCTCAATGGCCACACCGCGAAGGTCAGCAGCGACGGCCGGTTCCGCGCGGTCATCGCCCTGACCGATCCCGGCGTGCCGAACTGGCTCGACCCGGCCGGCTACACCGAGGGCGGGATCTACGGCCGCTGGTTCGATTGTGACAGCGCCCCGGTGCCGATCATCAAACGGGTCAAGCTGGCCGAGCTGCGCGAGCATCTCCCCGACGATACCCCGGTCGTCACCGCCGAGCAGCGCGCCGACGAATTGCGCCGCCGGGTCCGCGCCTGCCAGCGGCGCCGGCGTTGGTGATCATGTCGCTGCGGCGATGATTGCCGCCCCGGCCGTCGCACGCTGGACCGCGCCTCGAAACCCGCGCCACAAGCGCCGCAGCCAACTCCCGGAGTGCCCTTGCCGATGACAACCCCCCGCCCGCGCCCGCGGCTCGACGCCGACAACCGCGCCTTTTGGACCGGCGGCGCCGAGGGCAAGCTCAACATCCACAAGTGCGGCGAATGCGGCCAGTACACCCACCCGCCCAAGCCGCTGTGCCGCCACTGCCACTCCGAGAACGTCGCCTCCGAAGCGGTCGCCGGCACCGGCGCGGTCGACACTTACACGATCAACCACCAGCAATGGATGCCGGGGCTCGAGGTGCCGTTCGTGATTGCCCGGGTCCGGCTCGATGGCGTGCCGGGCGTGATCCTCACCACCAACATCGTCAACTGCGCTGTCGACGAAGTCGCGTTCGACGATCCGGTCCGGGTCGTGTTCGAGGAACAGGACGGCATCTGGTTCCCGCTGTTCGAGAAGGTGCGCTGAGATGGCCGAGAAGCACGCATACATCACCGGCGTCGGCCAGTCCGAGGTCGGCGTCCGCCTGACCCGCTCGCCGCTGCTGCTGACGGTCGACGCGGTCAGGGACGCGCTGGACGAAGCCGGCCTCACCATCGAGCAGATCGACGGAGTCGCGACATATCCGGGCAAGGCCTCCGGTTACCTCGGCTTCTCGCCGGTCGGCTCGGACGAGCTGATCGAGGCGCTCGGGATCAAGTCGAAGTGGCACCTCGGCGGGATGGAGATGGGCGCCCAGCTCTCGGCGATCCAGGCCGCGGCACTCGCGGTCCAGGCCGGGCTCGCCCGCCATGTCGTCTGCTTCCGCACGGTCTATGAGGCGGCGGCGCTCGCCCGCCCCGACGAATACCCGCCGCTGCGCCGCGAAACCGTCGACGGGCCGTCGCAGTGGACCGCGCCATTTTTCGCGATCTCGGCCGGCAACTGGATCGCGCAGTATGCCACGCGCCACATGAAACGCTACGGCATGACCCGCGAGCAGCTCGCCCAGGTTGCGCTCAACGCGCACCGCAATGCCGCGATCAACCCCAAGGCGCGGGCAATCGTCAAGGAGCCGCTGACGCTGGACAAGTACATGTCCGCGCGGCTGATCTCGACGCCGTTCTGCCTCTACGACTGCGACCGATTCACCGACTGCTCGACGGTCGTGATCGTCTCCGCTCAGGACGCCCTAGACGAGGTCCGGTGCACGCCGATCCGCATCGTCGCGACCTCGGGCTCGGTCGACCGCTACAGCTGGGACCAGGTCGAATGGCCGGCAAGCTACGAGACCGGTGCCGACTTGTGGAAGCGCACCGACTACAAGCCCAAGGACGTCGACACGATCCAGTTCTACGACGGCTTCGCCTTCCTTCCGATCACCTGGCTCGAGGGCCTCGGCTTCGTCGGCAAGGGCGAAGGCCACCGCTTCATCGAAGGGGGAACGCGGATCGCCCGCGACGGCGAGCTGCCGATGAACACGCACGGCGGCCAGCTCGGCGCCGGGCGGATGCATGGCTTCGGCTTCGCCCACGAGGCCGTGACGCAGCTGCGCGGCAGCGGCGGCGCCCGCCAGATACCGGGCGACCCGAAAGTGGCCGTGGCGACCTCGGGCGGCGGCCCGATGGCCGCGGCCCTGCTGCTGGCGCGGGATTGAGGGCGTCAGACCGAAATCGAGGGGGCGCTTTTCGGCTCAACACGCGTTATGGTGCCGGGTCCCGCTTCGTCCCTGCGATCAACCGGGCAGGTGCGCTAGAAGCTCATTGACGGGTTGCCACGGCCGCTGCCGATTGCGACAGGGCCGGCAACCCGCGAACACTGGAGAGGTCACGATGGCCGACGCCGACACCAAGGAAATTGCCACCGCCGCCCGGAAGTACTGGTCTGCCGAAGGCTACACCGAAGGCGGGGTGATCCGCGAAGTCGATTACGCGACCCAGACCGGCGGGCTCCACCCGCTGTTCGAGGGGATCAAGATCGTCGACTGCGACACGCACATCACCGAAGCGCCGGACTTGTTCACCTCGCGCGCGCCGGCCAGGTACAAGGGCAAGGTGCCGTTCGTGAAGTGCGATCCCGACGGCGTCGAGCGCTGGTATGTCGGTGACCGCAACTTCGGCTCGATGGGCGGCAACGTCATCCGCGCCGATCACAACAAGCTGCTCGGCCGCCTCGCCTTCCCCAAGCTCGAGCAGGCCCACCCGGGCGGGCACCTGATCAAGGAGCGCCTCGAGGCGATGGACGATATGGGCATCTACGCCCAGATTGCCTTCCAGAATTCGGGCGTGACCCAGGCCGGCTCGCTGATGAGCCTCGGCGACAACGACCTCGCGGTGGCCATCGTCCAGATCTACAACGATGCCTCGGCCGAGTACCAGAAGCAGTCGGGCGAGCGCATCTTCAACATGGCCCATCTCCCATTCTGGGACCAGAAGGAGATGGAGAAGGAAGCGCGGCGCTGCGTCGACATGGGCCTGCGCGGCTTCGTCCTGCCCGACACCCCCGAACGCGTCGGCGTGCCGAGCTTCATGCACGACTACTGGACGCCGTTCCTCGAGATGATCGAGGCCGAGAGCCTGCCGCTCAACTTCCACCTCAACGCCGCGATCGATCCCAACACGCTGACCTGGGAAGGCTTCGCCTTCGAGCAGACGCTGTCGGTGGTCGCGACGATGTTCTCGATCGGCAACGCCGCGACGCTCGGCAACTGGATGGTCTCGGGCCGGCTCGACCGCCACCCCAAGCTCAAGATCGGCCTGATCGAAAGCGGCATGGGCTGGGTCCCGTTCGCCGTCGAGGCGCTCGAGCACCAGTTCAACGAGATGCTGCCGCGCTTCTCGAAGCAGCTGAGCCGGCGGCCGTGGCAGTACTTCCGCGATCACTTCATGTGCAGTTTCTGGTTCGAGACGATCGGGCCCAAGCAGCTGCTTGAGACGATCGGGGTCGACAACGTCATGTTCGAGACCGACTTCCCGCACCCGACCTCGCTCTACCCGGGCGTCCAGGCGCACCTCGTTGAAGTGCTCGGCGAAAAGCCGTACGAGGTCCGCAAGAAGGTGCTGCAGGACAATCCGGTGCGGATGTACAAGCTGCCGTTCTGAGGCTTCGGCCAGGACATTATCGATAGGCGGCCGTGCCAAGCCACGGCCGCCTTCTTCATGAACCGGGGACCTCGATGTACGACAACTACGAAACGCTGAAGATCGAGCGGGCGGGGAAGATCCTCACCGTCACCATCAACCGCCCCGAGGTGAAGAACGCCACCAACCCGATGATGCACGGGGAGCTGGTGCGGATCTGGCCCGAGATCGGGCGCGATCCGGACGCCCACGTCGTCGTCTTCACCGGGGCGGGCGACAGCTTCTCGGCCGGCGGCGACATCAAGGCGATCCACGGCTCGCTGCCTGACCACGAGGCGTGGGTCTTCAGCATCCTCGAGGCGCGCGACATCCTTTACGGGATCGTCGACCTCGACCGCCCGGTGATCGCCAAAGTCAACGGCAACGCTATCGGCCTCGGCGCCTCGCTGGCGCTGTTCTGCGACCTCGTGTTCGCCCGCGACACCGCCAAGATCGCCGACCCCCACGTCGGCATCGGCCTGGTCGCCGGCGATGGCGGTTCGGTCATCTGGCCGGCGCTGATCGGCTACGCCCGGGCCAAGCGATACCTGCTGACCGGCGATGCGATCACCGGCGCCGAAGCCGCGGCGATCGGCCTAGTCACCGAGGCGCTGCCCGCCGACGAGCTCGACGCCCGTGTCCAGCAGTTCGCCGAGCGGCTCGCCAACGGGGCCGGCATGGCCATCCGGATGACCAAGAAGTCGGTCAACATGGACTTGCGCCAGAAGCTCGACGCGATGATCGAAGCCCAGCTCGGCTATGAGACGATGACCCGCTATTCGGCCGATCACCGCGAGGCGCTGGAAGCGTTCCTCGCCAAGCGCAAGCCGAGCTTCCAGGGCCGCTGATCCGGGTTCCGAGCGATGGGCGCGGTGATCCTCGCGGTTCACGTGGCGATCATCGGCTTCAACCTGTTCGGGCTTGTCGCCATTCCGCTCGGCGCGTGGCGCGGCTGGCGCTTCGTCCACGCGCCGCTCTGGCGCCTGCTGCACTTCGCCTCGTTGGCGGTGGTCGCGCTGCAGGCCGCGCTCGGCCGCGCCTGCTTCCTGACGCTATGGCAGGCCGAAGCCGAGGGAGCCTCCAGCTCGACCGAACCGCTGATCATGCGCTGGGTCAATGGCATCGTGTTCTGGCCGCTGCCACTGTGGGTATTCGCGGCGATCTACATCGCCTTGTTCGCTTACGCCGTCTCGCTGCTTTGGCTGGTGCCGCTGCGCCGGCGCACGTCCGACTTGACGCGGAGAACCAAATAGGTTATACACTCGCCCCGTCAGTTTCGGCTGACCAGCGACGGGTGCGGGGGCGTTAAAGCGCTTCGCTTCTCCACTCTCCGCACATGTGGCCAGCGCCCGGGCGGACCCGGATGCGTCCGCACCTCCCGGGATGCGAGGATGAACTTCGGGGTATGCCCCGACGGCCGGCGGCCAGGACGCGAGCCCGCTCCGCCACCGCTCCGCACCCCAGGGCCGCGCCGATGAGAGCAGGTGCCCGCTCATCGGCCGTTCGCAGCAAGATGCACTCAGCCAAGCCTGTTTGGTACAGGCAACCCCAGCGCCGGCCGCACCGTCGTTCGTTCGTGATATTTCTTTTGGCGTTATCCCGCGCTCGCCGGCGGGCGATGACGCGTGCGTTGCGCGCGTGTCTCGTCTTCGCTCGACACGAGCGGAAGTGGTTGAGGGTCAAGAGAATTCGAGTCGAATCCCCAAAACTCCGCTCGTCCTGAGCTTGTCGAAGGACGCGCACACCCCGTGCGTATTTGATCAACGGCCCACACCCCGCTCGTGTCGAGCGAAGACGAGACACGCCGTGCCATTCGCAAAGATCAGATCGGCAGCGGATGTCCCGCCAGGATCAGCGCCAGCCCGCACGCGCAGACGATCGCG
>JAEKKO010000239.1 GCA_019510335.1 Novosphingobium sp. | reverse complement strand
TTACGTCGATGACCATGCCTTCCCCCCGGCCCGCGATCAATCGAGCTTCACCACCTCCACTCGGCGGTTCGCCGGATCGAGCGCCTTGGTCCCGGAAAGCGGTCGATCGAAGCCGAACCCGCGCACCTCGAACTGGCTGCGATTGGCGCCTTGCGAGACCAGGTAATCGACCAGGCCCTGTGCCCGCCGCTGCGATAGCTCGAGATTGTAGCTGCGCGAGCCGACGGCATCGGTGTGACCGCCGATCATGAAGCGTTTGCCGGAAAGTTGCGGCGAGCGCAGCGCCTCGAGAAAGGTCTGCGCAAGCCCACGACCGCTATCGGTCAGCGCCGCAGATCCGGAGACGAACGTGATCGACAGGTCGGCATGACCGACGGGCGTCGCCCCGAACGGCGAATGCGTCCGACCGGCCGACGCCGCGATCGCCGGGTGGGTCGCGGGTGTCGCAACGTGACCACGGGCGGGATGCGGGCCCGACGCCGCGGGCGCGGCGGCTGCCTGGCCGGTGGTCCGCTTGGCGATACTGAAGCCGCGGCTTTCGGGCTTGTCGCGCGTGTCAAGCGAGGCGTCGGCTTTTGAGCAATCGCCCGAAAGCTGGCAGACCAGCTGATCGCTAGTGACGTGAGCGACCGGACCAGCTTGGGCGACCGCTGCGGTCGAGACCAGCAGCGCACCGGTTGCGAGAATGAACCTGGTAGGCATCACGCGAACTCCCCTTCGAGCCTGGGCTCGCTTCAATTTCGCGAAACCTCTTCGTTACGCCGACTTTATAATTCTATTGCTGTCTGGTAGCAATCGACTTCAGTCGGCAAGAACTATCCGACTGCTAGCGCGGGGCGCGAAAAAGCGTCGTTTTGACACACGCTCGAGCGCCCGTCTCGAAATGGGGGACATTCCGTTGCCCGAAACTCTTACGCGTCAGACCCGGCTCAAGCTGAGTCTTGGAACCGAGCAGCTGCGGCTGCGCAAGCTGGAAGCCAGCGAAGCGATCAGCGAATCGTTCCGGATCGAGCTCGACGTGCTGTCGACTCTGGGCGAGATCGACCTTCTGCCGCACCTCGGCACCGCGGCGAGTGTGCTGGCGTTGCTCGAGGAAGAACCGCTGCGCCACTTCCACGGGATCGTCACCGAAGGACAGTTCATCGACGAGATCCCCGGCGTCGGACTGCATTACCGGCTGGTCCTGCGCCCCAGCACCTGGTTTCACGAGCGCGGCCGCAATTTCCGGATATTTCAGGACAAGACGGTGATCGACACCGTCAAGCATGTCCTCGACGGCTGCCACATCGACTACGAAATCAAGGCCCAAGGCGGCAAACGCCTGCGCAGCTACTGCGTCCAGTACGGCGAGAGCGACTTCGCCTTCGTCTGCCGGCTGCTCGAAGAAGACGGGCTTTACTACTATTATCGGCACGAGTCGCGGCGCCATGTCATGGTCATCTGCGACGCGCCGGCCTCGCATCAATCGCTCGAGCCGGCACGCTTCCGCTATGTCCCCGATGCATCCAGCATCGGGAACGTTTCGGCGCTTGACCGGGCCGCCGGGCGGCTCGGCTTCTTCGTCCATGGCTGGCACGAGATCGTCGCTACCGGCGCGCAAGCCAAAGTGACGATGCGCGACTACGACTTCACCCATCCGGCAACGGTGCGCGAGGCGGTCCATGTCGAGCCGAGCGTCCACGAAGGCGACAAGATCGAGGTCTACGATTGGCCGGGGCGGTACTACGTCGATGCCGACGGGCGAGAACTATCCACCGTGTTGCTCGAATCGCTTCGGGCGCAGCGCCAGCGCTATGAGGGACGCAGCCAGTTCACCGGCTTTCAGGTCGGCTACACGATGCACCTGGACGAGCATCCGGTCGAGCGCTTCAACCGTGGCTATCTGATCACCGCCTGCGAGACGAGCCTGGCTGACGAGACTTACGGCAGCGACATGGCGGCGGGCGAGTCGGAGACCCAATTCACCGCCATTGGTGACGACGTCCAGTTCCGCCCCCCTCAGCAGACGCCGCGTCCGGTCGCCCGCGGTCCCGAGACCGCGATGGTCGTCGGCCCGCATGGCGAAGAAATTTACACCGATCAGTATGGCCGGGTGAAGGTCCACTTCCACTGGGATCGCGAGGGGAAGCGGGACGCGCAGGACAGCTGTTGGCTGCGCGTCTCGCAGACCGGCGGGCTCGGCAATATCATCATTCCGCGGATCGGCCATGAAGTGCTCGTCGACTTCATCAATGGCGATCCCGACCGGCCGATCGTCGTCGGCCGGGTGTTCAACCAGCAGCACATGCCAGTTTACGAGCTGCCGCAGCACAAGACTCGCGCCGTGTGGCGGACCAAGACCTACCTCCAGGACAGCGGCTCGGCGCTGGCCGGCGCCAAGGCGCTCGACACGGGGGCTCCGGGCGCGAACGAGATCCGGTTCGAGGACGGGCAGCAGAAGGAAGAGCTCTTCGTCCACGCCGAGCGGGACATGAACACCCGCGTCCGCAACAACGACACGCTCGCCGTCGGAGGCGACCAGACCGTCGACATCGGGGGCAACCGCACGGAAACGGTGAACAAGAACGAGACGATCACGATCATGAAGAACCGCACCGAGACGGTTCAGGAGAACGAGACGATCTCGATCACCAAGAACCGCAGCGAAACGGTCGGGCAAAGCGAGTCGGTCACCATCGGCAGCAGCCGAGAGCTCACCGTCGGATCGAGCGAGTCGCGCACGATCGGCGCGAACAGCACCGAAACCGTCGGGCAGCAGATCTCGATCACCGCCGGGACGAAGATAACCCTCACTTGCGGGGCCAGCACGATCACGATGACGCCGACGGGAATCGACATCAAGACGATGATGCTGACGATGAATGGACAGGTCTCCGCCAAACTTTCGGGGCTGTTGACCAATGTCGAGGCGCAGGCGCTGCTCACTGAAAAGGGCGCCCTGGTGATGATCAATTGACGATGGCGGCGGAAGTAGTCGGGGTGGCACCGTGGGCGCGGTCGAGTTGGACCGATGCTGCCCAGTTGGCTGCGGTTATCGATCCCGAGAGCGTTCCCGCCGCCGCGGCTGGGCGGCCCCTGCACGAATGGTACGGCGAGCTCGTGGCCACTGGGCGGCTGCTCGACGCCGTGCGGTTCCTCGCCCAGGCCTTGCCACGTTATGAGGCGACCGTGTGGGCCGCGCAGGCGCTGCTGTCGCTGGCGGCGATCGAGCGTACCAACCCTGCCATTATCGCAGCGCTGCGGTGGATCGACGAGCCCGGCGATGCCGGCCGCCGCGCCGCGGCGGAGGCCGGCGAGGCGCTGAAGGACGGCACTCCGGCCAAGCTGCTGACGCAGGCGGTCTTGCTTTCCGGCGGATCGCTTGCTCCGCCCGATCTTCAACCGATCCAGCCTCCGCCGGACGCTTGCAACAAGGTGTGCGCGGCGGCGGTGCTGACCGCGGCTTATGACCAACCTGATCCGGACGCAGCCCTGCGCCAGGCGCTAGCGCTCGGCGAGGCGATGGTCACCGGGCGGTGATCGCCTCTTGTCCGTCCGGCAGCGATGACAAGCGGCCGGCGCGGCGCTAGAATTTCCGACGATGCCGCTGACCCTGACCATCCGCAACGCTCCGCGGCTCGATAACGGTTCTCCGCTGTCGCTGGTGCTCGATCGGCGCGGGGCGATCATCGGCCGTGCCGCGACCGCCGACTGGTGCCTGCCCGATCCCTCGCTGCACATCTCCTCGCGCCATTGCGAGATTCGTTTCGCCGATGGTCGCTACGAGCTGGTCGACACCAGCACCAACGGCACCTTCCTGTTCGGCCAGGGCGCGCGGCTCGCGGCGCCGCATGGAATCAGCCAGAACGATGTGTTCGTGATCGGTCCTTTCGAGATCGCCGCGGCCCTCGACGACGCGGCCGCGACCGCCGCGGCCCAGCGCAACGCCGCCCCCGCCGCGCCCGAGTGGAAAGGGTGGTCGGCCTTCGGCGGAGACGCCGCGGCGGCGCCTGCTGCCAACATGTCGAGCTGGGACGCGAAGCCGAGCGGATCAGCAATCTCCGGAACCGGGCCGATGTCGCAGAACTGGGCCCCGCCGGCGGCCAGTTCTGGCGTGCCCGCGCCCGCCGCGCCGCCGCCAGCCTCGAGCTGGGGGGCCCCGCCTGCGGGTGTGGCCCCGGCACCGGTGGCGTCGAGCTGGGGGGCGACGGCCCCTCCCTCGCCGCCGTCGTCACCCTCGACCTGGGACAGCGCTCCGCCGCCCCCTGCCACGCCCGCGTCAGCGTGGTCGAGCCCGACGGCCCCGCCCCCGCCGCCGAGCCCCGACGACGTCTGGGGGAAGTTCGCCGCGAGCAATGTCGTCGATTGGGCCCGTGGCGGCTTCGGCAGCCCTGCCCCGGCACCGCTGGCGCCAACGCCGGCCGCTCCGGCGTCGTTCGGCCTCGCCCCCGCTGCGCCCGCCGCCACAGCGGATTCGTTTGGGCTTGCTCCTCCGCCTCGGCCCGAAACGACGGCGCCTCCGATGGCGCAGCATCCGCTCGCGGCCCCACCGTCGGCCGCTTCACCCGCTCCCGCGCCCGCGGGGGGGCTGCCGACGCTCCTCGCCGCTGCCGGAGTCGACCCGGCCCGACTCAAGCAAAGCGAAGGCGACGTCCTCGCCCAGGCCGGCGACCTGCTGCGGCGCCTGGTTGCTGGCCTGGTAGTGATGCTCGAAGCTCGCGCCCGGGCGAAAAGCCAGATGGGGGCGCAAGGCACCAACCTCGAGTTCGAGGGCAACAATCCGCTGAAGTTCGCGCGCTCGCCGGAGCAGGCGCTGGCCCAGCTGCTCAACCCGACGGAACGCGGGTTCATGTCCCCCGACCGGGCAATCGAGGACGCCTACAAGGACCTTCAGGCGCACCAGATGGCGACCCTGAAGGCGATGCAGGGCGCGTTGCGCGCCACGCTCGACCGCTTCTCCCCGACCGCCATCCGCGCCCGCGCCGAGCACGGCGGCCTGCTGGCGAAGATCATGCCCGGCGCCCGCGACGCGGCGCTGTGGAAGGCTTATGAGCGCGAGTTCGGCGGCGTCGCCCACGGCTCCGACGAGGCGTTCATGGACGTCTTCGCCAAGGAATTTCGCCGCGCTTACGAGGAAATGTCGGCCAAGCGCTGAGTCAGGTCGAGCCCTCGACTGTCCGGTACCAGACCATTTCAGCCTTCCACCCGCGCTGCTGTGCTTCCTTGAGGAATCGTTGCGGCCAGTCAGGACCGTGTGAGCCCGCCGGCCCGCTGAGCAGCGTCTTGTCGAACGGGCCCTTGCCGGTCAGCATCAGGATTCCCGACCAGCCGGTGTGGGTGGTGTTGAGGGTGAAGCGATAGACCCCCGGTTGCGGCTTCTCCATGTCGGGATTGTCGGTGACGTCGTGGCGGCTCGAGACGAACTCGGTCATCGCCCCGCTCGGCTCGATGCCGACGAGGGCGAGATCGTCGCTCAGGCCATTGAGGCTAAGCTGGATCACCGCCGGCGCGCCCATCTTGCCGGCATCGGCCCCTGCGTCGGGGCCGAGCTTGACCATCGCGAAGCTGCGCTGCGGAACCGACAGCCGGTCGCCGCCCGCAGCGCGGATCTGGCGAAACGCCTCGAGCGGCCCGCATTCGCGCGCGTCGATCGGCGAGACATCGCTGAAGTCGATCGAGCCCGCCTGCAGCCCTTTCTCGGCGAGCAGGCGGCTGATCTGTCCTTGCGCCTCGGCCGGCTTGCCGGCGACGCCGCGGAACGCGAGGCCAACGCTGTTCGCCTTGGTGTCGACGTGGACGAGGTCGAGCCAGGTGCACGGCACGCTCGGCAGCGCGGTGGCGATCACTTGCCGCGCCGTTGCCGCCGGATCGGCGGGCGGGGGACCGACCGGGACGGCAGGGGCGGACGCAGGGGCCGTGGGCGGTGGCGCGGCTTTCTTGCCGCCGCCCGACAGCGCGTATCCAAGCACCGCGAGGACCGCGACCGCGGCAATGCCGCCGCCGATGACCATGCTCTTGCCAGGCTT
>JAEKKO010000038.1 GCA_019510335.1 Novosphingobium sp. | reverse complement strand
GGTGCTTAGGCGGGGCGGCGCGAAGCGGTCAATGGATGGCGAAGCCGAGGCGCACGCCCCACATGTCGATTCCGGGATTCTGCTCCGCGTTGAACAGCTTGGCGTGACTGATGTGAGTCCAGCTCGCCTCCAGCGTCGTGCGTGGGGCGACGTGCATGCCGATGCCGAGCTCCGGCTCGAACAGGACCCGGCTGCCGAGATCGCTGCGCAAGCCCGAGCGTGGATTGATCCGGAAGTTGGGTCCGGTATGGACGACCAGCCCGATGCCCGGTCGTACGAACGCCGGCCCTGCCCCGATCTTCCAGGCCAGCCCGCCGCCGACGAAGCTGGTCTCGCCCTTGGTGTTGAGCGAGGCGAGCACGTACGGCGCCGGACCGCCGATCAGGCGCACGCCGGTCAGGCGGGGGAACCGGTAGCCGAGCTCGAGATCGAGCCCGCGCTCTCCGGTGTCTAGGGTCAGCGGCGTGTTGACGCCGTGAGCGAAAGCGCCGGCGAAGACCTCCTGGGCCTGCGCGGGAGCTGGCAGCAGAAGGAAAGAAGCGGCACTACATAGTGCTACCGCAAGCGGGCTCGACTGAATCATCGCCGAGCGCGCTAACGCGGGAAGGTTACGATCCGCTGAGCGCCTTTCGCCGATCCACAGGCGCGCTTATGCCGGACGGCTCGATGGCCGCGGTCCTGCCCTCCCCCTGGCGGGCCGAGCTCAAGCCCGACGCAGCGGCTGGCGTTGCCGCTGCCGCCAACCTGCTGGAGATGCTGGTCTATGCGATCGACGTGATCTTCGTTGCCGCCTCGGCGCGCAGGAGTTGGCGGCCGCTCAGAACCGCGCCGCATCCATGATCGCGTGCGCCTCTGGAAGCCCCGCATCAAAATAATGCAGCGACGGCGCATAGAAATTGACGACGTAGAGCTTCGCGTCCTTTATCGCCAGGCGGACCTCGCCGCGTCGGACGAGTTCATCGCCGGGCAGACTATAGCGATAGCGTAATGCGATGCCCTTGACGATCCCGAGCATTGTCGGCTCGGTGGTCTCGACGGTGAAGTCCGACACCTGGTTCTGCGCACGGAAGCTGCGTTCGAAGAAATCGGCAAGATCAGGCAGGAGCATGCCCTTGTCGAACTTCGGCATCGGATTCTTTTTGACATTGCGTTCCCGGTAGAGCGGCTGACCCGCTGGAACGCCTGCGAACAGCTCGAGACCATTCAGCTCAAACCCGTCGTGAGTCCACATCTGCCCCTGCCTGCCCGGCGCGCGGCTCGCCTGGTTCCAATCGCTCTGCGGCACAATTTTCATCGCCTCCAGCGGCTGGGCGGTGTTGGCCGGGATCAGCTTCCATCCGGCCTGCACGGGCGTGGCGGCGATGATCGCCAGGGCAACAACGGCGGTCCGGATCAAGATCGAGGATGAATTCACGGGATCAGCTCTCCAGTAGGGATTTCAAGATGGCGACATCTGGGGCGCTCGGCGCCCGTTTCACATATTCGGCTATCGCCTTGCGGCCAGCATCGGCGTCGCCGAGCCGCAGCGCGCACAGGCCCAGACCGCGCCAAGCCTCCGCCGGAGCGTTGCTCTGAGCGCTCGCATGCTCGAACATGTCGCGAGCAGCGACCAGGTCGCGCGGGTTGCCGCGCTCGCGATACAGTTCGCCCCGGATCGTCAGCAGCGGGCCATCCCAGCCGAGGGCCTCTCCGCGCGAGCGGATGACGTAATCGGCGGCAGCAAAGTCGTTTCCCTTGATCAGCGGCTGGAACAGCAGCGGGAGAAGCGGATCAGTTGCCGCCTTGTAGCGGTCTACCCCATCTTCGCCCGCATCGCCCGCCTCGGCTTCGATCTGTGAGAGGTAGGTGAAGCGCTGCAGATCGGTCGGATGGGTGTCGGTGAGCGTGGGAACGAGGTGCTGAACCCTGCGCAGACCGCGCTCGGTGCGGAGCGCATCGTTTTCTTCCATCGCCCGCTTCCAGACTATCGACGCTCTCAGCCGGTAAGGCGAGGCGCGGACGAACTGGGTCGAGAGGCGATCCGCCTCCTCCTCTTCGAAGCGCTGGAATTGAAAGACAGCACCGACAATGCTGCTTTGAGCCGAAGCTACGGGCGTGCGGGTCACCACACCCCCGAGCGACAGCCACGCAACCCAGTCGGTTGCACGACGCAGCGCCCGGAAGTGCTGCAGAGTGTGGCGCCGTTCGAAATGGGCGAACTCATGGCCCAAAACTGTGGCGAGCTCCGCCTCGGAATGTACGCGGGCGAGCAAGCCTGTGTGAACCAGCATCTCTCCATTTGGCGCCATCGCGGCATTCATCGAGGCATCCTGGACGACGTAGACCCGAGTGGAACCGCAGCGATCCTCGCCGACAGTGCGGCACAGCACGCCTCGGACGAACTCGGTCAGCTTCGGCTGATGGAGGATTGCAGGGGCGTCGCGGAACTGCCGTTCTTGCTCGTCGAGCTCCATCCACAGCCCGCGCTCGTCCTTTCCTTGCGGCTGGTACGCACCGGCATACGGCGGCAGCGTGAACGCCGGCTTGTCCGCGGCCGCGCCAGCATTCGGGACAATGGCGAGCACCAGTGCGAACGGCGCGAGATGCTTGATCACTTCGCTTGCGACTTTGCCTGAACCGCGAGTTCCGCCTTCATCGCCGGAAAGCCTTTGAGCAGCTCGCCGACCCGCTTGTGCATGCCCTCGTCGTTGCGGACATCACCGCCCATCTGCTCGTCGGCACGAAGCCAGACAAGTTCGCCCGTCTGCAGATCGATCAGTCCGGCGTATCCGGTGTGCACGCCTGAGGTCACCGGCACTCCAACGAGCCCGATCGCAAGGACTTGGAAGATCTTCCGCCCAAGGGTGCCGTACTGGTCATCCGTCGTGACGAACAATCCATAGCGGGCGCCGGTAAGCTCGGCGATCCGGCGAATCCCGTCGCCAAGTGTCCACTCGAATGGATGATTTTTGCGCGTCGGCAGTCGGTTGCCTTTGAAGAACTGATAGGTGACGACGGAATGCGCGACTGTCTTGAACAGAGCGCGATACGACGAAAGAAGCGTGGCGTCGCTTCCTGCGAGGTCCGGCTCCGGAACTACCTCGTTGTCGAACCGAGCCCGCTGCTGAGCCAACTCCGTGGCCATCAGGCCGCGCGCCTGTTCGGTCCAGTCGGCGTTCGGTTCCGCGAGTCCGCCAGTCGATTGCGCTCCGACCCATACCGCCGGCCGAAACAGCACGATCTTCTGGCCTTTCAGCGAGTCCGCCGAAAACCCGGGGCGTACCGCGTCCTTCTCCTGCGCGTAAGCAGGCATGCTCCAGAGCCCGGCGCAAGCAAGCGCCGGGGCAAGCCACTTTTCTAACAATTTCACCGAGCCCCCTTCGTCCGCTCCCCTAGCGGTACGGCTCAATCTGCCCAATCAGGCCAGTGAATCAAGAGCAAATCCGCGCCGTTAACGACGAATCTACCCCAGCGTCTTCCGCAGCGCTTCGTTCACCACTTGCGGGTTGGCCTTGCCTTGCATCGCCTTCATCGTCTGGCCGACGAAGAACCCGAACAGCGCTTCCTTGCCGGCCTTGTACTGCACCACTTTATCGGCGTTGTCGGCGAGGACTTTGGCGACGGCGGCGTCGATCGCGCCGGCGTCTGAGGTTTGCCTGAGGCCCTCGCGCTCGACGATCGCGCCGGCCGCATCGCCGCTCTCGAGCATCTTCTCGAACACCTGCTTGGCGATCGAGCCTGAGATCGTGCCGTCCGCCACCAGCGCGAGGAGCTCGGCGGACTGCTCGGGGCTGACCGGCGCGTCCTCAAGGTTCCGGCCGAGGCGGTTGAGCGCACCGAACAGCTCGCCGGTCAGCCAGTTCGCCGTCTGCCGGGCGACGGCGGCCTGATCCTTGCCCTGCTTAACGGCAGTCGCGGCGAGCAGCGCCTCGAACCATCGCGCGGTCTCGACTTCGGCGGTCAGCACCCCGGCGAGGTACGGTGTCAGCCCGAGCGTAGTCTCGTAGCGGTGGCGCTTGGCGTCGGGCAGCTCGGGCAGGCTGGCGCGGCAATTGGCCACGAACGCATCGTCGAGCTCGAGCGGCAGCAGGTCGGGATCGGGGAAGTAGCGATAGTCGTGCGCGTCTTCCTTGCTGCGCATCGAGCGGGTCTCGTTGCGGTCGGGGTCGTAGAGCCGGGTCTCCTGCACCACCCTTCCGCCATCCTCAATCAGATCGACCTGGCGCCGCGCCTCCTGCTCGACCACGGCCATGACGAAGCGCACCGAGTTGACGTTCTTGGTCTCGGTCCGCGTCCCGAACGGCTCGCCCGGGCGCCGCACACTGACGTTGACGTCAGCGCGCATCGAGCCTTCCTCCATGTTGCCGTCGCACGAGCCGACGTAGCGCAGGATCGCGCGCAGCTTGCGCAAGTACGCCCCGGCCTCGGCGGGCGAGCGCATGTCGGGGCGGCTGACGATCTCCATCAGCGCCACGCCCGAGCGGTTTAGGTCGACGTAGCTCATCGTCGGATGCTGGTCGTGCATCAGCTTGCCGGCATCCTGCTCGACATGGATGCGCTCGATCCCGACGGTCTTGGTCGACCCTTCCGGGTCCTTGTCGTCGAGGCTGATCTCGATCGTGCCCTCGCCGACCAGCGGGTGGTAGAGCTGGCTGATCTGGTAGCCCTGCGGCAGGTCGGCATAAAAGTAGTTCTTGCGGTCGAACCGCGACCACTTGTTGATCTGGGCGTCGAGCGCGAGGCCGGTGCGGACCGCCTGGCGGATGCACTCGCGGTTGGGCACCGGCAGCATCCCCGGCATCGCCGCGTCGACCAGGCTGACCTGGGCGTTGGGCTCGGCCCCGAACGTGGTCGCCGCGCCCGAAAACAACTTCGAGCGCGAGACCACCTGGGCGTGCACCTCGAGCCCGACGACGACCTCCCACTCGCCGGTCTCGCCGCGGATGCGGTAAGGGGATATCGTCATCACGAGCCTTCGTAGGGGTCGATTAAATCGACCTTGGGGAAATATTTGGCGAAGCCCTTACGGTCTCGCGTGACGATCGGCCAGCCCTGTCCTTCTGCTTGCGCGCCGATCAGGAAATCGGGCAGTATCGTCGTGCGGCTCCGGCCTTCGCGGCGATAGACCCCAAAGGCCGCTCCGGCGCGGTGACAGTCCACCAGCGATAGGCGGATGAGCCGCAGCCGAAGCGCCGAGAGCAATTCGAAAACATCGTCCGCGGACGCATACCGGCTCGAAATTTCGGCAAAGATGATTTCGTTGACCACCAGGCTGTGACGGGATTGCAGCGCAGCGATCCTGGCGACGAAGTCGGCTGAGCCGGCGCCGTCAATCAGGTCGATGACGACATTGGTGTCGAGGATCACTCCTCGAACTCGTCGCCGCGAAGCCAACGCTGGTAAGCAAGCCCGTCCATTCCGCTGTTGGGCATCGTGTCCATCGCCTTGAATTTGCGGCGGACTTCCTGCACCCGGTGGATGAACTCTTCCTCGCGGGCCTTGAGCCGCGCTTCGTCGTTGGCCTTGCGGAGAATGGCATTGCCCTCGGCATCGAGCTTAAACTCGACCTGACAGCCGGGCAGCAATCCCAGGGCGTCACGGATGTCCTTGGGAACGGTGACCTGGCCCTTACTGGTCATGTTGCTGTGATAGCTCATGCCGAAGTATTACCGCTGGAGGGTAATACCGTCAAATCACCACCACCGCTCCGGCCGTGCGGTGAAGCCTGCACGCTGCTCGATCGCGAGGCCTGCGTTCAGCACGCCCTGCTCGTCGAACGGCCTGCCGATGATCTGCAGGCCAAGCGGCAGGCCCTCGCGGTTGAGCCCGGCGGGGACCGACATCGCCGGCAGCCCGGCCAGGCTCGCAGGAACCGCGAACACGTCGTTGAGGTACATCGACAGCGGATCGGCGGTCTTCTCGCCGAGCGCGAAGGCGGCCGACGGCGCGGTCGGGGCAAGGATCACGTCGCAGCTCGCCCAGGCGTTCTTGAAATCGCGGGCGATCAGGGTGCGGACCTTCTGCGCCTGGGTATAATAGGCGTCGTAGAACCCGGCCGAGAGCACGTAAGTCCCGATCAGGATGCGGCGGCGGACTTCGGCGCCGAACCCTGCCGCCCGGGTCGCCGCGTACATGTCCTGCAATCCCGCGCCGTCGGGCAGCTCGCGCAAGCCGTAGCGCACGCCGTCATACCGGGCGAGGTTCGACGACGCTTCGGCCGGGGCGATGATGTAGTACGCGGGCAGCGCGTAGCGCGTGTGCGGCAGGCTGATCTCGACGATCTCGGCACCGGCGTCCTTCAGCCAGGCGATGCCATCGTCCCAGCTCTTGCCGACGTCGGCGTCCATCCCGTCGATCCGGTACTCGCGCGGGATGCCGACCTTGTTGCCCCTGAGGCCGGAGTTCAGGTCCGCCTCCCACGCCGGCACCGGCAGGTCGAGGCTGGTCGAGTCCTTCGGATCAAACCCGGCCATCGCCTCGAGCATGATCGCGCAGTCGCGCACGTCGCGGGCCATCGGTCCCGCCTGGTCGAGCGAGCTGGCGAATGCGACGATGCCCCAGCGGCTGCAGCGCCCATAGGTCGGCTTGATGCCCGAGATGCCGGTGAACGCGGCCGGCTGGCGGATCGAGCCGCCGGTGTCGGTGCCGGTGGCGGCGGGCGCGAGGCGCGCCGAAACCGCCGCCGAGCTGCCGCCGGACGAGCCCCCCGGCGCCAGGGCGGCATTGCCGCCATCCTTGCGCCGCCACGGCGAGACGACGTTGCCGAAATAGCTGGTTTCGTTGGACGAGCCCATCGCGAACTGGTCGAGGTTCAATTTGCCGAGCATACCCGCGCCGGCGTCCCACAGCTTCTGGCTGACGGTCGATTCGTAGGTCGGCGTGAAGCCTTCGAGAATGTGGCTTGCGGCGGTGGTCTGGACCCCGGCCGTGGCGAACAGGTCCTTCATCCCGATCGGCACGCCCGCGAGCCTGCCGAGGGGCTTGCCCGCGGCGCGGTCGGCATCGACCCGCCGCGCGGCTTCGAGGGCGCGTTCCGGTGTGGCGACGATGAACGCATTAAGGGCGTGCTGGGCGGCCGCGACATTGGCGTTGAACGCCTCGGCGACTTCCACGGCGCTAAAGCCGCCATTGGCGACCCCGTCCCGGATCGCAGCGACGCCGAGGTCGGTGAGGTCCTGGCTCATGGGGCGATCCTCAGCGCGCGTGCTTCGACAAGCTCAGCACGAGCGGGATCCTGGAAAAAGGATTCAAATCGTCCGCTCATCCTGAGTCTGTCGAAGGATGCGCGCACACGCCACCCGGCCATCACTCGATCACCTTCGGCACGGCGAAAAAGCCGTGCTCGGCGGCCGGCGCATTGGCGAGCACCTGGTCGCGTATGCCGCCGTCGGTGACGACGTCGTCGCGCAGCCGCAGGTGGTTTTCGATCACCGCGGTCATCGGCTCGACCCCGCTGACGTCGACTTCGCCGAGCTGCTCGACCCAGGCGAGGATGCCGTTGAGCTCCGGAACCATCGCCTCCAGCTCGGCTTCGCTCAATTGCAGACGGGCGAGCGCGGCAATGCGCGCCACGGTAGCAGTATCGACGGACATGGCGGCCTCGAATTCCTCAGGGCTGCGGCGCGGTCGCCCTGGCGCCGGGCGCCGGAGCTGCGCCGCCGGGTGCTTGTTGCGCGCCTTGCATCTGCTGCAGCTGTTCCATCATCCGCTGCTGCTGCTCGATCTCGGCGCGGTTGCGGTAGTCGATCAGCTCGATGTCGAAGTTCAGCGTCGAGTTCGGCGGGATCGGCCCCGCGCGCTTTGCCCCGTAGCCGAGCGATGCGGGAATGCGGACGTGATACTTGCCGCCGCGCTGCATCTGCTCGAGTGCCTTGGTGAAGCCCGGCACCACCCCCTGCAGCGGCAGCACCGCCTGATTCTGCTGGTCGAACACCGTGCCGTTGTCGAGCGTGCCCTTGTAGTTGATCAGCGCCACGTCCTCGACCGTCGGCGAGGGGCCGGTGCCCGGCTTTATCGTCTGCACCGTGACGTGAGCGGGCTGCGTCGCCCAAGCGACTCCACCAGCGGCGATCACGGTAGCGGCGATCCCGATCCATAGCTTGCCGAGCGAGCTCCGGGAAATCGGCTGCAACGGAACGCGGGTCACTTCGGTCATCGGCAAGTCCTGCGAATGAGCAGCAAAAAGGGCGCGGGGATTGGCCCCGCGCCCCTTTGGCTCAACCCGGCGGCGCGATCAAGCGCGCCCGCGCGCGTTACTTGCCGCCGTCGCGCTCGATCCGCTTGCGCTCGAGCTTGCGGGCGCGGCGAACGGCGGCGGCCTTCTCGCGCGCGCGCTTCTCGGACGGCTTCTCGTAGTGACGGCGCAGCTTCATCTCGCGGTACACGCCCTCGCGCTGCAGCTTCTTCTTGAGCGCGCGCAGAGCCTGGTCGACGTTGTTGTCGCGGACGAGAATTTGCATGAACTACTGACCTCACGAAAACAGAAGTCCGTGCCGATTCCCGTGTAGGATCGGCCGGAATGGCGTGCCGCTAGCAAAATCGCCCATACCTGACAAGCGCAGACAATCGGACTCGTCGAAGCGCAGCCTATCGCCCGCGCGGGCAGCCGATTGGAAAGCGCGCGCGGCCCGGCTAAGGCGAGCGGCATGACCAGCGACACCGTCCGCCAGTTCACCGTCGCCGCCGATGACGACGGCGTGCGGCTCGATCGCTGGTTCAAGCGCCACCTGCCGCAAGTCGGCTTCGCCACCGTATCGCGCTGGGCTCGCACCGGCCAGATCCGGATCGACGGCAAGCGGGCCGATCCGGCTGACCGGCTCGCCGCTGGTCAGGTGCTGCGCGTCCCCCCCGGCGGAGCCCCGGCCGAACGGGCACCGCGCGCGCGGCAACCGCTGAGCGAAGAGCAGATCGAGCAGGCCGACGCGATGGTCATTCACCAGGACCGTGCCGCGATCGTGCTCAATAAGCCGCCGGGCCTTGCGACGCAGGGTGGCAGCGGCACGAAAGAGCACGTCGACGGGCTGCTCGATGCCTTTGCAGGCGACGGGCCGCGGCCACGCCTCGTCCACCGCCTCGACAAGGACACTTCCGGTGTGCTGCTGATCGCGCGCACTCCGGGCAGCGCGGCGTTCTTCTCGAAACGCTTCTCCGGGCGCTCGGCGCGCAAGATCTACTGGGCGCTGGTCGTCGGCGTGCCGGAGATCGGCGACGGCCTCATCGAGCTGCCGCTGGCCAAGCAGCCCGGCACCGGCGGCGAGAAGATGATGGTCGACGAAAGCGAGCGCGGCCAGATCGCGCGCACGCGCTACCGGGTGATCGATCGTGCAGGCAACCGAGCCGCCTGGGTCGAGCTCCAGCCGCTGACCGGCCGGACCCACCAGCTGCGCGTCCACATGGCGGCGATCGGCTACCCGATCGTCGGCGACGGCAAGTACGGCGGCCAGGCCGCGTTTCTCACCGGCAGCATCAGCCGCAAGATGCACCTCCACGCGCGGCGCCTGTTCATTGACCATCCCGATGGCGCCCCACTCGACGTCACCGCGCCTCTCCCCGAACACTTCGCGGCGAGCATGGCCCAGCTCGGTTTCGGCGAGTCCGACGGCGAAGCGCTGCTCCAGGCCCCGTCGGTGCCTGCCCGCGAAGCGAAGAAAGCGGCGGCCAAGGCCCACGCCAAACAGTATCGCAAGGAACGCCGCGGCGAACGGCGTGGGCGCCAGCGGGGCGAGCGCGGTCCCGCCGGCAAGCCGCCCGGCAAAGTCGCGGCCAAGCCGGCGGCCGGCGCCAGGACCAAGCCCGCCGGAAAGCCGCGGCCGCTCGGCCGTAAGCCCAAGACTCACTGATGCACCCCAACCCCGCCTTCCGCAGCGACGACCGCGCCCTGATGGAGGCGATGATCGCGGAAATCGGTTTCGGCATGATCTTCGCCGCGACCCCTGATGGGCCGCGTGTGGCGCACGTGCCGCTGCTCTGGACCGGCGATGACGCCGTGCAATTCCATCTCTCGCGCGGCAATGCGCTGACCCGGCACATCGACGGGGCGACGGCGCTCGCCGTCGTCAACGGCCCGGAGGGTTATGTCAGCCCGCGCTGGTATGCCGACCCCGAGCAGGTCCCGACGTGGAACTACGTCGCGCTCGAACTCGAGGGCCGCGTGCGGCGGATGGATGCCGAGGGTCTTCTCGGATTGCTCGAGGTGCTGACCGCCCGCGAGGAGACGCGGATCGCCGAGGGCTTGCCATGGACGATGGCCAAAGTCCCCGATGGCAAGTTGAACGCACTGCTCGCCGCAATCGTCGGCTTCGAGCTCGAGGTCGAAGCGTGGCGACCAACCCTCAAGCTCAGCCAGAACAAGGCGGCGGCCGAGCGCGAGCGCGCCGCAGCGGGGCTCGAGGCTAACGGCGCCCCGGCGATCGCCGCGCTGATGCGGAGCATTGCGCCATGACCGTCCGGCTCGCGGTGTTCGATTGCGACGGCACGCTGGTTGATGGGCAGCATGCCGTCTGCGCGGCGATGGACGACGCTTGCGCCACAGTCGGGATCGCCGCCCCGAATCGGCAGGCAGTGCGGCGGATCGTCGGCCTGAGCCTGCCGCTCGCGGTGCGGCGGCTGCTGCCAGATGCCAGCGAGGACAGCCATGCCGCCGTCGTCGAGGCCTACAAGACCGCCTACCGCAGCGCCCGTGAGCGCGGAGCGCTGGCGGAACCCTTGTTCGACGGCATCGCGGGACTGCTCGCCACGCTTCACGATGCCGGCTGGTCCCTCGGCGTCGCAACGGGTAAATCGGATCGCGGCGTCGCCCATTGCCTCGCCAGCCACGGCTTGGCGGAGCGCTTCACGACATTGCAGACGGCGGACCGCCACCCGTCGAAGCCCCACCCGGCGATGCTCGAAGCGGCGCTCGCCGAGGCAGTGGCTGCGCCCGAGCACAGCGTGATGATCGGCGACACCGTGTTCGACATGGCGATGGCGCGGGCCGCCGGGGTGCGCGCGCTCGGCGTCGCCTGGGGCTACCATGCGCCGCATGAGCTTATCGAGGCCGGCGCCGAGTTCGTCGCCGCCGATCCCGCGGCGCTGCAGGACTACCTGCTGGAATGACCGCCGAACCGAACCCGAGCGACCCGGCCAGGGCGCGGTTCTTCGTGCTCCAGGCGGTGCGCGCGGCCGGTGTGGCCCAGGTCATCCTCGGGCTGCTGATCACCCAAGGTCAATTGGCGTGGCCCGAAGCGATCGGCTGGGTCCTGATCGCCAACGGCATGGCCGACGTGTTCATCGTGCCGATGCTGCTGGCCAAGCGCTGGCGCACTCCGCAGCCGTGAAGCGGTTCTACGAGCAAGCCGCGGCGGTTCCCGTCGAGGGCGGCTGGCGAGTCGAGCTCGATGGTCGGCCGGTGCGGACGCAGGGCGCGCGGCCCCAGATCGTGCCGTCGGCAGCCCTCGCCGAGGCGCTCGCCGGCGAGTGGGGTGCTCAAAGGGGGCAAATCGACCCGCGCAGCTTCCCCATGCGCGACCTCGCCGACTTCGCGATCGACGCGGTGGCGGCTGACCGCGAGGGCACTATCGCCACCCTGCTGACGTATGCCGAGACCGACACGTTGTGCTACCGCGCCGAGCCTGGTGAAACGCTGCGCCGGCGGCAGGAGGCGCTGTGGGAGCCGATCCTCGCCGCCGCCGAAGCACGTTACGACATCCGTTTCGAGCGTGTCGCCGGGATCGTCCACCGCTCGCAAGCCGCGGCGACCCTCGCCCGGTTGCGCGCGGTCTTGGCCACGCACGACGACTTCACCCTGGCGGCACTACGCACGCTGGCGAGCCTCGCCGCCTCTCTGGTCACCGCCCTCGCGGCGATCGAGCCCGGCACCGATCCCGAGGCGCTGTGGGCCGCGGCCAACCTCGAGGAGGACTTCCAGGCCGAGCTGTGGGGCGCCGACGCCGAAGCCGAGGCGAGCCGCGCCAACCGCTTCGCCGCGTTCGCGGCCGCCATGCGCTTCGCTGAACTGGCGCGGGGCTGAGGCATGCGGATCGTGTTCAGCCGCAAGGGCTTCGACAGTTCGGCCGGCGGGGTGCCGTCGCCGATCATCGGTGGGAGGCCGATTTCACTGCCGATTCCGGCCTCGGCCTGTTCGGTTACGAGCTACGGTGACCTCGGCCTGGGCGACCTTGTCGAGGACGTCACGCGTCGCAAGCTCCACCGCGGCAGCCTGTGCCACGACGACCCGCTGTTTGCCGACGGTCACTGCTGGTTTGGCCAATGTGGCGCGGCACAGGGGCACCTGGCGAACCACGGCGTCGGCCCGGGCGACACGTTCGTGTTCTTCGGACTGTTCGGTGATCGGGAGACCGGGGAACGCCACCACCGCATCTTCGCCTATCTGCGGGTGGAATGGGCTGGATCTCCCGGTGCGGTCGAACGGCACCTCGGCTGGCGCGAGCCACGCCGACCCCACCCGCACTTCATCGGCGACTGGGATCGTAACAACACGATCTATTTTGGCTCCGGCCAGGCCGCGACGCTGGCCTCGCCGAGGTTGCGCCTGACGGTCGCCGGAGGACCGCTGAACGTGTGGGCAGTGCCACCCTGGCTCCGGCAGCGGGGGCTCACGTACCATCGTGACCCCAAGCATTGGCTGCCGGGTGATAGACTGCTGAGCGCCCGCCGCGGTCAGGAGTTCATTTGCGACATCGGCCGCGCCCGCACGCCGCGCGAGTGGCTTGAGCAGACGATCGCGGAAATCGAAGCGGAGTGACCCGCTAGCGACCGTCGCGCCCAGCATCGCGCATGCGCTGGAGCCACTCCCCGCGCGTCTCCGCATCCTCGACGCCACCGATGATCGAGCGGGCAATCGGACGGATTCCGACGAACTTGAGGATGTTGCGCTCGAGACTCTTCACGCTGTGCGCCCCGTAGACCAGCCGGTAGAACAACGCCGGCATGCCCATCGTCACCACTAGGTGCGCGGTGCGGCCCTTGAGCAGCTTCTTCGGCAGCCCCGACTTGCGATAGGCGAGCGCGAAACCTGGTCGCATCACCTGCTCGAGAAACGCCTTGAGCAGCGCCGGAACGTCGCCGAGCCACAGCGGATAGATCAGCACGATGTGCTCGGCCGCCCGGATCTGCTCCTGCGTAGCGGCAATGGCGGGCGGGGGCGCCCCTTCCATCCAGTCCGATGGTCGGCGGAGAAACGGAAAGTCGAGATTTGCGAGCTTCAATACTGTCACGTCATGCGCCGCTGCCCCCTCGCAATAGGCCGCCGCGAGCGCGTGATCGAAGTGGGCGGGGTCTGGATCGGGATGGGCATCGATGACGAGGATACGGCGGCTGTGGGGCGTCTGGTCCATGGACGGTCCACTCGTCGATACGTCAGAAAACGACATTGATGCCGCTCAAACCCTGCAGCCGCTCACCCCACCCAGGCTGCCACTTGTGCCGCAACCGAGTTGGCGGCGCGGTTGAGCGCCGGGCCGACCGCGGCCGGAGTCGCCGCCACCCCCCGCTCGACTGCCTCGAAGCGCCGCGTCGCGACGGTTCCGCCGGGCCCTTCGCGCACCGCGTCATAGCGCACCACGACCGCCTGCTGACGAGCGTCGTAGCCCATATCGAGCAGGCGTCCGTAGAGCCGCCGCTTGCCTTCGGCCTCTTCCTCATCGGCCGTGAACACGACCCGGCCCCTGGCCCGCAGCGTCTCGGCGAGCAGGTCGCGGAACAGCCGCGCCGGGCGCTCGACCCAGGCGGCGTTCTTCAGGTAGGCGACGTTGCTATCGTTGATCTGCACCGGGACCCGGTCGACACCGAGGCGACGGTCGGTTTCGGGCTCGACCACGACCAGCGCTTCGGCCACCACCCCGGTCACGGCCGCCCCCGCGGCCGGAGCGCTTGCCGGTGTCAGTCGGAACAGCGTCGGCGGCGGCTTCGCGCCGAAACTGAGGCAGCCGCCGAGAGCGACGCTCAATGCGAGCAGCAGCGCGCTTCGGCCGAGGACCACGCTCCGCTGGTTGGCTGATTCCATCCTGCTGCTTCCCTTCGGTGCCAGCGCCGCGCGCACGAACCGCCTCACTTGCCCTTGTAGTCGGGCAGCTTGGCGCCGCCGATCAGGCCGCCGGCACCCTGGTCCTCGACCTTTTCAGTGACATTGCGCAGCGCCCGGGTCGTCGCGCGCAAATCGCGCAACGTCGCCTCGGCGGCTGGCAGCGTGCTCTGCGACAGCTCCTGCGCGCCGGGACGAACTTCCTTGAGCGTCGCCTGGAGCTCGTCGGCCGCGCCTTGTGCCGATTTCAAGGTGGTCCGCAACTGCTGCGCGACCGATTCCCCTTCGCGGTTGAGCGTGGCGTTGGCCGAGCCGGCAAGCTGGTCGAAGCTCGCCAGCGTCTTCGAAGCCTGGCGCAAGGTGATCTGCAGCTCGGTTAGTGTCCGCTGCACCTGCGGCGAGGAATCGGCGAGGTTCGCCGTCAGGCGATTGGTATTGGCGAGGATTCCCGTAAGCGACCTCTGGTTCTGGTCGGACAGCAGTTCGGTGAGCCGTTCGGTCAGCGTCGCGAGCCGCTCGAGCAGCAACGGCGCGTTCGACAGCAGCTCGCCCAGACCGCCAGGCTTGGTCGGGATCACCGGCACGCCGCCGGGGCCGAGCTCCGTGATCGGCGGAGCGCCGCGCACGCCACCGTCAAGGAGGATGGTCGAAACGCCGGTGAAGCTGCCCTGGAGCGTGGCCGCGGTGCCCTGGAGGATCGGCACCTTGCTGTCGATCTTGATCCGCACACGGACGAAGCTCGGGTCCTTGCGCCAGAGCTCGATCTCCCTGACCTGCCCGGCAGGCACGCCGGCGTAAGTCACGTCGGAGCCCTTCGCCAGTCCCTCGACCGACTGCTTGAAGAAGATATCGTAATCGTTCTGATGGCCCTGGTTGAGCCGGGCAATCCAGATGATGAACGCCGCAAGGATCACGAGCAGGGCCAGCGTGACCGCGCCGACCCAGACGTAGTTTGCGCGCGTTTCCATCTGCCGGCCCTATGCCCTGCCCGCGGCAGGATTGTCCATCTTCTTGGCGCGCCCTTGCGCATCCTTGGCGGCGCGACCACGAGGACCATTGAAGTATTCCTGGATCCACGGGTGATCGAGCGCGAGCAGTTCAGGGATCGTGCCGACCGCGATGATCTTCTTGTCGGCGATTACCGCGACACGGTCGCAAATCTCGTAAAGGGTGTCGAGATCGTGGGTGATCAGGAACACCGTGAGGCCAAGGGTGTCCTGCAACTCCTTGGTCAGACGGTCGAACGCGGCGGCACCGATCGGGTCAAGCCCGGCGGTCGGCTCGTCGAGAAACAACAGCTCGGGATCGAGCGCCAGCGCCCGCGCGAGGCCGGCACGCTTGCGCATCCCTCCGGAAAGCTCCGAAGGGTACTTGCTGGTCGTATCCTCGGGCAGGCCCGAGAGCATCACCTTGTAGCGGGCGATCTCATCTAGGAGCTCGGCATCGAGCTCGGGATAGAACTCCTTGAGCGGAACCTCGACGTTCTCGGCCACGGTGAGTGTCGAGAACAGCGCTCCGCCCTGGAACAACACCCCCCAGCGAGAGCGGACGTCGGCCGCGAGGTTACTGTCGTGTGGTTCGGTCATGCAATGGCCGAGCACTTCGATCGAGCCGGCGTCCGGCACCTGCAAGCCGATGATCGAGCGCATCAGCACCGACTTGCCAGATCCTGAGCCGCCGACGACGCCAAGAATCTCGCCGCGGTTCACCGTCAGCGACAGGTCTTCATGGACGACCTGTTCTCCGAATGAATTGCGCAGTCCCTTGACCACGATCGGATGATCGCCGGAAAACGGCTCGGGAATGTCGGATTGCGCCTCCTCGGGGACACTCCCGTTCTGAGCGCCGTCCTGATCGCTCATTTCCAGCCGACTTCGGAAAAGAAAACCGCGAACATCGCGTCGAGGACGATGACCATGAAGATCGCCTGGACCACGGCCAGCGTCGTCCTCAAGCCGACGTCTTCGGAATCACCGGCCACCTGCATCCCCTGGTAACACCCGGCAATGGCGACGATGAGGCCAAACACCGGCGCCTTGATCAAGCCGACCCAGAGATCGTGGACCGGCACCACGTCCTGAATTCGCAGGAGGAACGTGAAGAAGGGGATATCGAGCACGAAATTCGAGATGAACGCGCCGCCGATGACCGCCATCACCGCCGAATAGAACCCGAGCAGCGGCATCATCAGCACCGCGGCGAGGATCCGCGGCATGACCAGCGCATCGGTCGGCGAGACTCCGATCGTCCGCATCGCATCGACTTCCTCGGTCAGCTTCATCGTGCCGATCTGCGCCGCGAACGCTGACCCGGAACGGCCGGCGACCATGATCGCGGTCATCAACACGCCGAGCTCGCGAAACGCGAGCCGGCCGGTGAGGTTGATGGTGTAGATCTCGGCCCCGAACTGCTGGAGCTGAACCGCCCCCTGCTGGGCAATAGTGATGCCGATCAAAAAGCTCATCAGCCCGATGATGCCCAGCGCCGAAACGCCGACGAGCTCGAGCTGCCGCACCAGCGACTTGCCGCGGAACCGCGAAGGATGCTGCGCCAGTCTGCCGAATGCGACGATCACGCTGCCGAGGAAACCGAGCACCGCCAGCGTGCCGGAGCCCCAGCCCACCACGAGCTCGCCCACCGCGGCGGGCACCCGCGTCAGCAGCGGCGGACGCGGCGGAGTGATTGCGCCGCTGCTTTCGGCCCTGCTCACGGAATCGATGAGCCGCTGCGCCTTGTTGCTAGCCCCGGTGATCTCGGCCTGATGGTCGCGCGCGGTGCGCCAGGCGGTCCAGGCCCCGACGGTGTCGATCTCCTTGACCTGCGAGAGATCGACCGCGGCGACGTGCTCGGAGACCTCGCGCAAGCGGCGGTCGATCGCCCCGATCGACGCGACCGTCAGCGGGCCCTTGAGCGTCAGGGTGACCGCGCCGCCGTCGCCAGGTTCAGCCGTGAAGTCCGCCCATTCGCGCATCGGCCGGCGTCATGCGGGAAAACGCCCGCGCCGACAAGGTGGCGGCGGGTCGCCCCGGACCCGCGACGGGTTGCGCGCGGGCGGGGGCACTGGCAAAGCGCCGCCCGCAATGACCAGCCCGGAAACCCCCGCCCAGCTCGCCAAGACCTTCGATCCCGCGGCGATCGAGGCGAAGTGGTACGCCCACTGGGAAGCCAACGGGCTGTTCCGACCCGAGCGCCCCGATGCGGTGCCGTTCACCCTCGTCAATCCGCCGCCCAACGTCACCGGCTCGCTGCACATCGGCCATGCGCTCGACAACACGCTGCAGGATGTCGTCGTCCGCTACGAGCGGCTGCGCGGCAAGGACGCGCTGTGGGTGGTCGGCACCGACCACGCCGGCATCGCCACCCAGATGGTGGTCGAGCGCAACCTCGCCAGCCAGGGCCTCGAGCGCACTGAAATGGGCCGCGAGGCGTTTATCGCCCACGTCTGGGAGTGGAAGGCGCAATCGGGCGGGGCGATTACCCGGCAGCTGCGCCGGCTCGGCTGCTCGATGGACTGGAGCCGCGAGCAGTTCACCATGGACCCGCACTTCACCCGTGCGGTGGTCAAAGTGTTCGTCGAGCTCTATAATCAGGGGCTGATCTACCGCGACAAGCGGCTGGTCAACTGGGACCCCAAGCTCAAGACTGCGATCAGCGACCTTGAGGTCGAGACGCGCGAGGTCCAGGGCTACTTCTGGCACATCCGCTACCCGCTGGCCGACGGCTCGGGCGCGATCTCGGTCGCGACCACCCGGCCCGAGACGATGCTCGCCGACATGGCGGTGGCGGTGCACCCGTCGGATGCGCGCTATGCCCCGCTGCTCGCCCGCGGCGCCAAAGTGCGGCTGCCGCTGACCGGGCGCGAGGTCCCGCTGATCGCCGACGAGCACGCCGACCCCGAGCTCGGCTCGGGCGCGGTCAAGATCACCCCGGGCCACGACTTCAACGACTTCGAGGTCGGCAAGCGCGCTGGCTTTCGCGCCTCGGACATGCTCAACATGCTCGATGCCGAAGGCCGCATCGTCCAAACCGCCGACGGGCTGATCCCCGACGAGCTGGTCGGCCTCGACCGCTTCGACGCGCGGCGCCGCGTGGTCGAGATGCTGGAGCAGCAGGGCCTGCTCGAGCGGGTCGAGGACCGCGTCATCGCCACGCCCTACGGCGACCGCGGCGGCGTGGTGATCGAGCCGTGGCTGACCGACCAGTGGTACGTCGACGCCGAAAAGCTCGCCGGGGGGCCGATCGAGGCGGTGCGGGACGGGCGCATCGAGATCATCCCAAAGGCCTGGGAGAAGACCTTCTTCAACTGGATGGAGAACATCCAGCCATGGTGCATCAGCCGCCAGCTATGGTGGGGGCATAGGATTCCGGCATGGTTTGGACCAAGGATTGACGGTGACAAAATCCGCTACGACCTTGGATTATCAAACGTCGAAGTGTTCGTCGCGGATGACGAGATTGAAGCTGAAAAGCTGGCACTGAGCCATTACAGGGCGCTGGGCAGGCCAATAGCCTTCCTGGATTCCCCAGGGCGACTGAAGGATGTCACTGAGCCGGGCAGAGACCCAGACTACGTCTACCTTTGGCAAGAGACGGACGTCCTCGACACGTGGTTCTCCTCCGCGCTGTGGCCGTTCGCCACACTCGGCTGGCCCGATGACAAATCCCCCCTCCTCGCCCGGCATTACCCCAACGACCTGCTCATCTCGGGCTTCGATATCCTGTTCTTCTGGGACGCGCGGATGGCGATGCAGGGGATGCACTTGCTCGGCGACGTGCCGTGGCGGCGGCTTTACCTGCACGGCCTGGTCCGTGCCGCCGACGGGCAGAAGATGTCGAAGTCCAAGGGCAACGTCGTCGACCCGCTCGGGCTGATCGACAAGTACGGGGCCGACGCGCTGCGCTTCTTCATGGCGGCGATGGAGAGCCAGGGCCGCGACGTCAAAATGGACGAGCGCCGGGTCGAGGGCTACCGCAACTTCGCCACGAAGCTGTGGAACGCCGCCCGCTTCTGCCAAGCCAACGGCATCGGCGCGAGCGCCTCGCTGGCGGCACCGGCCGCGAGCCTCGCGGTCAACAAGTGGATCGTCGGCGAGGTCGTCGAAACCGTCGCCGAGCTCGACCGGGCAATGGCCGAGCTGCGCTTCGACGCCGCCGCCAACACCATCTACCACTTCGTCTGGGATCGCTTCTGCGACTGGTACCTGGAACTGATCAAGGGCGCCATCGACGACGAGACCCGCGCCGTCGCCGGCTGGGTGCTCGACCAGATCCTGGTGATGCTCCACCCGTTCATGCCGTTCGTCACCGAAGAGTTGTGGAACGCGCTGGGGGCGCGGGAGTGCGAGCTGATCTTGGCGAAGTGGCCTGAGCCGCGGGCGAGCGTTGACGCGGAGGCGAAGCGCGAGGTCGAGTGGATCATCGCACTTCTGCAAAATGTACGCTCGATCCGGTCTGAACTCTCAATTGCACCCGGCCTAAAGATTTTTGTAGGAACTGATCGCCGCACACTTTCTGATGAGGAGTTTGATCGTCTAAAGACACTCTTCGTCTCGTATGGCCCGATATTGGCAAGGATAGGGAAAATCGAAGTAATCGAGTTCTTTTACACTGGTATTCGCATCGATTTAGCTACCGGACTCTTGGAGGACAGGACAGAGGAGCGACACACCGTCCCCGGTTCGGGCCGGCCATTTGGCGTTGAAGAAGTTGACTTCCTTTTCGGCCTTGAAGGTTTGATCGACATAGGCGCCGAACAGGCCCGACTCGCCAAAGCTCTGGCCGCCTCCGAAAAGGAGCGCGACTCCCTCGCCAAGCGGCTCGACAACCCGGCGTTCGTCGAGAAGGCCAGGCCCGAGGCGGTCGACAAGGCCCGGGCCGATCACGCCGCCCACGCCGCCGAGGCCGAGCGCCTGAAGGCAGCGCTGGTCCGGCTGGGGTGACTCACCGCCACGCCTGCGACGCGCGCGCTTCCTCCCCCTTGATGGGGGAGGGACACGAAGGCTTAGCGGCTCTGCCGCTTGGCCGCAGTTGGGTGGGGGTGAACTCGCGACGGGATCCAACGGCGCGCTCTCACCCCCAGCCAACTTCGCCTAGCCCGCTGCGCGGGCAAGGCTGCGTATCGACCCTCGCCACCATCACGCCCGGCGAGCCGGAGATCTTCGTCGCGCTCCAGGGCGAAGGGCCTTCCGCCGGCCAGCCTTGCGCGTTCGTGCGGCTGTCGCGCTGCAATCTCGCCTGCGTGTGGTGCGACACCGCCTACACCTGGCGCTTCGAGAGCGACACGCGGCCGCATCGCGACGGCATCAACTTCGATCGCAGCGACAACCAGTTCGTCCTTGCCGAACCCGATGTAGCCGAGCGGATCGGCGCCTTGGGGCAAAAGCGCCTGGTCGTCACCGGCGGCGAGCCGCTGCTGCAGGCGGCGGCCCTCGCCCGGATGCTCGCGCTGCTGCCGCCTATGACCGTCGAGATCGAGACCAACGGCACGATCTCCCCGCCCTCGACCTTCGACCGTCGCGTGGCGCAGTACAATGTCAGTCCCAAGCTCGCCCACAGCGGCAACCCCGCCGCGCTCGCCCTTCTGCCGGATCGCCTCGCCCGTTGGGCGGCCGAGCCGCGCGCGTTCTTCAAGTTCGTGATCGCGGAGCCAGCAGACCTCGCCGAAGTGCTCGAGCTGCGCGATCGCTTCGCCCTGCCGCCCGAGCGGATCTTCCTGATGCCCGAAGGGCGCAACAGTGGAACTTTGCGGACGCGGGCGGTTTGGCTCAGCGAGCTTTGTTCAAAATACGAATTTAATTTGTCCGATCGCTTGCATATCTACAGCCACGGCGACACGAGGGGGACGTGAACGACATCGGCTCCCCTTCGCCCGCGGAATCCGCGGCGCGTGCGCCGCGGCCGATGCGCGGCGATCTGACGCAGGGGCCGATCCTGCGCACCTTGCTGACGTTCTCGATCCCGACGCTGATCTCCAACCTGCTGCAGACCCTCAACGGCACGATCAACTCGATCTGGGTCGGGCGGCTGATCGGCGAAAGCGCGCTGGCAGCCACCGCCAACGCCAACATTGTCATGTTCCTGCTGTTCGCGGCGGTGTTCGGCTTCGGCATGGCGACGACGGTCAAGGTCGGCCAGTACTTCGGCGCGCGCGACGTGGATGCCGCCCGGCGCACGTTCGGGACCGGCACCGGTTTCTGCGGCCTGATGGCGATCGCCGCCGGCTTGCTCGGCTGGTTCTTCTCGCCGCACCTGCTGCAGCTGCTCGGCACCCCGGAGGCAAGCCGGGCCGAGGCGCTGGCGTACTTGCGGGTGACGTTCGTCAGCATGCCGTTCGGGACGATGTCGATGATGATCGCCATGGGCCTGCGCGGCGCCGGCGATTCGACCACGCCCCTGCGCTCGATGATCATCACCGTGCTGCTCGACGTCTGCTTCAACCCGCTGTTGATCCGCGGCTTCGGGCCGATCCCGGCGCTGGGGATCGCGGGCTCGGCATTGTCCACCGCGCTGGCCAACGTCGTCGGTGTGTCGTTCATGATATGGCGGGTCTATGGTCACGACCTGCCGCTGCGCTTGCGCGGCCACGAGCTCGGCTACCTTTGGCCGAGCGGGCGCGATCTCGGCTACGTCATCGGCAAGGGCCTGCCGATGGGCGCGCAGATGCTGGTCATGTCGGCCGCCGGCCTGATCATGATCGGCCTGGTCAATCACGAGGGGATGATCGCGGCCGCCGCGTACGGCGCCTCGCTGCAGCTGTGGAACTACCTGCAGATGCCGGCGTTTGCGATCGGCTCGGCCGTCAGCGCGATGGTCGCGCAGAACATCGGCGCCGGG
>JAEKKO010000358.1 GCA_019510335.1 Novosphingobium sp. | reverse complement strand
CGCTGGCGGGCGCGAGCGGCGTGGCCGCGGGCCAGGCGACCGCCGCCGAGTATGTCCGGATCCCCGGCGGCGAATTCACCAGCGTGCTGCCGCAAGGCGCCACGCCGGACTCCTCGGCCACGACCACCCTGTCGTCCTTCGAATTGCGGTCGACGCCCGTCACGCGCGGCGAATTTCGAGCGTTTCTCGCGAGCCATCCCCAATGGCGGCGTGGCCAGGCGCCGGCGGTCTTCGCGGACGCCGCCTACCTGGCTGACGGCCCCGCGGTGGACGATCCATCGGCCAGCGATGACGCAGACCGGCGCCCCGTCACCGGCGTGAGCTGGTTCGCCGCGCAGGCGTTCTGCGAAAGCGAAGCCGCGCGGCTTCCCAGCTGGCTCGAATGGGAATACGCCGCCGCGGCGGACGAGACCCGGCGCGACGCCCGCGCCGACCCCGCCTGGCGCCAACGCATCCTGTCCTGGTACGAGCGCCCCGCCTCGCACCGGCCGCCCACGGTCGGCGGTCCCGCCAACGCCTACGGCGTCCACGACCTGAACGACCGGGTCTGGGAGTGGGTCGACGACTTCAATGCCTTGTTCATCGCCGGCGACAGCCGCACGCAAGGCGATCCCGATCGACTCAAGTTCTGCGGTGCCGGCGCCATCAGCATCGTCGACCGCGACAACTTCGCGGTGCTGATGCGCATCGCGCTGTTGTCGTCGCTGGGAGCCTCCGAGTCGACCAGCTCGCTGGGCTTTCGATGCGCCCGCACGCTTCCTGGAAACCCCTGATGACCTCTCCCCTGCCCTTTGTTTCCCGCCGCGACGCGCTGCGCTACGGCCTTCTCGGCGCCGCCGGCGTGGCCAGCCTCGCGCTCGCCAGGCCCGGCCGGGCCGCCACGGGCGCAACGCCGGGCGATTCGCTCTACCAGCTGCGAGCAGCCCTGGCGGACCAGGACGGACACGCCTTCGAGCTCGCCTCGCTGCGCGGCCATCCCGTCCTCGTCAGCATGTTCTACAGCTCCTGCGAGATGGTCTGTCCGGTTCTGTTCGAGACCGTGGCGCACACCGTCCGCTCGCTCAAGCCGGCGGTGCGCGATCGCCTTCGCGTCGTGATGGTGACCTTCGATCCCGCACGCGACACGGTCGCGGTACTCAAGGAAACCGCCATCAAGCATGGCTGCGATTCCAATTGGAGCCTGGTGCGGGGCTCGGATGCGGACGTTCGCCGCATCGCCGCGCTCCTGGACGTCCAGTACCGCCGCCTGCCCAGCGGCGAATTCAACCATTCCTCGTCGATCGAGCTGCTGGATCCGGAGGGCCGCATCGTCAAACGCACGGCGACGCTGGGGCAGGACGATTCCGCGTTCCTCGCCGCGATCCAGGCGCTCTGAGAAGCCCCGCCCATCCATGACCTACCGAAGCATCCTGACCCTGCTGGGTCGTGTGCGGCTTCGGAGCCGTGCAGCTTTGACATGTCAGCAAGCATGCAGCGCCCTCTCGACGCGGCATTGGCAACCGGCCGA
>JAEKKO010000350.1 GCA_019510335.1 Novosphingobium sp. | reverse complement strand
CGCACCGAGGTGGCCCAGCCGATGTCGGTGCGGCCGTCCATGTCGTAACCGACCCAGGAGGCGAGCCGCACGGGCATCGGCTGGAAGCTGCGCCAGCGCTTGGGCCAGCGCGCCGCGGCAACCTCGAACAGTAGCCCGGTGATGCGGTCGCGCGCGTCCTGCGCTCGCGCCATGGCCGCCATCACCGCCTCGTGCTCGGTGTCGAGCGTGATCGTGTCACGGTCATGCGGCGCGGCGCAGGTGGTCTGCTCGCTGATGTCGCCTGAGGAGGCCGAAGCGGCCACCGCCGCGGTCTGCGCCCTAGTCAGCAGGAAGGTCGGGTGCGCGGTGAAGACGACATGCGCCAGCGGCCGCTGCCAGCGCGCGGCGAAGGCGGAGAAGTCTTCCTCGGCCGCGAGCTCTCGCAGGCTCGCCTCGTTGGCCACGGGATCGAGCGGCGAGACCAGCCGGTGCAGCCGCGCGGCGCGCGCGCGCAGGCCTTCGCATTCGAGCTCCGCCACCAGGCTCTCGACCTGGTCGAGCGACAGCTCGCCGCTTTCGAGCTGGCGCGAGAGTTCGAGCCCGAGCTGAAACACCGGGTTGAACAGGGGCGTCTCGGCGGTGCGGACGTGCAGTTCCTGCAGCCGGCGGTCAAGATCGGCGACTGCGGTCGCGCTCTGGCTCATTGGCCCAGCCCGCTGGCGGCGCGGGCGAGCGTTTCAATCTGCGCCGGGTCGGGCACGCCCTTGGGCACGACCCAGCTGCCGCCGACGCAGAGCACCGCGTCGAGCGCCAGCCACTCGCGCGCGGTCGCGTAAGTGATGCCCCCGGTCGGGCAGAAGCGCGCCTCGCCGAACACGCTGGCGAGCGCGCTCAGCGTCGGGATGCCGCCCGAGGCGACCGCGGGGAAGAACTTGAAGCGGGTGAGGCCGAGGTCGAGCCCGCGCATGATGTCGCCCGAATTGGCGGTGCCGGGAAGGAACGGCACGCCGGCGGCGACCGCCGCCTTGCCGAGCGGCTCGGTGAGCCCGGGCGAGACGATGAATTCGGAGCCTGCCTCCAGCGCCGCCTCAAGCTGTGCGGGATTGAGCACCGTGCCCGCGCCGACGATCGCGCCCGGCACCTGCTTCATCAAACGGATCGCGTCGAGCGCGGCCGCGGTGCGCAGGGTCACCTCGAGCACGCGCAGCCCGCCCGCGACCAGCGCCTCGGCGATCGGCAGCGCGTGCGAGAGGTCGTCCACCACCAGCACCGGAATGACCGGCGCGGTCAGCATGATCTCTTCAATATGGCTCACGGGGCTTGGCTCCTGGCAAAGGCGGCCGCGGCGCCGAACAGGCCCGGCTGCGGGTGGGTGACGAGCTTGATCGGAACGGTTTCCATGCGAGAACCGCGCGTGGAAGCCGCTGCCGGGAATGAGATGCAGCAGCCGGTTGGTCAGGCCCCCGGTGAGCGCCACGCCGAGCGCGCCGTGCGCGAGCGAAAGGTCGCCGGTGACGGCGCCGTAGCTGTCGAGGAACAGGCCCAGCGCATTGCGCAGCAGCGGCTCGCCGCGCGCGATAGCCGCTTCCCACAGCGCGGCATCGCCGCGTTCATCGCCGGGAGCGAGCGCACGCACGATCGCGCCGAGCCCGGGGCCGGAGACGATCCGCTCGACCGAAGTCCGCCCGTTTCAAAGGCGCGAAATGGATGTGCGACCCTTCGGTCTCCAGGATGACCGGCCCCGCGTCTGTCCGTTGCAGGACCGCGACGCCCAGGCCCGTGCCAGGGCCCAGCACCGAGATCGCCCCGCGCTCGGGCAGCGGCACGTCGGGACCGCAAACCGGCGCGAAATGGTGCGGGTCCAGCGCGTGGACGGCATGGGCCATGGCGCCGAAATCGTTGAGCAGCAGCGCGTGGTCGAGGCCGAGATCCCGCTCGATCGTGCCGGGCTCGACGACCCAATGCGAATTCAGGAAACGAACCGGTCCGCCCGTTACCGGCCCGGCGATGCCAAGCGCCGCGAGCCGGGGCAGCGGCTCGCCGATCACTTCGCCATAGGCCTTCCAGGCGCTGGCCAGCCCGGCATGCTTTGCCGTGGGGAAGATCGCCGGCCCGCCGAGCGCCAGCACGCGCCCCTCCGCCACCTCCGCGAGAGCGAAGCGGGCATTGGTTCCGCCGATGTCGCCGACGACGATACGGGTCATGAGGTCCTCCCCCTCTGGGGGAGGGGGACCGCCCGCGCAGCGGGTGGTGGAGGGGGCGCCTCACGCGAGAGGTTCGCCTGCAAAGGCGCCCCCCCCCCCCCCCCCCCCCCCCCCCCCCCCCCCCC
>JAEKKO010000238.1 GCA_019510335.1 Novosphingobium sp. | reverse complement strand
CGATCAACTTCCAGCCGACCGGCGCCGGGACGGCGGCGATCACTGGCGACTTCGTGCTGGTGGCGAGCGAGGTCGGACTGGTGATGCAAGCGCTGCGGGCGAGCGGGATCGAGGTCACCGCGATTCACAACCATATGCTGACCGACCAGCCGCGGCTGTTCTTCATGCACTTCTGGGCCCATGACGATGCCGCCAAGCTCGCGCGCGGCCTGCGCGCGACACTCGACCGGATGAACCTGCAGAAGTGATCCGCATCGCCGAGCTCGCCGCCGCCGCTTTGCTTGCCTTGAGATCGTTTCCGAGCTGCAGCCGCGCCGCTCACCATAAGTGCGTGCGCACTACTACGCAGCGACGTTCGGGTTCCGTTCGATCCCGGACATACCACTTGCACCGTAACATAAGTCAAAGAGGCGGCGGCGCACCCATGTTAGTCATCTTGCGCTCGCTGAGCCTGAAATCGGCACACCGTGCCTGAAGAGCTGCGCTCCCGCCGCTTTTGAGGAGCGCAACTATGGCTTCACTTACGGACAACGGCGCGCTCTCGCCAATGGTCCGCAAACTGGCGGCGTGGGCCGCTCTATCGCCGGAAGACGAGCGGGCGATCCTGGAACTGCCCTACACCGTGCGGTCGTTTTCGCCCGGCGGGTACATCGTCCGCGACGGCGACAAGCCCCAGAACTCCTGTGTCCTGCTGTCCGGCTTCGCCTATCGTCATAAGATCGTCGGCGATGGCGGCCGGCAGATTCTCTCGATCCATATGAAGGGCGATCTCGTCGATCTGCACAACTCGCTCCTCCACACTGCCGATCACAACGTGCAGGCCTTGTCGCAAGTGGAGCTTGCCTGCATTCCGCACGAGGCGGTCAAGGAACTGGCTTTCGCCCGTCCGACGGTCGGCGTCGCGATGTGGTACGACACCCTCGTCGACGCTTCGATCCATCGCGAGTGGATCGCCAATGTCGGACGCCGCGACGGGCGGACCCGAACCGCGCACTTGCTGTGCGAGTTCGGCGTACGCCTCGAAACGGCAGGCCTCGGCAGCACCCGCGAATACGACATGCCGATGACGCAGGAGCAGCTCTCCGACTGCACCGGCCTCACCCCCGTTCACATGAGCCGCAGCCTCAAGGCGCTCGAAAGCGAGGGCCTTGTCCGGCGCACCAAGCGCGCCGTGTCCATCGACGACTGGGGCCGCCTGGCGGAGGCCGGGGACTTCCGGCCCGACTATCTGCACGTGACCATGCCCGGCATCCCGCTCCTGTGAGAGCCGCCTGACGGAACCCGGCAGCCGGTCTTCTGAGGCTCGCGCAAGACACGGAAGGACGCTGGCCGCGCCGTTCGCCCATCTTCCGGCGGAACGATCTGCGTTTGCGGCGAAGCGTCTCCGGCTCCTGTCCCTCGGGCCGAATTGATGCGTTATCCTGCCCGCACCCAACGGTCGCAGAGTCGCGGCCGGGGGCGCAACACTCTGCAAAACCTATCAAAGCTGGAGAAGCCAATGACCTTACGTCAAACGCTGCAGGCCGCCCCGACAAAGTCGAAGGACCTGATCGACCGGCTGGCGGAAACCTCCAACCAGGCAGTCAAGACGCGCGAGGCGCTGTTTGGGGAACTCAGTGACGAACTGACCCTCTACCTCAATCTGGAAGAGCGGCACCTGTTCCCGGTACTGGGTAAGACGCCTGAGACCAAGGCGCTCACGACCGAAGCGATCAAGAGCAACAAGGAGTTGCGCGACCGCCTTGGCGAGCTTGCCGCGACCCCGAAGGACAGTGATGCATTTGCCGCCAAGGTCGCGGAGCTCAAGACCACCTTCCAGCAACACCAGAGCAACGCCCGCAAGCGACTCACGACGATCGTGGACGCGCTCGGCGATGAACAGGCCGAGCAGATCGCCGCGAAGATCGATGAGGGCATCGCCGATGCGCAAAAGGCCGACCGCGAACTCAGGCGCAACGAGGCCGAGGCGCGCAGGCGCGAGCGCGAAGCGACCGAGCGGGCCGCGGAGGCCGCCCGCGCCGCGCTTCGCGCCGAGCGGGCGGCAGCCCGGGAGGTCGGTCAGATCGCCGAACGCGCCGCCGGCACGATCGTCCACGGCGTGGCTTCGGCCGAGATCGGCGTCCGCCGGGTCGCCAGCGCGATCGGTGAGCAGGCCCAGAATGCCGCCGATGCCGCGCGCGAAACGATCACCACGTACACCGACACGGCCCGCAACACCGGACGCGATCTCAAGGCGCTCGGCACAGCAACCAACGTCGCCCGCAAGGCCGCTTCGGAGATTACCTCGGCGTGGTTCGGCTGGGTGACCAAGACGGCGCGGGTGAACGTCGGGGCAACCCGGCAGCTGCTGCAGTGCCGCTCGGTCCGCGACCTCGCCGAGCTCCATCGCGACGTCGTGAGCAGCCACTTTCGCGACATGCTCGAGGGCAGCAAGCAGGTGCTCGACATCGCCGCGGAAACGGCCCGGCAGGCGATCCGCCCGCTCGACAATCGCTTGGCGGAGGGGGCCTGAGCCAGGCGGAGGGGGCCACGCCGTGGCCCCCTTCTGCCGCACCCGGCGCGTTCGTCGGCGAATCCCTCCCCCGCTGCGGCGGGCCGAGGGTTTCGTAACTTGGGATAACGCGCGGTTTTCCCTTCTTATTTATGCTGGAGTGAGGACGAGAGGTTACCGAGTCGAACGACGCGCGCTCGAGCGCGGCCAAGTCGGCGGGTCCACGATCCTTCATGTTCAGTTCTCAGCACGAGGGAGCCCATTTGACCATGGACTTTGCCATCACAAAAGACCCGGAAAATGGCCTTCGCGCCGAATTCGAAAGTGTCGATCATCGCGCTGCGGCGTCCGCTGATTACAGGCGAGGCAACCGACCTCTCTTCGCGGCAATGCAGATCGGGGGCAGCGCTGCGCTTCACCCGGTGATTGCCCGAATCCTGTCTCCCAAGCGGCTCATGACGCAAGGCTGTTCGTCTGCCATCATCGGAAGGACCGTGCGGGTGCTGCTGCGCAACGTCGGCTGGGCGGACGGGACGATTGCGCGCGTCGAGGCGGACACCTGTGAAGTCGCGGTTGCGCGCTGGCCGCAAGATCCGACTGAAGCAATCTCGAACTCGAGAGCGGGAGCGCCGGTCTGATGGCGACCCAGATGAGGGCAGAGTTTCCAATGCCGAGGCTGGAAGTCGGCAGCATGGACGCGGCGAGTTCGGTCTGTGCCGTGGTCGCCCAGGCTGATGTGCTGGAGGCGCGGCATCACAGGGAGTCGGCATCGGAAATCGCCGGCCTGGGCGTTGATCTGCTCCGCTGGGTCCTTTCGCGTCCGCAGACTCGGCCCGAGCGACAGGACACCTTCGGCGACCAGCTCGCCGCCCTGGACTGACGCTCGCCGCCCGTCGCTCAGGCGACGCGGCGTTGGCCGGTGGCGCCGTCGAACGAGGCGGCGATCAGCGCGGGGATGTCACGAGCGCGGACCGGACGGCTGAACAGGAATCCCTGGACCGAGGTGCAACCCTGCTCACGCAGCCGTTCGAGCTGGGCCGAATCCTCGACTCCTTCGGCGGTCGTCTCCATCCCGAGCGCGGCGGCGAGGTCGGTGATCGCCCGGACCACCGCGGTGGCGCCCTGGCGGACGAGCAGGTCGTTGATGAAGCTGCGGTCGATCTTGATCTTGTCGAACGGAAACGATTGGAGGTAGCTGAGGCTCGAATACCCGGTGCCGAAGTCATCGAGCGCGATCCGCACGCCGAGGCTGCGCAAGCCGTGGAGGATCCCGGCGGTGCGCTCGTTGCTTTCGAGGAAGATCGATTCCGTGATCTCGATCTCCAGCCGCGAGGGATCGAGCCCGCTGCCGGCGAGCGCCTGAAGCGCGACCTTGTTGAGCCCGTCGCGCTGGAACTGGACCGACGAGACATTGACCGCGACGCGGATGTGCGGCGGCCATTTGACGGCCTCGCGACAGGCCTCGCGCATCGCCCACGCGCCGATCGGGAGGATCAGCGCTGTGTCCTCGGCAATGCCGACGAACTCGGCCGGAGAGACCAGGCCGCGCTCCGGATGGTTCCAGCGCAGCAGCGCCTCGAACGCGCCGATGCGGTTGGTGGCGAGGTCGAACAGCGGCTGGTAGTAGAGCTCGAACTCGCCGTGCTCGATCGCCTGGCGCAAGTCGGCTTCGATCCGCCGCCGCTCCTGCGCGCGTTCGTTGAAGCTTTCCTCGAAGAAGCAGACGCTGGAACGACCGGTGGCTTTGGCCCGGTAAAGCGCGAGGTCGGCATGGCGGAGCAGCGTGTCGATATCCTCGCCATCGTCGGGGCTGACGGCGATGCCGATGCTCGCGCCCGGGACGATATGCTGGCCCTCGATCTGCAGCGGCCGACGGATCGCCTCAATCAGGTGCCGGGCGAAAGTCTCGACCTCCCCGCACACGCCCGGGAACGCCTTCAGCACGACGAAGTCGTCGCTGCCGAGGCGAGCGACAAACCCACCGCCGGCGTTGCGGGTGATACGCGCCGCGACGGCCGCGAGCAGTGCATCGCCGGCGCCGTGGCCAAGCGTGTCGTTGATCCCCTTGAAATCGTCCAAGTCGAGGCAGAACAGCGCGAACCGCCCACCCGGTGCGGGTCCCTGCGCCAGAAACTCGGCGGCGCGGTCACGAAAGCCGACGCGGTTCGGCAAGCTGGTCAGCACGTCAAAGTAGGCGAGGTGCGAGATCCGCGCCTCGCGCTCGGCGATCTCCTCGGCCATCGCATTAAACCGCTTGGCCAACCGGGCGAGCTCGTCATCGCCCTCGACAGTGACCTCGATGCGCTCGCCGTGGCCGAGCTTCTCCGCCGCGATATCGAGCCGCGACAGCGGCTCGACGATCCGCGCCGAGGTCCGCCAGCTGGCGTAGACCAGCACGCCGAGGCCGAGCAGCGCGAACGCCGCGAGAGCCAATTCGATCGGGCGGTAGGCGGCCATCGCCTGGGCCTTCGGGTAGACCAGCAGCAGTGCCGCCTTGTCGCCGTCGCCCAGAGTCGGGAGGGGCCGCAGCGCGTAGAAGCTCGGCTGGCCGTCGATCTCCAGCAGTGCCGCCCGGCCTGCGTTCGCGGCGGCCCCGGAATCGAGCGCGCCGGCCTTGAAGTCGCCGATCTGGCCGGCAACACCCTCCCAGCCAGCGCCCCGGCGGACCACCACGTTGGCCGAGATCGGCACCGGCGAAAGCGCCTCGAGCGCTTCCATCTGGCGCCGGTCGAGATCGACCGAGAACACAATCCAGCCGAGTTGCTGCGGCGCCATGATCGGCGCGGCGACCACCTGTCGCTGCCGTCCGGCGATCGAAGCGACCCCGATCAGCCGGCCATCGTCGAACGATTGCCACAGCCGTCTAGCCTGATCGGCGGTGGGCAGGTCGTTGCCGACGACGGCGTGGCCGTTGGCATCGAGGATGAACGCGGACTTGAGCTCGAGCCGACCGCGTAAGTTGTCGAGCGCCGAAGCGGCGGTGGCGCGGTCGCCGGTCGCCACGGCCTCGAGGAAGCCGTAGTCGTGGGCGAGCAGGCCGGCGGCATCCTGCAGCTGGTGCGAGCGCTGCAGCCACAAGCGGTCGTAAGTGGCGCCGCTGGTGCGCAACTCGGCGGTAACGGTGGTCGCGGCGATCCCCTCGATTGCCAGGTACAAGGCGACGGCCAGGCCCAGCATCGCCGCGGCGAACAGGCCCGTGTACTGTGCGGTCAACCGCCCGCGGAGGCTGTTGAAGAAGCCGTGCCGCATCAGTACCCGCCCATCCCGCTCATCGCCGGCGCCCGCAAGTGGACGCTGACCGGCTGGACCCGGGCTTGCGCGCTCGGCGTCTCGGCCACGGTCACGACATTGCCAGGTGCCCGCAAGTACGGGTGCCAGACGGCGAGCGTGAACGGACCGGACGGCGTGCCGCGAAAGGTCACGGCCCCGCCGGCGCCGGTCTTATCGGTCCAGACGGTGTCGGTCACGTAGATGTAGGCCGACATGCTGTCATGAATGTTGCAGCCCACCGCCACGATCCCGGGGCGGTCGAAGGTCACGCTGCGCGGCTCGCCGCGGGCGTGCAGCCGACCGCCACGATCCCGGGGCGGTCGAAGGTCACGCTGCGCGGCTCGCCGCGGGCGAACAGCTTGAGCTCGAAGCGCTTGGTCGGCGAGAACGAATAGACGTGATGCTTGACCGTATCGAGATTGGGAAACGCCACGACCGAACCTTGCGGGACGACCAAGACGAACGGGCTGAACTTGATGTTGCGCTGCTCGACGCGGAACCCGGAGCCCGGCGGCGGCGCCGGCGCGGCAGCGCCAGTGGGGCGCAGCGTCACTACGGCATCGGTGACGGGATGTCCGGCGGCATCGGTGACCCGCACGGTGAGCTCCGCGGCTATGGCAGGAGCCAAAGGAAACGCGGTGACGAAGGCCGCAACCAAGGCGAGTTTCGCAACATTTCGCAGTCGCGCTCGGGGCTGCATGCGCGCAAGCCGCATGCGTTGGCGAATTTTGACCACGACCATCGCTTCGCCCGTAGCGAAGAATGGTAAATAACCCTTTTTCCTTTTCGAGCGGATCGTCGCTTCGCCAACCCCGTAAGCCGCGTTTCAGCCCACTTGCGGGACGCCGTAGTCCTGGAGCAGTCGGGCGATGTCGGCGCGGCGGCGGGCAAGAACGGCGTTGATGGCTTTCAGGAGCTTGGGATCGTCCTTCCCCACTCCCACCGAGATCTCATAGATCATCGGCCACTGCATCCCGTCGAGCCATGGCGTCACCGGCTCGAGCCGCAGCTTGACCGGCGAATGCTGCGCATACCAGCCGGCGAGGGGACCCCACACCAGGCCCACGTCGATGTCGCGATCCGCCACGGCGCGAAGGATCGCCGTCGGCGGATTGGGCGTGCGGTAGTCGCCGTAGAGCATGAAGCCGCGGACGTTGGCGATGATCCCCCGGCGCGACAGAGCATGGGCTGGCGGGGTGTTGCCGCCGTTGTTGCCGATCATCTGGACGCCGAGCCGCAAGCGCCGGAGCCGCGGATCGTCGAGCGTGAGGCCGCTCAGGCCGGCATCGCCGCGGGTCACGAACATGTAGGTCGAGCGGTAGTAGGGGCGGCTCGTCGCCAGCCGGTCGAGCCCGGTGGAGACCCCCGGCCACAAGTCGCACGAGCCGCCGCCGATGGTGCTGCGCACGAACCCGCGGCGCTGCGCCCACCACACGTAGCGCACCGGTCGGTGGAGCTCGGCTCCGAGCAAGGCGGCGAGCCGGTTCTCGAAACCCTCGCCGGCGCGGTTGGAGAACGGCAGGTTGTTGGGATCGGCGCAGACCACCAGCGGCCGCGGGCGCAACCAAGCCCACAAGCCGAGCGCGAGCGCCGCGACTATTGCCGCCAGCAGCAGCGCCGCGGTCGGGCGCTTCACCGCGGCGCCGCCTCGGTCGTCCACGGCTTGCCCCCGAGCGTGACGGTGAGGGCGACACGATTGTCGACGAGATCGACGATCGTCACCGTGCCCGACAGTCCGGACGCAGCGTAAAGCCGGTGATCGTCCGGCGAGAGCGAGATGCCCCAGGTGCGCTCGCCGGTCGCGAACGCGCGCACCACCCGGTAGCTGACCGGATCGATCTCCGCGACTTGGTTGCCGCGCCCCATGGCGACGAAGGCGCGGCGGCCGTCACGGGTGATCTCCATCTCGACCGCTTGCGGCGTGTCCAGCTCGGGAAAGGCGGCGGCCAGGTCGATCGCCCGGATGATCCGCCGGTTGCCCGCATCGAACACGCTGATTGTGCCGCGCTGCTCGGACGAGACCCACGCCTCGCGCCCGCCCTTGAGGAACAGCACCTCGCGCGGGCGCGAGCCGACGAGGATGCTGTCGAGCATGCGCCCGGTCTCCGCGTCGATGAAGTGCGCGGTGCTCGCCGCTTCCGACGTGGCGATGACCAGCTTGCCATCCGGGCTGATGCCGATCCCCTCCGGCTGCGGCCCGACCCGAACTTCGCGGACCAAGCGGCCGCTGGCGACGTCGATGAACGAGACGGCGCTGTGATCTTCGTTGGCGGCGACGATCGTCCGCCCGTCCGGGCTGAGCGCGAACCGCTCGGGATCGCTGCCCGAGGCGAAGTCCCGCACATGGCGCAAGCTGCGCGCGTCCCACGCCTCGATGCGGTTGGCGTTGCTGGCGGCGACGTAGAGCGTGCGCCCATCGGGCGAAAGGGCGAGGCCGCGCGGCCGGGCTCCGGTCTTCAGCGTTGCCTCGATCCGCCCGCTGAGGCCGTCGAGGACATGGACGACGTTGGCCTGCTCGTTGGAGACGAACACCCGGTCGTTGCCGCGGCCGCCGGCCTGGCACGAGGCCAGGAGCAGCGCCGCAATGGCCGCGGGGAGCGATCGCACCCAGCGCGCCGCAGAGGTCATGACCCGGGGCTGTCGCCGCCCAGTGAGCGGTACAGCGCAATGCGGTTGCTGGCGCGCAGCAGCTCGGCGTTCACCAGCGTGCGCTGGGCGTTGTAGTAGGCCTGCTGCGCGGTCAGGCTGGTCAGGTAACTCTCGATCCCGCCGCGGTAGCGCATGTTGGCGAGCTTCAGGTTGTCGCCCGCGGCGCGAACATTGGCGCGGATTGCGGTGAGCTGGGCTTCGATCGTGCCGGCCCGGGCCAAGGCATCGGACACGTCCTTGAACGCGCTTTCGATGGCCTTGCGGTAATCGGCCAGGGCGGCATTGCGCTGCGCCTCGCTCAGCGCGACGGTGGCGCGGCCGGCGCCGGCGCGGAAGATCGGATAGCTGGCGTTGGCCCCGATCGACCAGGAAAACGCCCCGCCGGTGAACAGCGAGAGCAAGGCGCGCGAGGCGAACCCCAATAGCCCGGTGAGCGTGATCTTCGGGAACAGCTGAGCGCGCGCCGCGCCAATGTCGGCATTGGCCGCGCGCAACGTCCACTCGGCCTCGACTACGTCAGGCCGGCGCAGCAGCACCGAGGAATCGAGCCCGGCCGGGACCAGCGCGAAGCGCGCCGCGGCGTCCTCGATCGAGCTCGACAGCAGCGCCGGGTCGATCGGCGCGCCGACCAGCAGCTGCAGCGCGTCGATGTCCTGGGCGACGGCGGTGGTGTCGTTGGCGACATCGGCTTCGGCGGTGTGCAGCGTGATCTCGGCCTGGTCGAGGTCGCTCCGCGGCGCGATCCCGCCGGTCACCCGGCGCCGGGTGAGATTGACGCTGGGCGATGTCCGCCAGGAGGGCCAGCCGGGTCGCCCGCGCCGCCGCTTCGGTGCCGAAGTAGCGGGCCTGGGCCGCCGATGTCAGCGAACGGATGCGGCCGAACAAGTCGAGCTCGTAGCCGGTGACCGCAAGATCGGCCGAAAACGAGCTGCCCGAGCCGCCGCCGCTCGTCGTCGCGGTGCCGCCGCTGGAGCCGGAACCACCGGAGTGGCGGAAGCTCGCGGCGGCGTCGAGCTCGGGAAACAGCTCGGCCCGCTGGATGCGGTACTGGGCGCGGGCCGCGGCGATGTTGGCGGCGGCTTTGGCAACGTCCTGATTGAGAGTCAGGGCCTGCCCCACCAGGGCCAGCAGACGCGGATCGGCCAACACCTGGCGATAATCGTAGCGCGGAAGCGCCGCCTCGCTCTGCCGCAGGTAAGCGTCGCCGACGGGCCATG
>JAEKKO010000349.1 GCA_019510335.1 Novosphingobium sp. | reverse complement strand
ACATCACCGCCGGCAACGTACCGGTGGTCGCGGCGATGACGATCGCCCGGGCCGGCCTCACCAAGTCCGACATCCTGATCAAGTCGCCCTCGAACGATCCGCTGACCGCCAACGCGATCGCCCGGACGCTGATCGAGCTTGCGCCGGACCACCCGATCACCAAGCACATCGCCGTCGCGTACTGGAAGGGCGGCGACGAGTTCTCGATGTCGATGGTCGGCCGTGAAACCTTCGCGAGCGAAGCGGCGATGGACGAGGCGGCGATCGGGCTCGCGACGCTGGCCGGGTTCTACAACCAGACGGCCTGCGCCAACACGCGCATCGTCTATGTCGAGAGCGGCACGGATGACGAGAGCATCGCCCAGGTCGTGGAGCTCGGGCGCAAGATGGTCGACGGCTATGCCAAGCTCCCGCCGCTGCTGTCGGTGCCGTTCGTCGAGCGCAACCGCGAACTCGAAGCGGAGATGGAGGCGATCGTCGACCAGGACGATTTCTACCACGTGGAGGGTGACACCCTCAACGGCGGGTTCATCGTCTCGAAGTTCAACGACCGCATCGACTTCTACGACAAGCTCAACAACCGCGTCGTCAACTTCGTCCCGGTGGAGGACCTCAATGACGTGATCCAGTGGTGCGACGACACCACCCAGACGGTCGGCCTCTATCCCGAGGCGCGGCGCGAGAGCTTGCGCGATGCGTTCGCGCTCGCCGGCGTGCAGCGGCTGGTGTCGCTGGAAGGCGGCGATCCGATGACGGTCTACGCCAATTCGCACCACATGCCGCCGGGCTCCCCGCACGACGGCATCGAGCCGATGCGCCGAAACGTCCGCTGGGTCGTCGACATGCGCCCGGTCGATCGCGAGATCGAGCTCAGCATCGCGGCCGAGTGAGCCGACCGCCGTGGCGACGTTCGTCCTCGTCCACGGCGGCGGTCACGGTGGGTGGTGCTGGCAGCCGGTCGCGCGGCGGTTGCGCAAAACGGGGCATGAGGTTCACGCCCCGACGCTGACCGGCCTCGGCGAGCGGCGCCACCTGCTCACGACTGCCACGGGCCTCGACACGCACATCGAGGACGTCGCGCAGGTCCTGTTTCACGAGGACTTGCGCGACGTCGTGCTCGTCGGCCACAGCTATGGCGGCATGGTCATCACCGGCGCCGCCGACCGCATGCCCGACCGGATCGCCCGGCTGGTCTTCCTCGACGCGGCGATCCCGCTCGATGGCGAGGCGCTGCTCGATAGCTCGCCCGGCCTCAAGCACTTCGATGACAGCCGCGAGGTCGATGGCGTCCGCCTCGGGCTGTGGCCGGAGAACGCGATCGGCCCGCTGTATGGCCTGACCGATCCGGAGCTGGCCGCCTGGGCCCTGCCGCGCCTCGCCCCGCATCCGTGGAAGACCTTCGCCGACCCGCTGCGCCTGACCAACCCCGAGGCGCTGGCGGCGATCCCGCGGGCGATCGTCAACTGTCCGCAATCGCTCGCCCGCCGTCCGCCGGAGACGCGCGCGCGCTGGCTCGATGCGCCATACGTGCGTGAGATCGACACCGGGCACGACCTGATGCTTACCGAGCCCGACCAAGTCGCGCGAATGCTGGACGAGATCGCCGGCCTCTCCTGATGGAAACGCGCTATCTCGAAAGCTTCCTCCGCATCGCCGAGACGCGCTCGATCAGCCGCGCGGCTGAGTCGCTCGGGCTCAGCCAACCGTCGCTCAGCCAGCAGCTGCTGCGGCTCGAGGACGA
>JAEKKO010000348.1 GCA_019510335.1 Novosphingobium sp. | reverse complement strand
GCAGTTCGCCGCCGAAGTTTTCGAGCCGACCGCCGCCGCGGAACGGCGCGACTCCGTGGCTGAAGTCGACGTTGGGAAATCGTTCGAGCCCCGCGGCGAGCTCCGGCGCGAGGAGGTGGCGCGAGCGGCTGGGCGGCGTGGCATCGGTCATCAGCGGTGTCTCTCCCTTCGCGGCGGCGGTCTTGCGCGGTGCCGGCTTGCATCGTCGCCGCGATTGGGCCTTGTGCCGCGAGCGCCGCCCAGCGGCAACCACGGAAGGGACATGCGATGCGGCGATACGAGGGCAAAGTGGCGGTAGTCACCGGGGCGGCCGCCGGGCTCGGGCAGGCGCTGGCGCTTGGCTATGCCGGCGAGGGCGCCGAGCTGGTCGTACTCGACATCGCCGCCGATGGACTCGACGAAACCGCGGCGATGATCCGGGAGCGCGGCCAGCGCTGCACCACCTACCGGATCGACTTCTCGCAGGAGGACCAGATCGTCGCGGTCGGAGCGCAGATCTGCGCGGCGTTCCCGACGATCGACGTGCTCTACAACAACGCCGGCCTCGCTTACGGCGAGGTCAACACCCGGATCGACGAAGTCAGCATGGCGCGCTGGCAGTACTTTCTCGCGGTCAACACGCTCGCCCCGGTGTTCTTCACCAAGGCGCTGAAGGCGCCGTTGGCCGCCGCCGAAGGCTGCGTCATCAATCAGTCGTCGATGGCCGCCTACCAGCCGGGGGTGATCTACAGCTCGACCAAGTCGGCGCTCAACCAGATGACGTACGGCCTGGCGCGGCTCTACGGGCCCGACGGCATCCGCGTCAACGCGATCGCCCCGGGGCTGATGGAGACGCCGGCGAGCAGCGCGGCCCTGCCCGAGGAGCATCGCAGCTCGCTCCAGCAGGGGCAGATGCTCAAGCTCCACGGCACCGCCGACGATATCGTCAAGGCCGGGCTGTTCCTCGCTTCCGACGACGCCCGGTTCATCACCGGCGAAGTGCTCCACGTCGATGCCGGCCACCACTTGCGCGGCTGGCGCGAGTAGGGCCAAGCCTCGTCTTCTCCCGTGCGCGCCTCGTCCTGAGCTTGTCGAACCCCACGCGATGCCGATAGGCTGCGCGCGCGTCCTTGGGCAGGCTCGGGACGAGCGGAGGTTGGCGGTTTGGGCAAGCGCGATTCGGGCGATCTGAAGCCATCCACCCGCCTCGTGGGCGGAGGGCGGAGGGCGGAGTGGACCGGGGCGCCCGAAGCTCCGGGGGCGGTGGTCAATCCGCCCGTTTACCGCGCCAGCACGCACTTGTATCCGGACATGGCGGCCCTCAAGAGCGCGCGGGCGAACGCCGACGGGGCGTTCTACTATGGCCGCCGCGGCGGGCCGACGCAGTGGGCGCTGGCCGAAGCGCTGACCGAGATCGAGCCCGGGGCGGCCGGGACGATGCTCTACCCCTCGGGGGTGGCGGCGATCGCCGGCGCGCTGCTGGCGGTGCTGCGGCCCGGCGACGTGCTGCTGATGACCGACAACGCCTACGAGCCGAGCCGGGCCCTCGCGCGCGGCCTGC
>JAEKKO010000347.1 GCA_019510335.1 Novosphingobium sp. | reverse complement strand
TCCAGTGCGCGGAGGCATCTCGATCCGCCCTTCGAGGCGGACCGGCTGGTTGACGGCGACCTCGGCGCGCTCTTGGCCATTGACCTTGAGGTGAATCACCGGCTGCAGGCCGTGACGCTCGCGGGCGCCGACCGGCAGGGCCACCTGGTTCATCGTGTCGAGTCGGTAGCTCGTCGAGGGCAGCGGTGGAACCCCGCGCTCGGCCCAGGCGGCGAGATCGAGGAGCGCTTGGTGGAGGATGCCGCCGACGCCGACCAGCGAGGTGCCCATCTTACCGGTGACGATCCCCGGGAAGGCGCCGTGACTGGCGCTCTCCTGATAGTAGAGCCGGAACATCCGGCTGGCCTGCGCCGCGCCCATCGCCCGGGTCACCTGCCGCTCGTAAAGGCCGCCGACCAGCGGGTACGAGGCGGGGTCGACCAGGTCCTCCAGCACGATCGTACGGACTTTCAACTGGCCGGTCTCGCGGCGGCCCCCCGCTGAGCGAATGTTGCTGAAGTAGGCAACCTGCACCGGTCGCTGGACGTACTTCGGGGTCCCGTCGGCGTTCTTGTACTGGTTGTACGCCGGGCTGTCGTTGTCGAGGATCGAGTGGCGCGGATAGAAGCAGGCCGCGAGCAGGAGCCGATTGTTGATGCGGATCCTGCCGCCGACCGCCAGCGCGGCGAGCAATGCAGGATCGTTGGTCCCCGTCAGCGTCAGCGTATTGCCCTCGAGCTTGCCACTGAGCGAGCGTGCTTCGCCGGCGATCACGCGGCTCACCCCGTCGGGCCCGTACACGTAGAACTGCAAGCCGGCAGCGCCGATCGAGCCCAGCTTCGGAACCGTCGCGGGATCGAAGCTGATCGCCGTTGCGGCGCCCTGCGGGTTGCGGCTGATCTTCGCGATGGTCGCGGTGCCATCGACTTTGGCGGCGACGAGGTACGACGGCGGGTTGACCCCTTCGTACCCGGGCTTCGACCAGAAATCGTCCTCGTAGGTCGGGTCGAATGCGGCGACCGGGCCGGCTCCCAGTGACGCCGAGGTCACGTTGAACTTCATGTCCTCGAGCGCGATCCGCGCAAAGCCCGCGTTGAGGAGCTCGTCGAGCACGGCGCGCTCCTCGCCGGTGAGGCCCGCGTAGATGTCGCGGCCGCTGCCCGGCGCAACCGCCGCGGCGATGGCCTGGCGCTTCGCCTCGGGGACTGCAAGCGCGTAAAGAGCGTCCCACATGAACGAGTGCACGTTGAGCCCGTCGGTCGCGATCACCACCGGGACGATGCCGTCCCACACCCCGGTGGTGCCTTCGTTGGCGCCCATCATCTGGACCGAGCCGCCGCTCTGGCCATAAATGTAGCCGTAGATGCGAGCGCTGTTGCCGTAGAGCTTGTTGGCGTAGGCCTTGGCGAGCTTGGCCGCAGCGGCGTTCAGCCGATAGCCGACGTTCGGACTGCCCGGAGTGACTCCGACCGTGAAGCTGCCGTTGGTGATGGCGAAGCTGTTGTCGACGGCGTTGAGCATGTCCATCGGCATCGGATAGGACTGCTGGAAGAAGCGGTTGC
>JAEKKO010000346.1 GCA_019510335.1 Novosphingobium sp. | reverse complement strand
AGCTCGATCTGCCGCCGCGCGGGGTCGCCCTACGGATACTGGACCGGGTGGCGGCCGATGAGGGCATCGTGCCGGGAGCCGACCTCACCCGGCTGATCGACGCAGCACCCGAGACGGCGACGGTGCTGCGCGTCGCGGCGCGGGCCGGCCGGCTTGCAGGCGAGGCCGATGGCGGCGCGCGGCCCGCCGCGGCTCTGGTGCGCGCGCTGCGCGGCGGCGAAGTGGCGCTGGACGGGCCGGACATGCTCGACATCGACCTGTTCGAGACCGATCGCCCGCTTGGCCCTCTGTTCGAGGCGATCGCACAGGGCGGTGGGACCGACGTGTCGCTGCTGCTGAGCGGCGCACCAGGTACGGGAAAGACCGCGCTCGCGCATCACCTCGCCCGCGCGCTCGACCGACCACTGGTGGTCAAACGCGCGTCCGACCTGCTGTCCAAATGGGTCGGCGGAACCGAGCGGCGCATCGCCGGCGCCTTCGCCGAAGCGCGGCAACGGGGCGGCGTGCTGCTGTTCGACGAAGCGGATTCGCTGCTGTTCGATCGCAGCACCGCGCGCACGAGCTGGGAGGTCGGCCAGGTCAACGAGCTGCTGACGTGGCTCGACCGTCACCCGCTGCCGGTGGTCGCTGCGACCAACCACCCCGGCAAGCTCGACCCGGCCACGCTGCGCCGCTTCGTATTCAAGCTCGATCTGCGCGCGCTTGGGCCGAAGCGGCGCGCGGCGGCGTTCGAGCGCTTCTTTGGCGCGGCGGCCCCCGCCGCGCTTGCCGAGGTCGGTGGACTGACCCCCGGCGATTTCGCCGTGGTGGCACGGCAGCTGCGCCATGCCCCGGCGCGCGATGATGCCGAGATCGTCGAGCGCCTGCGCGAAGAAGCCGCGGCTAAGGGGTGCGGGGGCGGCCGGATCGGGTTCTGATCGCCGGGTGTGGCCGCTGCCCGTCGTCAGTCCCGGTCCAGCGGCCGCCCTTTGCGCCGATGCAGATCGGCCAGGAGCGTGCGCACCGCCCAGCCGGTGGCGCGCGCCATCTGGTCTCCGGCCAAGTCCCATTGCTGGCGCATTTCGAGCCAGGCCTGCCCACCGATCAGCAATTGCAGGATCGCGGCGGCGAGCTTGTGGTCCCCGGCGCTCAGGCCCTCTGCGGCGTCGGCCGTTGCGTCGATGAAGGCCTGCGATCGCTTTTCCCTGACCGACAGACGCATCGCGCGACCCTGCGGGGTCGATTGGGCGATGGTGATGAGCGGCGCGATGCGATCATAGTTGGCGAAAAGCGGACCGAGACAGGCGAGCAGACCCGGCTCGTCACGCGGGAAGCCGGCGATGCCGCCGCCCGCCGCCAGCTCGGTGTTGATGCGCGTCCATAGCGCCTCCATCAGCGCTTCGCGATCGGGAAAATAGCGATAAACCGTCTGGCGCGAGACCCCAACGCGTTTGGCTATCTGGTCGTGAGAAGCCTGCCCGATCTCGCCCGCCGCCAGCGCCGACACCAATTGATCGACGATCAGCTCGCGCGTCTGCTCCTTCATGCGCTCGCGCAGCGAGCCGG
>JAEKKO010000037.1 GCA_019510335.1 Novosphingobium sp. | reverse complement strand
CGTGGATCTTGTGCGAGCCGCGGTTGGCGACGTACAGCTTCCTGCCGTCGCGGCTCGGATACAGGCCGTGCGCGGCGACGCCCGTGGTGATGAACGCCGTCTCCTTGAACGCGACGGCGTCGAGCACGTGCACGCCGTCGGCCTCCATGTCGGCCACGTACAGCTTGCGGCCGTCGGGCTAGAAGCGGATGTCCTGCGGCATGCCCTTGCGCGAGGTGCAGACCTCGGTGGTGGGGCCGCCGGCCGGCACGAACCGGTCCTTCAGGCGCGTGGCCGGCATCGGCAGCACGAGGTAGCCGGCCACCTTGCGGTCGACCAGGTCGATCTTGGCGAGCGAGCCCTCGAATTCGCAGGTGAAGAACGCGGTGCGGCCGTCGATGGAGAAGTCGGCGTGGTTGATGCCGCCGCACTTCGGGGCGTCGATCGAGTACTGCAGCGCCATCGTCTTCGGATCGCGGAAGTCGAGGCGGTGACGGGCCTCGGCGACCACGATCGCCGACTTGCCGTCCGGCGTGAAGTACATGTTGTACGGATCGTCGACCGGGATGGCCTTGCCCGTCTTGCCGGTGCGCGGGTCGATCGGCGTCAGGCTGCCGTTGCTGCTGCGCTCGGCATTGTTGGCGGCCCACAGCGTGCGCAGGTCGTAGCCGACGACGACGTGCTGCGGGCTCTGGCCGACCTTGAGCGTGTCGACCACCTTCATCGTCGCCGGGTCGATCACGCTGACCGAGTTGCCGCGCAGGTTGGGCACGTAAACGCGCACCAGGTCGTCCTTGAGGGCGGGGCTGACGTGTTGCGGCCCGGCCGTCTCGCTGTACAGGTTGCTGGGGTCGACCACCGGCGGCATGCCGGGGACGGTGGCGATGGCATGGGCGGCGCCGGACGCGGCGGCATCGGCGGCATGGCCGGCGGAGGCGAGGGCCGCGAGGGCGGCGAGCGCGAGCAGCGACAGCGCGCTGCGGGGGAAGGCGTTCATGGGCGGGGTCCGGGTGTCGGGAAACGGGTTCGAGGCGCCGCCGGCGGGAACGTTCCCGGCCGCGCGCCGTGTCGCATGCGGTTCGATTCTCGCCGGGAAATGGCCCTTCGCGGCCGCTCCGTGGCCGCGGTGGCGCGACATTGATCCGGCGCAACTGGCGCGGCCGGTCCGGCCGCAGCCTTCAGTTGGCCTCGGCGGCCCAGTTCTGCCGCACGCTGCGCAGGAAGCGCTCGATGCGGGCCACGGTGTCGGGCTTGGGGTTGTCCACCTGCAGCAGCTTCAGGCTGTCCCAGAAGACCGGGCAGCCGGTGGCGCGCTCGAGCAGGCGGTCGAGGTCGGTGCAGGGGCCCAGCGGGCCGCTGGCGTGCCTCGTCGACCCGCTCGCTGGCCAGCAGCGTGCGCAGCTTGACCCGGTTCTCGGCGCTCTCGAGGCGGGCCGCGATCGCGGTCTGGCGGCTGCGCGCCTCGCGCAAGCGACTCTGCAGCTTCTCGATGTCGAGTTCGTAGGCCCGCAGCGCATCGTCGAGCACGGCGATCTCGGCCTTGAGCTGGTCGCCCATGTTCCCCGCCTTCTGCTTTTCGACCAGCGCCGCGCGGGCGAGGTCCTAGCGGCCTTTCGACAGCGCCAGCTGGGCTTTGTCGGCCCAATCGGCCTGGAGCCGGTCGAGCTTGACGACGTGGCGGTTCATTTCCTTCTGGTCGGCGATGGTGCGGGCCGCGCTGGCGCGGACTTCGACCATCGTCTCCTCCATCTCGAGGATGATCATCCGGATCATCTTCGCCGGGTCGTCGGCCTTGTCGAGCAGCTCGTTGAAATTGGCCGCGATGATGTCGCGGGTGCGGGAGAAAATGCCCATCCAGGGGACTCCGGTGCTGGTTTGAGGAAAGCGGCGTTCGGTATCGGCGCGGAAGCGCGGCGCGGGATCGCGCTCGGGCGGTGAGCGGTGCAGCTGCTCGATCTCCGCTTCGAGGCGGGAGCTGCGGCGATGCTCGCGCGCGGCGCGGCGCTCGGCACGCTGTTCGCCCGACCTCGTCCGGGGATCGATGTTGAACGGATCGGTCACGCCGACTGCGCCGTGGTGTGCACGGCCGCGACAGTGGCGAGATGGCCACCAAGCTGCTGACTGAGAACGACGAGGTTCATTGCGGCCATCGCAGCGATGCTGACGAGGATCGCGCGGTCGAGCAAGCTCGCTGGCATCGGGGGGCGGGAGAACAGCGGCATGGAACGTGGACCTTGGGAAACGGTGGCTGTGTGCCTCTGTTTCAGCAAGCTGCGTGCCAATTCTCCGATCTCGCGGATTTTAGCCAAAGTTGCGACGAACAGTGGCCCCGCACTTGGTCAGGCTTGCGAGGTGTTGGGAAATTTTGCTAGGCCTTGGCAATGGAGCGGGAAGCCCAGTTCATCGGTCAGTCGGTCGCCTTTCTGGATGCGGTCGAGCGCGCCAGCCGGGCCGCGCCGTTGCGTCGGCCGGTGCTGGTGGTCGGTGAGCGCGGGACCGGCAAGGAGCTGATCGCCGAGCGCCTGCACCGGTTGTCGGCCCGATGGGACGAGCCGCTGGTGGTGATGAATTGTGCCGCTCTCCCCGAAACCTTGATCGAGGCCGAGTTGTTCGGACACGAGGCAGGCGCCTTCACCGGAGCCAGCCGCGCGCGGGCCGGCTGCTTCGAGGAGGCCGACAAGGGCACGCTGTTCCTCGATGAGCTGGCGACGCTGTCGTTCGGCGCCCAGGAACGGCTGCTGCGCGCCGTCGAGTACGGTGAGATCACGCGGATCGGCTCGTCCCGGCCGATCTCGGTCGACGTGCGGATCGTCGCCGCGACCAACGAGGATCTGCCGCGGCTTGCCGTCCAGGGCAAGTTTCGCTCCGATCTGCTCGACCGCCTGAGCTTCGAGGTCATCACCTTGCCTCCGCTGCGGGTCCGCGAGGGCGACGTGCTGGTGCTCGCGGAATACTTCGGCCGGCGCATGGCGAGCGAGCTCGGCTGGCGCGAGTGGCCGGGGTTCGCCGAAGTCGCCGCGCGGGCGCTTGAAGCGCACCCCTGGCCGGGGAACGTGCGCGAGCTGCGCAACGTCGTTGAGCGCGCGGTCTACCGCTGGGACGACTGGCAGCAACCCGTCGCCCACGTCGTCTTCGACCCGTTCGAGAGCCCGTGGAAGCCGGCGGCAATGCCGATTCCGGCCAACGAGGACCGCCCCGAGCGGGCGCCTTTCCAGGCACCTGCCGGGCTCGACGGGGTTAGCGACTTGCGTGCCGCGGTCGATGCGCACGAGCGGGCAATCCTCGAGCACGCGCTCGGCCGCAACCGCTTCAATCAGCGCCAGACGGCCAAGGCGCTTGGCCTCAGCTACGATCAATTGCGGCACTGCCTCAAGAAGCATGGCTTGCTCGACCGCGGCGCAGCGTAGCCCCATCCCGGGACGGGACTTTTCACGCCATTGCCTAGCCGCGCGGTGACCGCCAAGAAGACGGTGGGTCACTGCACGAATCGGAGGCAAGCCGTCGATGACTTTGCTGGCTTCGCGAGGGCAACTGCGCGCGGGGTTCCTGCGCTGGGCGCTTGTCCTCGTGCCCGGAGTCCTGCTGCTCGGCTTGCTCTCTGCGGCGCTGTCGCGGAGCGGTCCGGGAAACCCGTGGTTCGATGCCCTGCAAAAGCCCGCGATCTACCCGCCGCCAGAGGTGTTCGGGATCGTCTGGAGCGTGCTCTACATGCTGATGGCGCTCGCCCTGGCGCAAGTCGTCGTGGCACGCGGCGCGCGCTTGCGTCGGGCGGCGATCGCGCTGTTCTTGATCCAATTGGTGCTGAACCTCGCGTGGTCGCCGCTATTCTTCGCGGCGCACCAAATCGCAGCGGCGCTGGTCCTGCTGATCATCCTCGACGTGGCGGTTGCCATCACCACCGTGGTGTTCTTCCGAGTCCGACCTGCTGCGGGAGCGCTGTTCGTTCCTTACCTCGCCTGGGTCGCCTTCGCGACCGTGCTCAACCTGCAATTCCTGACCGCGAATCCGAATGCGGCAACCGGCGGCGCTGGTGCACCGGCGGTGAGGATGCAGCTCTGACCCTTGCGGCCCGCGCTGCCGACGCCCATGTAGCCGCCATGCAAAGCGAGAATCCCCTGATCGCCGACTTCGTCAAGCTGCTCAACAGCGCGGCGGGAACCTTCGCCGGCATGACCCGCGAAGCGCGCGACTCCGCGCGTGAGCGGGCAAGAGAGGCCTTAGGTGGACTCGACTTCGTCAGCCGCGAGGAATTCGAGGCCGCCAAGGACATCGCCGTCCGCGCCCGCGAAGAGGTCGACGATCTCAAGGAGCGGCTGACGGCGCTGGAAGCAAAGGTGTTTGGCCACCTCAACGCCGAAAAGCTGGATTAGCGCAAAGTTCGCGCGGCGGCGATCAAGCCACTCGCCGCTGGCGCTCGAGCAGGGTTTCGTACTCGGCGAACAGTGCGACGAAATGGTCGCGCATCGTCGTTACCGGGCGAGTGATCCGCGCGGGCGGATTGCTCAACAGCTCGAGGATCGCGGCCGCCGCCGAGGTGGCGTCGCCGGCGCCGTAGGTCAGGCCGGCGCCGCCCGCCGCATGATCGGCTGCGCCGCCGCGGTCAGGCACGATCACCGGAACTCCGCTCGCCCGAGCTTCGGCGGCGGCCATGCAGAACGTTTCGGCCTCGCAGCCATGGACCAGCGCGTCGGCGCTGGCGAGCAACGTCGCAAACGCCTGGCGGTCCCGCTCCGGAGCGAGCAGGCGAATGTGCGGGTTGCCGGCGATCTGACGCTTGATCCGCGCCCGCTGGTTGCCCTGGCCGAGAATGACTAGGCCGATCGGCATCGTTGCGCTCGCCGCTGTCACCGCATCGACCACCAGCGGCCAGCGCTTCTCCGCGGCCAGGCGGCCGATGCCGATCAGCAGGTGGGCGTCCTCGCGGAGGTCGCACAGTTCGAGCAGGCGCTTGCGCACGCGGGCGCTGCGCCGGGCGGGCGAGAACAGACCGGCCTCGATACCCATCGGGTGGAGCACGGTGTTCGCGACGCCGCCGGCGGCGAGCCGCTCGCGCAGTTCGCTGCTGGCGCAGATGACCCGGTCATAGCGTCGCGACAGCGTGCGCAGATGGTGCCAGAACGGCTCGAACCGGCGATCGATCGTCTCGCGCGAGAGGATCGGTCCGAGCCAGCGGTAGGCGTAAGCCGAAAGCGGGTCCGAATGCATGATCAGAACCCGGGGGACGTCGGCCGGCCACGAGGCGATCAGCGACGGGCTGCGCCACGGCGATGACACTTCGACGACGTCGGGGGCGAGCTCGTCGAGTGCCGCGTGGAGCGTCGCCTCGTCGTTGAAGTACCAGTACTTGCGGTCGAGCGGGAAGCGGGGCGAGGGGATCGTGATGATGCGCGCGTCGGGTCCGCGCTCGATGACGGCATGGTCGTCCCCGGGAGCGAGGACGATGATTTCGTGACCGAGCTCGGGACCGATCGCCAGCTTCTGCTCGACATACGTCTTCACCCCGCCGCCCTGCGGCGAATAAAAGGCGCAAACGTCGACGATTCTCATTGGGAGATATTCATCTAAACGAACGTACCGCCAGCCCGCGGCGCGCCGCTCCGATCAGTTCGGCCAAGGCGAAGCAAGCGCCGACGAACAGATGCGCGGCAAGGACGAGGCCTGCCATCATCGTCATCAGGTTGCCCAACTGGGTTTCGCGCCCGAGCAGGACCACCGCGAGGCCGGCGAAGACCACGTCCTTGTTGGGGATCAGCGGGAGCCGCGAGACCAGCATCCGCAGTGTCGCGAGGACCAGCCAGATGGCGATCGGTACCGCCGGCAGCACCTGGTGCCACAGCAGCGCGGCGAGGACGAGATAGCTGGCGATCCGCAGCCCGTGGACGTTGGCAACGAACCACAAGTCGCGCCGCTCGAGCGAGAACAGCTTCTGGCGCAGCAGGAGAATGGCGAACGAGGTCACCAGCACGACGCCGAGCGAGGCGAACGTCGATTTCAGCTCGAGCGCCAGCGCGCCGCTCGAGACCAGCGGCCAGGCAAGGATCAGCAGCGCCAGCGTGGCGATGTTGCCGGTCAGCGCCGAGAGGATGGTGACGTCCTTGATCGCTCCGAACGGCGCCGCGGTCAGGTTTATCCGGCTGCGCGCCCAGGCGTAGAACTGGACTTCGCCAAGGTAGCCGAGCAGCAGCTCATTGCACACCAGCTTGCGCAGCAGCGCGCCGAAGCCGCTGAGCGGCAGGTTCCACAGGCGGCGATAAATGAACAGTTCGCTGATCGGCTGGACCAGGTAATAGACGACAAAGGCCAGCCAGAACACCGGGCTGACGGGGATCATCCGCATGATCGCATCGAAATCGAGGTTGCGGAACTGCGCCGCGACCATCGCCAGCAGAGCCACCGACACTCCGGCGCTGAACACCGCGGCGAGCTTGGGCGAGCGCCCGCGATCATCGACGGTCAAGCCGATCGGCAGCTCTCCGGCAGGTTCCCCCGCGGCGAAGCTTTCCTGGTACATCGAGGGTCCCGATCCCCTTCTAAGTCTACGAACCGTCGGCGCCGCGATAGACTGCGGCTCGTCCATCTTAAAGTAAGTCGCTGAGCAAACTGAATTACGGTTTGGTCATTATCCCCGATAATCTGGCGCCGATGCCCGCTCGGTGCGGCGAAGGCAAGTCATACGCGGGATTATGGCGGCGTAGCCTAACCGCGCATGAACCATTCTGGAGTGCCGCCGACATCCCCCTCAGGCGAGCAGCTCCGCATAGCGGCCGGCGCGGCGACGTTGGGCGAACGCGGTGACCGTCCGGCTGATGCTGTCGATCAGCGCGGGCACCCCCGTGTCGCCGGGATGCACGGCGATCCGCGCTACCGGCAGCGCATGGAGCGCGCGCCGGGCGACCGCGGCGACGGCTAGCGAACTGAGCTGACGTCCGCGGCTGCGGCTGGCCCAAGTGATCACCGGCCCGCGGGCGAGAACCGCACCGTCGCCCGGCCGCCAGACGCGCATGTGGTCCTCGGCAAGGGCGAACCCGCTCGCCCCGAGCGCGGTGCGCGCGCCGGGGCCATAGAGCCAAGCGGGAGCGACGAAGCCGACGGCCGGGCGGCCGATGATGTCCTCGATCAGCGCCTTGCCCGCGGCCATCCGCTGCGCCGCCTCGGCTGAATCGAGCCCGAGGAACTCGCCCTCGCTGGCGGTCATCGTGCGTGCCTTGAATCGGGCGAGGCCACTGTGCTCGGCGCGGTCCTGATGGAACCAGCCATGGACGAACATCTCGACGCCGGTGTCCGACCAGTCCCGCAGGCGCCGCCGGAACGCCGGAGCGGCTCCGAGCGGGGCCTCGCCCCAGTGATCGGGCACGACCAGCATCGCGAACCGCGGTCCGCCGAGCAGGCGCTCAAACAATCCGGCGAGGTGGTCGACCTCGCGCTCGAAACGCGGGCCGACGTCGTGGATGGAGGCGAGCAGGAGCTTGCGCATCGGCCGGGCGCCTACCAGCGCTAGCCATCCGCGGCAATCACGCGGTCGTCGCGGGGTCCCATTCGAGCGGCACTTGCTCGGGGCCTACGACGCCGCCGGGGCGGTACTCGATCTTGGTCCCCGGCTTTACCCGAAACTCGGGGATCCGCTTGAGCCATTCTTGCAGGGCGATCTTGACTTCGAGCCGTGCGAGGTGCGCGCCCATGCAGCTGTGGACCCCGACGGTGAACGCGAGGATGGTCTTGCGTGGTCGGTGGAAGTTGACCTCCCGCGGGTTGGGGAACGCCTCCGGGTCGAAGTTGCAGGCCGGCAGGATGCAGGTGATCTTGTCGCCCTTCTTGAGCTGCACGCCGCGCAGCTCGGTGTCCTGCGAGACGGTCCGACCCGAGAACGTGACCGAGAACACCCGCAAAAGCTCTTCGGTTTGGGCTGTGATATTCTCAGGATCGTCGATCAGCTCCTGCCGTTTGTCGGGGTTCTCGGCGAGGTACAGCCAGATGTTGTTGAGCGTCGCGAACACCGTGTCTAGCCCGGCGATGAACAGGAACACGGCGAACCCGAAGATCTCCTTTTCCGACAGCGGTTCTCCGTTCGGAGCGGCGTGGACGATCCGGCTGATCACCTTGTCGTCTGGGTGAGCCTGCTTGTCGGCGATCGCGACCTTCAAGTATTCGCTGATCTTGCGCAGCGATTCGCCCATGATCGCGCGGTCGTTCGAGTGCAGCAGCTCGATCGCCCACGACACGAAGGTCGGGCACATGTCGAGCGGCAAGCCCATCAGCTCGAGGAACACGTAAACGGGCAGCGGCCGGCCGAAGTCCTCGGCGAACTCGCACTCGCCCTTGGCGATGAATCCATCGATCAGCTCGTTGGCGAGCTGGCGGATGCGTCCCTCGAGCTCGAGCACTGCCTTGGGCGAGAGCACCGGATCGACGATGTTGCGGTACTTGCGGTGGTCCGGCGGATCGATCTCGATCGGGATGAAGTAGAAGTAATCGTCGGGATCGCGCGGGAAGGGCGTCGCGTCCTCGTTGTTGAACAGCTCGGCGTGACGGAGCACGTGGAGCGCGTCCTCGTGCTTGATCGCCTGCCAGGCGTTGCCCATCGCGCCGACGTCGTACCACAGCGGCGGCATCGTCTCGTGGAGGCCTGCCATGTAGTCGTGCGGCGCGGCGAGGAACTCGGAGCCGTAAGCGATCATTGCCGAGCGGATCAGCTCCTTCGGCACGTGCGGCGGCACCTGATCCATGCCGACACGGTGATGGACGACGGGGGGGACCGGGTTGGCGGGGTCCATGCGCATCGTTCTTCTCTCCTCGCCCAGGCTCAGTCGTACTGCTTTTCGGGCAGGTGGACGATCAGCCCTTCGAGCCCGCCGCTCATTTCGATCTGACAGCTGAGGCGGCTGGTCGGCTTCACTTCGGCGGCCGCGGATTCGAGCATGTCGCGCTCCTCTGGCGAGGACGGCGGGCCGACCCTGTCGGTCCACGCCTCGTCGACGTAGCAATGGCAGGTCGCACAAGCGAGGCCGCCGCCGCATTCGCCGACGATCCCGGGAATGTCGTTGTAGAGCGCGCCGCGCATCACGTTTTCGGCAACGGGCACATCGACGACGTGCTTGGCGCCGCTGAATTCGACGAAGGTGACCGACGGCATCTCAGACTCCGAGAACGCTTGAGAACAGTGTTCTCATGTTGTAGTCCGGGGCGGTCGCCGGTGTCAATGGGAGCGGCTGGAGACCAGCGATGGCGGTCGAGACGGACAAGCGGAACGGCAACGGAATCGGTCAACGCAACGGCCGGATTCTCGCCGCCGCCGATTCATTGCTGACACAAGGCGGGCTCGAAGGCCTGACGATCCGCGCGGTGCTCGCCGAGACCGGGCTCGCCCGCCGCGCATTCTACGAGAGCTTCCCCAACAAGGACGATCTGGTGCTGGCGGTGTTCGCCGAGACCATTCGGCTAGCGGCAGCCCACTACATCGAAGGCACCGCCGACGTCGCGAGCCCGCTCGAGCGGCTGCGGATCATCGTCACTTCGCTTGGCCTCGGGGGCGCGACCGGTCCCGGAGTTGCGGCCGAGAACACGCGGCGCAGCACCGCGCTCAGCCGCGAGCACCTGCGCCTGGCCGAAGCGCGACCGGCCCAGCTGCAGCAAGCGCTGGCCCCGCTGTTGTCGCTGATCGCGCGCGAGATCGCCGCCGGCATCGCCGCGGGCGAGGTCCGGCCCGCCGATCCGGAGCGCCTCGCCGCGCTGATCTACAACCTGGTGGCGACCACGATCCACACCGAGCTGATCGCCGAAGAAGGATCGCCGCCCGATCCGGCGAGGCGCGAACGCCTCGCCGCCGACGTCTGGGAGTTTTGCCGGCGCGCGATCGAAGCGCCCGCTGCTTAGTCTTCGAGCTGCTCGACCAAGTGCGGCACTTCGGCGAGCGCGCGCAGGGCGTCGTTGAGATGGGTGCAGCCGCGCGGGCCGCGGAGTTGCGCGAGCACGGCGGCGCGGATCTCGGGCAGGGGCACGCCGATCATGCCGAGGGCGTTGGCCACGGCACCCGGGCATTCGTGGAACGGCAGCACCCGCGCTTCGGGAACAAGGGTCAACAGCTCGAATGTGGTCGGGTCGGCGGTGGCGGCGATGCGATACTCGTGGAGCGCGGAGCGGCCGCCGCCCGGGCGCGGCGCGCTGTCCTGGAACGCGGCATCGATCTCGATCACTCCACTGGCGGGATCGCGGCGCACGTCGATGCGGCGCGCGCGGCGCATGCTGACCCCTTCGATCGCGGGAAACTCGTGCCAGCCCGCGGGGTCTGACGGGTTGCGCAGCTCGCCGCCGTCGGCCGTGCCGACATCCTTGTGCGGGCCGCCCTCGAACTGCTGCATGCCGCTGTTGCCGAGCTGCAGCCCCCAGCACACGCCGGCGCGGTCCATGAACTTCTCGAGCTGCTCAGGGGGCATGTTCTGGCGCATGCTCGCTGACCACTCCGGGTCCCACTGCGACCAGGCCCAGGCCGATATCAGGCTCACGCCGGAGATGTCGTCGAGCAGCAAGTACAGCGGGTTGCCGCTCGCGATCAGGTCGGGCAGCACCTCGGACATCACCATCCGCAGATGGCTGCCGCCCTTTTCGCCGACCAGCCGCTGGAGGTTGGCGGGCGCGGGGTCGGCCTCGATGGCCTTGATCGTCTTGTCGAAGGCAATCGTCGCTTCCATCCGCGCCGTCGCCAATTCGCGCCCGGCGCGGTCGCCGGAGATAGTCCGGTAATCGCGGGCGCGGCAATGGAAGCGGCGGTCGCTTTGCGGGCCATCGACCCACTCGACATCGATGCTGGTCGTGCGGCGGACCGAGGCTGCCGCGCGCATCGGCGACGGATTGGCCGTGCTTCGCGGCGGCTTGGGGATGGTGGTGGTCTCGTTCATGGGGCGTCTTGCTGCCTGCTAGATGGTGTCATGTTGCGAACAATGCCAGTGCGCCGATGTGGGGCAAACCGCCCCCGCGCTATCGCGGCTGCTGCTGCGGCGGCGTTGCCAGCGCATGGCGCGCGCCCTATCTGCGCGCCAGCTTTTTCTCAGGAGTCGGCTCATGGACTACACCCGCTTGCTGCGCACACAGGCGCTGATCGACGGCGTCTGGTGCGATGCCGACGGCGGCGGCACGCTGACGGTCACCGACCCCGGCACCGGCAAGGCGCTCGGCACCGTCCCCAACATGGGGCAGGCGGAGACCAGGCGCGCGATCGCCGCGGCCGACGCCGCGCTGCCGGCGTGGCGCGCCAAGACTGCCGGCGAGCGCGCCAAGATCCTGCGCAAGCTGTTCGAGCTGATGATGGCCAACCAGGACGCTCTGGGCGAGCTGCTCAGCCGCGAGCAAGGCAAGCCGTTCGCAGAGGCCAAGGGCGAGATCGCTTACGCCGCGAGCTTCATCGAATGGTTCGGCGAGGAAGCCAAACGCGCTTATGGGGAGGTCATCCCCGGCCACGCCGCCGATCGCCGGATCCTCGTCCTTCAGCAGCCGATCGGCGTGGTCGCGGCGATCACGCCATGGAACTTCCCCGCGGCGATGATCACCCGCAAGCTCGGTCCGGCGCTGGCGGCGGGCTGCACGATGGTCCTCAAGCCGGCCTCGATGACCCCGTTCTCGGCCCTGGCGATCGCCGTTCTGGCCGTGGAAGCCGGGGTGCCGAAGGGCGTGCTCAACGTCGTCACCGGCAGCGCCAGCAAGATCGGCGCGGAACTGACCGCCAGTCCGATCGTCCGCAAGCTGACTTTCACCGGCTCGACCGAGATCGGCCGCGAGCTGTTCCGCCAGTCCGCCGACACCATCAAGAAGCTCAGTCTGGAGCTCGGCGGCAATGCCCCGTTCCTGGTGTTCGACGATGCCGACATCGATGCCGCGGTCGAGGGGGCGATCATCTCCAAGTTCCGCAATGCCGGCCAGACTTGCGTGTGCACCAACCGCTTCTATGTCCAGGAGGGGGTCTACGACGCTTTCACCAGCAAGCTGGCCGAACGCGTCAAGACCCTCAAGGTCGGCTACGGCATGGACCAGGGCACCATCGTTGGCCCGCTGATCGACGAGCCTGGCGTCGCCAAAGTCGAGGAGCACCTCGAGGATGCCCTCGCTGGCGGGGCCAAGGTTCTCGCCGGCGGTCACCGCAGCGCCCTCGGCGGCACCTTCTTCGAGCCGACCGTTGTCGCGAACGTCACCGCCGGGATGAAGCTCGCCCGAGAGGAGACCTTCGGTCCGCTCGCCGGGGTGATCCGCTTCAAGGACGAGGACGAGGCGATCCGGCTCGCCAACGACAGCGAGTTCGGCCTCGCCAGCTACTTCTACGCCCGCGACCTGTCGCGCGTGTGGCGCGTCGCCGAGGCGCTCGAGGCCGGCATCGTCGGCATTAACACCGGCCTGATCTCGACCGAGGTCGCCCCGTTCGGCGGCATCAAGCAATCCGGACTCGGCCGTGAAGGCTCGCGCCACGGGCTCGAGGACTACATGGAGATCAAGTACCTCTGCATGGGGATCTAACGGCTCACAGCCGCCCCTTCGCCGCGGCGCACCAGGCGCCGAAGTGGTGGATGCGCTCCCACAGCAGCGCGCGGGTGCCGGCGAAGTTGTGCATGTGGCCCATGCGCGGGCAGACGAACAAGTCGAAGCTCGCGGCTGAGCGGAAGGCCCGTGCCTCGCCGAGCGGATCAACGACGAGGTCGCGCTCGCCCATGCCGGCGAGCACCGGCACGCTCACCGCCGCCGCCTCCGAGGCGATCGCTCCCGGTGTGAGGACGAATCGCGCCGCCTCCTGGGTGGTGGTGAACGAGAGCCACGGCGCTGGGTCGCGCGCTGCTTCGGACGTGTTGCCGGCGACGATCGCCTCGTAATGCGCGAGGTCCTGCTCGACCACGTCCGGCGGGACATCGTCGTAGTGGAAGCTCCAGGCGAGCGAAGCCCAGGCGGCGTCCTGCGGCGCGCCGGCGGTGGCCTTGGCGACTGCCGCCGCGTTGAGCACGCCGCCCGGCTGCTCGGGCGCAAGGTCGCGGGAGAACCAGGAGGTGACGATCGGCGGCTCGCCCGGCGGAGTCGGCGGATGGCTGTGCAGCGCGCTATAGCCCAGGCTGGCGATTCCGTCGTAGCTGGCATGACGCGCCTGCTGGACGATGGTCAGCAACGCGCCGACGGATTGGCCGATTCCCAGCCGCACCGGTTGCGGCACCGGCGGAAAATCGGGATCGAGCACGCCGTTGGCGAGCCTCAGCAGGATTTCCTCCTCGGCCGCTTGGGCGGCGCTCACCGCATGGGTGATGTCGAGCTCCCGGGGCGGGTGCTGGGAGCTGGCGCCGGAGCCGAGGTTGTCGAGCGCGACGAAAATCCAGCCGCGCTGCGCGTGAAACTCGGCCTGCGCGCCGGCGCCGGGCCCCGGCAGCGCATGGGTGAAGTAGCCGCGCGAGTAGCCGCCGCCGGGCTTGGCGAAGCACACCAGCGGGCGGTCGGGCAGTAGCGCCGGGTCCGGGAGCATTACCGACGCCGCGATCCGCGCCGGCTCGGCCCAGTCGCCGGCATGGGTGACGTCGATCTCCAGGTCCACGGTGTGCATCACGGCCGAACGTCTCCCTTGCGCGTGTCTTGCCGCAGGCCGAGCATCGCGGTCAAACCCGGGGCGATTGACCCGTTGCGTCCGGCTGTTCATCGTGACTGCGGGAGCTGCGAGGAGAGGCGGGCGCATGCCGAGTGGGGGAGAGGCGACACCGCTGTCGGCACTGCTCGGCGGGTTTCGCCTATCCGGGCAGACCTGGTGCTACGCCGATCTCGGGCCGGGGAGCGGGTTCAGCGTGCCCTCGGGCCCGGCGGTTGTGTTCCATGCCGTGCTCCACGGCACCGTGCGCCTGACCTGCCCCGGCTCCGGCACAGCCGAGCTCGGGGCCGGCGAGGCCGCGGCGGTGCTCACCGGCGAGGCCCACGCGCTGCGGCTCACCCCGGACAGCGCCGCGCCGACACTCGAGTTCCTGCGCGAGGAGCGCGGCGCCGACGTGCCGCCGGCGTTTGCCTTCGAGACCGCCGGCGGGGTCGTCGCCCGGGTCCTCAGCGGCCGGCTCAGCGTCGAACTGCCAGCCGGGGCGAGCCGTACGGGGTTGCCCTCATTGCTGCGCATCGGCGCGGCTGCCGAAGCGCCGTGGGCGCCATTCGTCCGCTCCGGCGCGCTGGCTCGCGCCGGCATCGGCCCGGGCGGCTGCGCGTTGCTGACGTGCCTGGCCGAGACGATCATCGTCGCGACGTTGCGCGCGGAGCCGAACACGCGGCAGTTCTTCGCCGCCGAGCGGCCCGATCCGATCCGCCAGGCGCTGCAGCTGATCGCCGGCAATCCTTCCGCGAATTGGACGGTCGAGCGCCTTGCCCGCTCGGTCGGGATGGGCCGCTCCAACTTCGCGGCGCATTTCACCGCCGGGGTCGGCCGCGCGCCGATGGAGGTCGTCGCGGAAGCGCGGATGGAGCAGGCGGCGCAGCTTCTGCGCAATGGGAACCTCAAGATTGCCGAGATCAGCGAGCTCTCGGGCTACGGCTCGGAAGCCGCCTTCAGCCGCCGCTTCACCCGCTATTTCGGGACTTCGCCGAGCCAGATGCGCGAAGCCGCGCGGGCGCGCAGCGAGGCGCCGACGCCCCCGCCAGCATGGCGTCCGCTGCTCTCCGGTCGCCGCACCAAGGACGCCGCGACGTTGCGCCGCCTCGGTGCACCCGGGGCGCCGCCCAAGGGCTGACCGGCAGAGCACGCTGCGAAGTCCCGCTGGACGATCGGGCAGAAGCGGTGGGGGCGCGGTCGTTGCGGTGAATCGGCGCTTGGCTCATCTCGTGAGCCGACAAGAAATTCACCCCCGGAGAGATAGCCATGTCCACGCAAGTTCTCGATCGTCCGCAGACGCGCTCGGGCCTTAAGGTGATCGACGCCGACACCCACCTGACCGAGCCGCACGACTTGTGGACCAGCCGCGCTCCGGCCTCGATCCGCGACCGCGTCCCGCAAGTGAAGATGCTCGACGGCAAGCGCTCGTGGGTGATCGACGGTGACAAGTCGATCGGCACCGGCGCCCATCCCAATTCCTCGATCCTCAAGGAGGGCGGCAAGGTCCGCGACCTCGACACTTTCCTCAAGCTGCAGTTTGAGGACGTCCACGCCGGCTCGTCGTCGGTCAAGGAGCGGCTGCAGGTAATGGACGACGCCGGCATCTACGCCCAGATCGTCTACCCCAACATCCTCGGCTTCGGCGGCCAGGCGGCGGCCAAGGTCGACCCCGAGCTGCGCCTCGCCTGCGTCAAGATCTACAACGACGCGATGGCCGAGCTGCAGCAGGATTCGGGCCAACGGCTGTTCCCGATGGCGCTGCTGCCGTGGTGGGACCTCGCCGAAGCGGTCAAGGAGACCGAACGCTGCGCCGGCATGGGGCTCAAGGGCATCAACATCAATTCCGACCCGCACTTCCACAAGGACTCCGACGGCAATCAGATTCCGGACCTCGGGCATCCGCACTGGGACCCGCTGTGGGAAGTCTGCGTCGACAAGCGCGTGCCGGTGAACTTCCACATCGGCGCGTCGGAGACGGCGATCGACTGGATGGGACAGCAGGGCTGGCCGTCGCTGCCCTACGACCTCCGCTCGGGCATTTCGGGGGCGATGATTTTCTTCAACAACGGCAAGGTCGTCTCGAACTTGATCTACGCCGGCGTGCCCGAGCGCTTTCCGCAGATCAAGTTCGTGTCGGTCGAAAGCGGCGTCGGCTGGGTCCCATTCCTGAAGGAAGCGCTCGACTATCAGCTCGTCGAGATCGCCGAGACCAAGCACTTCCACAAGAAGCCATCCGAGTACTTCGCCAGCAACTTCTACTTCTGCTTCTGGTTCGAGAAGGACGACATCTCGCACACGCTGCACCGCGTCGGCATCGACAACTGCCTGTTCGAGACTGACTTCCCGCACCCGACCTCGCTCTATCCGATCGACAACCTCGAGGAGCGGCTGGCTGCGCTCTCGACCGAGGACCGCGTCAAGGTGCTCAGCCTCAACGCGGCGAAGCTCTACGACATCGCCATCTGAGGCAGCCCCCTCGGCCAATCGGGCGGGGAATCAGCACAGGAAACGGGAGAGAATGCCATGGCGCTGGAGATGGATCTCGGCGGCAAGGTCATCCTGATCTGCGGCACCGCCCGCGGCGGAATCGGCGGGGCGACGGCGCGGCAGGCGGCCAAGGCCGGCGCGACGATCGTTGCCGTCGACAAGGACCAGGCGCTGCTCGATCCGACGCTCGAGGACGTCATGGCGCTCGGCGCAGCGGTCCATGGGATCGTCGCCAATGTCGCCGACCCGCGCGAGTGCGCCTCGATCGTTCCGCAGGTGCTTGCGCGCTTCGGCCGGATCGACGGCGTCGCCAACGTCGCCGGCGGCACCGCCGAAGGCGAGTGGATGCCGCTCGACGAGACCCCCGACGAGAGCTTCCGCAACAGCCTCGCGCTCAACTTCGAATACGTCTTCCGCATCTGCCGCGATGCCGCGCGCGAGATGATCCGGCAGGAGGCGCCGGGCTCTCTGGTCAACGTCTCGTCGGTCTCGTCGCTGACCTCGGCGCCGTGGCACGGACCCTATGGCGCGGCCAAATCGGCGATCAATGCGCTGACCCGAACGATGGCCAACGAGTGGCACGAGTTCGGCATTCGCGCCAACGCGGTGCTTCCCGGCGCGGTCGCGACCGAACGCGTGTTGACTCGGGTCAACAGCGCCAACGTCGTGCCCGGCAGCGAGACCAACTTCACGCAGCCGGTCGAGCTGGCCAACGCCATCGTGTTCCTGCTCAGCGACCTGGCCTCGGGCATTTCGGGCCAGAGCCTCACGGTTGACCGCTCGCTCAGCACCAAGTTCTGCGGCGGCGCTCGGGTTTCCCGCCGGCAGATGGCCGAAGCCTGATGAGCCTGGCGATCGACTTCACCGGCAAGACGATCCTCGTCTGCGGCGTCCACAAGGGCGGCATGGGCGGGGCGACGTGCCGCCAGATCGCCCGTGCCGGCGGGCGGGTGATCGCGCTCGACAAGGAGCAGGCCTACGTTGACGGCATCGCGGAGGAGGTGAGGGCGCTCGGCGGCACGATCGACACCCTGCTCGCCGACCTCACCGACGTGGCTCAATGCGAACAGGTCATCGCTCGCGTCACCGAGATGTTCGGACCGATCGACGGCATCGCCAACGTCGCCGGCGGGACCCGCGCCGAAGAATGGATGCCGCTCGACGAAACCCCCGGCGAGAGCTTCTGGAAGACGCTTCAGCTGAACTTCGCCTACGTGTTCTACCTCTGCCGCGACGCCGCCAGGGAGTGGATCCGCACTGGGCGTAGCGGCGCGATCGTCAACGTCGGCTCGGTGAGCGCCAAGGACGCCGCGCCGTGGCACGGGCCGTATGGCGCGGCCAAGTCCGGGATCATCGCCCTGACCCGGACGATGGCCAACGAGTGGCACGAGTTCGGCATCCGCGCCAACTCGGTCTCGCCCGGCGCGGTGATGAGCGAACGCGTGCTCGAGAAGGCCGCGGCGATGTCGGACCGGGTAAAAGCCAGCCGCGACCCGAAGGACACGGTGATCCTCTCGGAGCCGGTCGAGCTCGCCAACGCGATCGTCTTCCTGCTCTCCGACCTCGCCTCGGGCATTTCGGGGCAGAACCTCACCGTGGACCGCTCGCTCAGCACCAAGTTCTGCGGCGGCGCGCGCCGCAGCCGCCGCGAAATGCTAAACGAACAACAGGATAGGACCTGATCATGGAACTCGGACTGCTTTACGAAATCGAGGCGCCCAAGCCGTGGGCCGGGGATCACCCGTGGGGCCAGCGCGTGGCCGAGCGCACCGCCTACAAGAACTGCATCGAACAGATCGCGCTCGCCGACAAGAAGGGCTTCCACACCGCCTGGCTGGTCGAGCACCACTTCCGCGAGGGGCGCAGCCACATGCCGTGCAACGACGTGGTGCTCGGCGCGTTGTCGCAGATCACCGAGCAGATCCGCCTGGGCTTCGGGGTCGCGCTGATGCCGCACGAGTTCATCCATCCGGCGCGGGTCGCCGAGAAGGTCGCGACGGTCGACGTGCTCTCGCGCGGGCGGGTCGAGTGGGGGATGGGCCGTTCGACCCCGATGGAGCAGATCGCCTTCGGAGTCGACGTACCGAACTCGAAGAAGAAGATGCTCGCCGCCTGCCGCAGCGTCGTGGGGATGTGGGAGCAGGAGTACTACGAGGAGCACTCGGAGTACCTCGAATTCCCGGCGCGGATGGTCACGCCCAAGCCCTACCAGTTCCCGCACCCGCCGTGCTGGATGGCGGCTTCCTCGGAAGAGACGATCCGCATGGCCGGCGCCAACGGCCTCGGATTGCTGTGCTTCAGCATCATGCAGCCGCTCGACAAGCTCGCCCAGCTGATCCGCATCTATCGCGAGGAACAGCTGGCGGCGAAGCCGGTCAGCAGCATCCACACCAACAAAGTCGGCGTCTACACCTTGGTCCACTGCGCCGAATCGCGATCGAAGTTCCCGACCAACCGCCTGTGGGAATCGATGTGGTGGTGGTACACCTCGGTCGCCGAGTTCAGCCTCAAGTGGGAGCTCGCCCACCTGCCGCTCGAGATGCAGGAGAAGGCCTTCCCGTTGCTCAAGAAGCAGGCCGACGGCGACTTCGACATCGAGGCGTTCGACCGCGAGGACATGGTGATCATCGGCACCCCCGAGGAATGCCTGCAGAAGTTCCTCAAGTACGAGGAAGCCGGGGTCGACCAGGTACTGTGCTACGTCAACTGGGGCTATTTGCCGCAGGACGCGGTGATGGAGTGCATCACCCTGCTCGGCGACTACGTCATCCCCGAGCTCAAGCGGATGGGTGCCAGCCGCACCGCGCGCGGGCTCGAGCGCTCGATCACGCTCCAAGCGGCGGAGTGAGCGCGCGCCTCGACTTGCCGCCCGAGCGGACCGGGTACCCGGCGCCGCCCGACCTCGCGGCGCGCCGGGCGATGATGGATGCCGCGCTGGCGGCGGGGCAGTGGACTGTCGAGCCGCAGCCGCGCGAACGCACGCTCGCCGGCCGCCGAGTGCTGCGTTTCGCTCCTCCGGGCGAGTCGCGCGGGCGCGTCCTGCACTTCCACGGCGGCGCGTTCCGGCTCGGCGGCCCGGAGATGGAGGGGCCGTTCGCGATCGCGCTGGCCGCACGCTGCGGCGTTGAGTTGATCGCCCCGCAATACCGCCTCGCCCCCGAGCATCCGTTTCCGGCTGGTCTGAACGACGGTTGGGCGGTGCTGGAGGCCGTCGCGAGCGAAAATGACGGGCCGATGGTGCTGTCGGGCGATTCGGCGGGCGGGGGGCTGGCGGCGAGCCTGGCAGTGCGTGCTGTCGAGGCCGGAGTACCTCTTGCCGGGCTGGTCCTCTTGTCGCCGTGGCTAGATCTCACCGTCAGCGCGCCGGCCTATGCGGAGAACTCGGCCAATGACCCGCTGTTCTCGCATGAGTCCGCCACGAGTGGGGCCGAATTGTACCTTCAGGGCATCGACCCGCGGCATCCGCTGGCCTCCCCGCTGTTCGCCGATCATCGCGGATTCCCTCCCACCCTGATCAGCGTCGGCACCGGCGAAGTGCTACGCGACGATGCGCTGCGCCTGGACACTTCGCTCGGAGCCGCCGGAGTGACGACCCGGCTGGTGGCGCTCGACCGGATGGAGCACGTCGCCGTCGTGCGGGACCTCGCTTCGCCCGGCGCCGCCGAGACGTTCCGGGCGATTGCCGCTTTCGTCGACGACATCATCGCGCGGCACTAACTGCGCTCAGTCATCGCCGTGGCGTTTGCCGGTCGCGCAGGGCTTTCTTCCCGCTCTGTCGCTTTTGCGCCAAGGCGGCGCAAAGTTGAGTGACACGGAAGGACACGACGATGGCAAACAAAGTTGCGCTGGTGACCGGCGCCGCGGCAGGAATCGGCGCCGCTTGCGCGAAGCGGCTGGCGCGCGACGGCCATGCAATCGGCGTGCTCGATCTGGACGAGGCGCGCTGCGCCGAGACGGTCAAGGCGATCCAGGATGCCGGCGGCCAGGCGATCGCGCTTGGCGCCGACGTTTCGAACCGCCAGTCGGTCTTCGCTGCCGCGGCCAAGCTGCGCGAGGCGTTCGGGCCGGTCACGATCCTGGTCAATAATGCCGGGGTGACCGATTTCACGCCGTTCGAGGAGATCACCGACGACCGTTGGGATTTCGTCTATGCCGTCAACGTCCGCGGGCCGATGCTCTGCGTCCAGGCGGTGATCAAGGACATGAAGACGGCGCATTGGGGCCGCATCGTGAACATCTCCTCGTCCGGCGCCCAGACCGGCGCGATCAACATGATCACCTACTCTTCGTCGAAAGGCGCGGTGATCACGATGACCCGCTCGATGGCTCAGGAGTTCGGGCCCGACGGGATCACCGTCAACAACATTCCCCCGGGCTCGGTGATGGGCACGATCATGTCCGAGGCCAACCGCGACAAGTTCCAGTTCCCCACCGAGGTGCTGTTGGCGACGCTGCCGGTGCGGCGGATGGGCGAGCCCAACGACATCGCCAACGCCTGCGCCTGGCTGTGCCTCGAGGAATCGAGCTACGTCACTGGCCAGACGATCGGCGTCAATGGCGGCCGCGTGGTAAGCTGACGCTTTTCGCCGATGACAGGTCGGCCGGCCGCGCCTAAGCGGCGGACGGAATGACCGCGCTCCGCAGATTCCTCGGGAACCATCGGCGCCTTGCCGCGCTGCTCCTGGCGCTGGCACTGTGCATGAAGGTGCTGGTGCCGGCCGGGTTCATGTTCTCCGGCGCCGGCGGAAGCCTGGCTTTGGTGGTTTGCCCGGACGCTGGCGGCGATCCGCTGAGTGGGCAGGCCGCGCATCATCATCGCGGTCCGGCGGTGCAAGGCGGAATGCATGTCCACGCGATGCACGCCGTCGTCGCTGAGCACGCGACTGCCGCCCACGCGCACGCCAAAGGCGACGGCGTTTGCCCCTATTCCGCCGTTGCGATGGCCTCGCTGGCGAGCGTCGATGCGCCGCTGCTCGCGTTGGCCCTGGTGTTCATCCTCGCGCTCGGCTTCACCGCCGCGCCGCCGCTTCGCGCCCGCGGCCGCGCGCATTTACGACCGCCGCTGCGCGGCCCCCCGCTGCTCCCTACCACCTGAGCCGATCCGATGGGCGGCAGTGACCGGCGTGCAGCCGGGGCTGCCCCGTCGATATTCGACGAGCGGGCCGCGCCGATTGCGCCGAGCCCGCCAGTTTCGGGGCATTCCATTCATGCGTACCATCATTTCGGCTGCCGCCGTGGCAGCGAGCCTGTGTTATCCTGCTGCTGCCGCCCTTGCCGACGAAGCCTCGGGCGCAGACGGCCAACAGGCACCCCGGCGCGACATCGTGGTCGTAGGAGAAAAGCCGGCCACGGAGATCGACAACCCGCCCGCGACGGCCGTCGAGACCACCGCCGAACAGATCGCCACGACGACGAACGCCGTCACCGTCGAAGACACGATCAAGTATTTCCCTAGCCTGATCGTCCGCAGACGCCACATCGGCGACATCCAGGCCCCGATTGCGACCCGCACCTCGGGGCTGGGGTCGAGCGCGCGCAGCCTGATCTTCGCCGACGGGGCACCGCTCTCGACGCTGATCGGCAACAACAATGGCAGCGCGAGCCCGCGCTGGGGTCTGGTCACTCCGGAGGAGATCGATCACGTCGAGGTGCTCTACGGGCCGTTCTCGGCAGCGTACTCCGGCAGCAGCATCGGCACGGTGGTCAACATCGTCACGCGGATGCCGGACAAGCTCGAGGCTCGGCTGACGGCGCTCCAGAGCATCGAGCGATTCAGTCAATACGGCACAGACATAACTCTGCCGGCAACGCAGCTTTCCGGCTCGATCGGCGACCGCTTCGGTCCGCTGGCGCTGTTCGCCAGCGCGACCCGGACGATTGCGAACGGCCAGCCGCTCGCTTACATCACCGCGGCGAGCGCGCCTGCCGGCACGAGCGGAGCCTTCGCCGACCTTGGCCGCACCGGAGCACCGATCAAGGTGCTCGGCGCCGGGGGCCTCGAGCACCACGTCCAGGACACGGTCAAGCTCAAGGCCGCACTCGACCTCGGCGATGTGGCGC
>JAEKKO010000237.1 GCA_019510335.1 Novosphingobium sp. | reverse complement strand
TCGTCGAGCGCCGGGTCCTGATCGTCGAGCTGGAAGTTGGGGCCGTTGACCTCGTTGGCTCCGGCCGCGACCAGCGTGTCGATGACTTTACCGAAATCGCCGAGCTTGCGCTGGCGGACCGAGACGGTGTTGGTGGCGCGGTATCCGACGATGCGCGGCACGCGTTCCTCGCCTGACGCCTCGCGGACAGGGTTCGAGTAGACCGGGTTCACCGCGAGGTTGCTGGTCTGGATGTCGCGCTCGGCGATTCCCGCGCGCTTGAGCTCGGCGATGACACGCGCCATCGCCGTCGAGTTCGCCCCCAGCGCCTCGCCGGCGGTGGTGCCTTGCGTGGTGACCCCGGCGCTGAACACCGCGAGCTCCGGCGCATGGGTGGTGCGGCCCTCGGCGCTGACCGTCAGCAGGGTGTTGCCGGGCGCGATCGGGGGGAGCGGCCCCGCCTGCTGGGCCGCGGCGGGTTGGGCGAGAAACGCGGCTGCGAGAGCGGCGCAAATCGAGGCAAGCGGATTCCGGTTCATGGCAAGCTCCTCACCGCCGTCGCTGTGGCGCCGCCCGGCTTTCGCGCGAGTGAACTGGCGCGGTAGGGTGGGTTGGGGCGGAGATCAACGGCGGCGGAGGCGAGGGCGAGGCTGCGCCCGTCGTTTGACAGGCTCAGGATGAGCGGGCTTGGTTGGTCTGCGATTAGGTCAAGTAACGCCGATCGTCTCGCCGGTCTTCACAATCGGCTTGTTGGCGAACACGCCAGCGGCGCAGAAGCCGCCGTCGACCGCCAGCGCCTGGCCGGTGACGTAGGGCGACATCTCGGAGAGGAAGAAGCACACCGCCTTGGCGATGTCGTCGACCGTGCCACGGCGCTGCATCGGCAGCATTTGCATGCTGCGGCGTTCGGCCTCCGGGTCGGTGCAGGGGATGCGCGGCGTGACAATCCCGCCGGGGGCGACGATGTTGGCGCGCACCCCGCGGCCCGACCACTCGACAGCCATCGTCTTGACGAGGTTCACCAGGCCCGCCTTGGCCGCGCCGTAAGCGGCGTGGTTGGCAGCGCCGCGGAACGCGTCGACCGAGGCGACGCCGACGATCGAGCCGGGCGCGCCGCGGTCGAGCAGACGCTTGCCGACCTCGCGCGCGGCGACGAAGAAATAGCGCAAGTTGCGCGCGTGGTCGCGGTCCCACATTTCGGTGGTCATCTCGACCAGCGGCGCCCAGCCGGCCATGCCGACGATCGTCGCCATGCCGTCGAGCGGTCCGAGCTCGCGGTCGGCGCGATCGATCGCGGCGACGAGCGCGGCCTCGTCCATTACGTCGGCAGCGAGCGCGAGCGCCTCACAGCCATGCTCGCGCGCGGCGGTGGCGACCCGTTCGGCGCGCTCGCCGTCGAGATCGAGCACGGCGACATTGGCGCCGAGCTTCGCGAGCAGCAGAACGGTCGCCTCGCCCATGCCTTGCCCGCCGCCGATCACGAGAATGCGCTTGCGGTTGAGGCCGAATACGGATTCCATTCGATTTCTCCCGTTCAGATCAATTCGCGGACGTGGGCCGCGGCGGACGCGGCCAGCGCGGCGAGGTCGTAGCCGCCCTCGAGGCACGAGACTATCCGCCCGCCGGCATGGCGCCGGGCCAGCGCGACCAGCTCGCGCGTGACCCAGGCGAAGTCCTCGGTCTCGAGCTCGAGATTGGCGAGCGGATCGGCGCGGTGGGCATCGAACCCGGCCGAGACGACCAGCAGCTCCGGCGCGAAAGCGTCGAGCGCCGGGAGGAGCAGGTTGCGCCACGCTAGGCGGAAGCCGGCGCTGCGGGTGCCCCCCGGCAGAGGGGCGTTGACGATATTGCCGGCGGCGCCTTGCTCGTCGGCCGAACCGGTGCCCGGGTACAGCGGGCGCTGGTGGCTCGAGGCGAAGAACAGATCGGCTTCGCTCCAGAACGCGGCCTGAGTGCCGTTACCGTGGTGGACGTCGAAGTCGGCGACCGCGATCCGCGTCAAGCCGCGGGCGCGGGCGTGGAGCGCGGCAACGGCGGCGTTGTTGAAGAGGCAGAAACCCATTGCGCGGCCCGGCTCGGCATGATGGCCGGGCGGACGGACGGCGACGAAGGTGCTCTCAGCGCCGCCGTCGAGGACCAGGTCGACCGCATGGGTAGCGCCGCCCGCCGCTCGCAGAGCGGCTTCGGTGCTGGCCGCACTGATCACCGTGTCGGCGTCGAGCGCGGCGTGGCGGCCTTCCGGAACGCTGACGGCGAGCAGGCGTTCGACGTAGCCGCGATCGTGGACCCGCGTCAGCTGTTCGGGGGTGGCGCGCGGCGCCTCCTCACGGCGGAGGTCGGCGAATTCCTCTGTGGCCAAAGCATCGAGTACTGCTCGCAGGCGATCGGCGCGCTCGGGGTGACCCGGCCCGGTGTCGTGCTCGAGGCACGCGGGGTGAGTGACGAGCGCGGTTGTCATTGGCGTTGCTACGCCGTCGGCCGAATCGCGAAGCCGCGGCCGAGCCGCTCGAGCTCCTGGGCCGACACGGGATGGTCATCGGCGGCGAAATCATCGACGCGGCTCCCGCGCGGGCCGATGCGGGCCTCGGCGATCACGGCCTCAACGGCTTGGTGGTCCCCGGCGAGAGTTGCTTCGACCGCGCCATCACGACGGTTGCGGACCCAACCGGAAACACTGCGCGCCCGAGCCTTGCGGGCAAGGAAGTCGCGAAAGCCGACGGCCTGGACCCGCCCGGTGAGGACCAGGTGGACAATGCGCTGCGTCTCCATCGCGCGACCATGCCGCATTCCCGTTGCCGGACAAGGGACACGCGCCTGCCAGGCGGATTGGAACGGGCGGTCCGGGTTCCCATATCGCCCCGATGATCGCCATCACCGCCGGCAGCCCCGACACCGCCACGTTCGAGCGACTCGCGCACCAGGCGATTCGGCATCTGCCGCAAGTGTTCCGCCGCCATCTCACCGACGTCGTGGTTCGCGTTGCCGAGTTTGCCGACGCCGAGCAATTGCGCTCGGTCGGGCTGCATGATCCGTGGACCCTGAGCGGGCTATATCATGGCCATCCAGTCAGCGAGCACTCGATTTGGACCTCCGGGGAGCTTCCGCCGATGATCTGGCTATTCCGCCGCCCTCTGCTGCGCGAGTGGCGGGAAACGGGCGTCAGCCTCGACGACCTGATCACTCACGTCGTGATCCACGAGGTCGGCCATCACTTCGGTTTCACCGATGCGCAGATGCATGCGATCGAGAATGAAGCGGACTGAGCCGCGCTCAGTCGTCGAACTCGCCCTCGTCGAGGGCTTCGGCGAACACGCGGACCCAATCGAGGCCGATGCCCCCGATCAGTCGGAGCTCCTTGCCCGTGGGGTGGTGGGTGATCGTCACCTCGTAGCGCACGGTGAACATACCTGCGCCATCCGGATCGGGCTCAAGGTAATCCATTGCGAACCTGAAATCGTCCGCGTTCCTGCCGCTGCGGGCGAGGATGTAGCGGGCCTTCTCGAGCTCGATCTCGTAGAGCTCCATGACCTCTCCTGAGCTTATCGGTCGGGGTACGAGGCCGCCTGCACCAGCTCGATATTATAGCCGTCGGGGTCCTTGAGGAAGCCGAAGGCCATCGGTCCCGCGTGCGAGGTCGGGCGGGACGGGGCGAAGCCGGCGGCGCGGGCGCGGGCGAGGGCCGCCTCGACGTCGGGCACCTTGAACCCGAGCCACACCAGCGCTGCCTGATCAGGCGTCGGCGCCTTGCCCTTGAGTTTGACGAGATCGAAGAACGGATCGCCGAGCGAGCCGCTGGGGTTTAGCGGCAGCTCGACAAAGTCACGGCTGGTGTCGTCGAGGCGGGGGCGCTGCGATTCGGGCGCGCCGGGGGTATGGGCCCACTGCAGCCCGAGAACCTTGGTGTAGAAGTCGTAGGAGCGCGGCAAGTCGGACACGGTGACTTTGGCGAGCAGGAACTGCCGGTCGCTGGTGCCGAGCATGACGGTGCGCTGGGCTGGCGGCACTGCCGCACCGGGTGCGGGAGTAGGCTGCGCGGCCGAAGCGGTCGCCACCAGCGCAGCCGCCACACCCACGGCCGAAGATCTGAGCCAGCGTGTGGTCATTCCCCTTCCTCGCCGCCGGCCGCTCACGCCAGCACTTCGCTGATCGGCCGCGCGGTCTTCATCGCCCCGGCGCCCCAGCTGCTGACCGGCATCCCCAGCGCCTGCTGCAGCGTCAGCCCGACGCGCGAGCTCGGATCGCCGTGCCCGACGATGTGCTGCCCGGATTTCCACTTGCCGCCGCCCGAGCCGGCGACGAGGATCGGCAGCGCCTCGATCGAATGAATCTTGGCGAAGTTGCTCTCCGACGTCGCCAGCACGAGCGTGTGGTCAAGCAGCGTGCCGGCGCCTTCCTTCACCGAATCGAGCGTCGCCAGCATGCTCGCCAGCGCATCCATGCTGCGCTCCATGAAAAATGTCGATTGCGGCTGATAGCCGAGCTTCTCGTCGATCGGCTCCTCGTGAGTCAGCTCGTGGAAGGCGATGGTGGAGCCCTCGCGCCGCAAGTTCGACGCGGCGATCGACAGGGCGACGTTGAACACCCGGGTCTGGTTGCAGGCGAGGGCCATCGCCAGCAACTCGCCGAGTAGCTTGTGGGTGTGGCCGGCGACTTCCCAGGTCGGGCCAAGATCGACTTTGGCCGGCTCTTTGGGTACGACGCAGGCCTCGGCCGGGGCGGGCTTCTGGAGCATCATGCCGAGCTGGTTCTCGGCCTCGCGAACCGAGGTGAAGTACTGGTCCATCCGCGCCCGGTCGGCCGCGCCGAGGCCGCGCATCAGCTCCTCGCGGTCGTCTTTGACCGCGCTCAGCACGCTCTTGCGGACCATCACCTGGGGATCGGGGGTGAACTTGGCCGAATTGGGGTCCTTGAACTCGGGCCCGAAGATGCGGCGGTAAAGGGCGACCGGATCGACTTCGCTCGGGTTGACGGTCGAGCCCGCGCGCATGCTGTAGCTGACTTCGGGCTTGCCGGTGCAGGCGACCTCGAGCGAGCGGAAGCGGGTGCCGGCGCCGATCGCGTCGGCGACCAGGGTGTCGATCGTCGGGTAGTCGGTGCTGCCGCTGCCCATGCCGCCCTTGGTCGGCGCGGCGCCAGCGAAGGTCGCCATGATGCCGGACCAGTGGGCAAGGTTGGGCTGGTCGCCGAGTACGCAGTTGAAGCCCGAGAGCACGGTCAGCTTGTCGCGGAACGGCTCCAACGGCTTGAGTTCGGGCTTGAAATCATAGCCGGTGCCGGCCTTGTCCGGGGTCCACCGCGCCTGGTTGATCCCGCAGCCCCAGAACCACGTGCCGAAGCGGGTCGGCAACGGCAGGCCCGAGGCCAGCGCCTCGCCGTTGCCGTCGAGGAACATATCGAGCAGCGGCAGCGATACGGTCACCGCCGCGCCGCGGATCAGTCCCTTGAGGGCCTTCCGCCGGGTCCAGTCCATGGCTTTGCCTTTCATCCTGCCGCTACTGCGCCGAGGCGATCTGCTCGGGCGAGACCGTGCGGAAAGTCGGGCTCAGCGCGATCCGGCGCATGAGGTCGGGGAACACGAACTTGTCGGCGGCGAAGCGCTGGACGGCGTACTCGAGCCAACGGTTCTCGCTCGCCGTCAGAGGCCGCCCGACGCCGTATTCGTAGGCACGCTGGACGACGCAGGCGGGCACAGCCGGATCGTCGTGGAGCACTTGCGAAAGGTCGATCGCGTTGCGGTACGGGTGGTTGTCGAACGTGCCGCTGGCGTCGATCGTCACTCCGTTCTCCTGCGCACGGTAGCCGCCGATGCCGTCGTAGTTCTCCATCGCCAGCCCGAGCGGGTCCATCATCTTGTGGCACCCGGCGCAGGAATCGTCCTCGGCGTGGAGCTTGAGCCGGTCGCGCGCGGTCTTGTGCACGGGATCGGCGGTGTTCTGGACGGCGGCGAAATTGACGTTGGGCGGCGGCATTGGCACCGGCTCGCACAGCAGCAGCTCGTTGAGCGCCTTGCCGCGGATCGTCGGAGAGCTGCGGCCCTCGTGCGTTCAGGAACGCGGCGAGCGTGAGGATGCCGGCGCGCGGGTCATTGGCCCCGAACTGGTAAGGCACCCAGCCGTGGACCGCCTCGGTCTCGACCGGGACCTGGTAGAGCGCGCCGAGATTGCGGTTGAGAAAGGTCTTCCTAGTCGTGAATATGTCGCGGTAGTCGCCGCGGTTCACGACGAGCAGGTCGACTAGCGTGCGCAACGTTTGCTCCTGCGCGTCGCGGGCGAGGGCCGAGGTGAACTTCGGGAACACGCCCTGGTCCTTCGACAGGCCGTTGAACTGGTCGTAGGCGAGCATGTCGGAGAAGAACGCGCGCGTGCCGTCGACGAACCGCGGCGACTGCAACAGCCGATCGACCTCCCGCTCGAGACCGGCGGCGGTGTTGAGGCTGCCGTCCGACGCCGCGCCGAGCAGCTCGGAGTCCGGCGGGGCGTTCCACAGCAGGAAGCTGATCCGGCTTGCCAGCGACCACGAATCGAGCCGCTGCCGACCGGGCGCGGCCGGGTCGGGCTCGCTGCGTTCGACGCGGAACAGGAACTGCGGCGAGACGAGCAGCCGGGCCAGGCCGGCCTGTACGCCTTTGGTGAAGTCCCCTGTCAGCGTTGCCGCGCTGCGGGCGACGCCGAGGACCGAAGCTTGCTCGCCCTCGCTGAGCGGACGGCGGAACAGCAGCAGGCCGTATTTTGTGAAGAACGTCCGTGCGCAGGCTGCATCGAACGTCGCCGCCGCTTTGGTCGCGCACGACAGCACCTTGTCGCGCCGAGCCGGCGCCAGCACCTGGGCGGCGATCTCGCGGGCGCGCAGCTCGTTCTGCTCGAGCCCGGACGCGGTGACCACGGCCTTGCCGTCGCCGATCGCCAGCAGGCCGTCGAGCCGGACCGGCGGATCGAAACGGCCTGGCAC
>JAEKKO010000342.1 GCA_019510335.1 Novosphingobium sp. | reverse complement strand
CCGTATCTCGTCCCACAGGTAGGGAAACTGGTCGGTGTAGTTGTAGACCGGCTCGGAGAAGATCTGGTCGTTGGTGACGGTGACGATCCGGCCGGTGAACTGGCGGCTGCGGATCCACATCGCCGGGTCGGTTTCCTTCTCGACCGAGGCCGGCTGGCCCATCTCCATGATCTTGGTTTGCATGAACGACAAGGCGATGACGTCGCCGCGGACGCCGCCCATGACGATGCGATCGCCGACGTTGAAGGTCTTGCCCCGCAGGATGACGAAGTAGCCGGCCACGGCGGTGATCACCTTCTGCAAAGCAAAGGCAACACCGGCCGCAATCAGCCCGAGCACGCCGGCGAGCCGCGCCGGGTTGTCGAACCAGATCGAGGCGATGCCGACGATGACCACGACGGCCAGCAGCAAGCTCACGCCTTGCCGCGCCCAGAAGTGGAACCGCGTTCCCGAGCGGGTGCCGACGAACAGCCGCAGGATCGCGTTGAGGACCCAGCCAAGCGCAATGGCGGCGGCGATGAAGGCCAGGGTCAGCAACAGCTTGTGGAGGTTCTGCGGCGTCGCCCCGATCAACGTCACGCCGAACAGCTGGAGCGAGTTCGCCTGCGGATTCAAATCCATTCCCCGGTCTTGCCGACACCGCAGCAACGCTGCAGGCGCGGATCAGTGCCGGGGAAGCGCTTCAGTCGAGCAGGCGGCGCGCGCGCAGTTCCGCCGCGAGGGCAGCGGCGCCGGTGAAGTGGTGGGCGTGCCAGCCGCAGGCGCGCGCCGCGGCAACGTTGGCTAGGCTGTCGTCGATGAACAGCATCGTCTCCGGCCGATGCCCGAATCGGCGCTCGGCGAGATGGAAGATCGCCGCGTCGGGCTTGGTCAGGCGCTCGTTGCCGGAAACAACGATGTCGCGGAAATGCGCGAGCATCGGCTGCGTCGGGCGGAAGCTCGCCCAAAAGTCCGGGCCGAAGTTGGTGATCGCGTACAGCGGGATGCCGCTCGCGGCGAGCCGGTCGAGCAGCTCGGGCATGCCGTCGACCGGGCCGGGGATCGATTCGTGGAAGCGCTCGGCCCAAGCCGCGATCAGGGGCGCATGCGCGGGAAACTCGGCGATCCGCTCGGCGACCATCTCCGCGGCCGGGCGCCCGGCGTCATGCTGGAAATGCCAGTCCTCGCTCACGACTTCGGCGAGGAAGCGATCGAGCTCGTCGGGGTCGGCGATCAGTTTGGCGTAAAGGTGGCGTCCGGCCGCGGCGGCGGATCACGCGGTTGTCGCGGTGGCGGTCCTTGAGGGACTTGAGGCTGTTGCGAATCTTCATGGGGCTTCTCGCGCGCGGCTTGGGCCGCAGGAAATCGAAGCCGCGCCCCTACCGAGCGGGTCCGGCGAAGTCAACCGCTGCGCGCCCGTGTCAGCCGTCGCCGCGAATTTCGGACAGGCGCCGCTCCCAGGCGAGCGCGTGGCCGACGATGGTGTCGAGATTGGCGAACTTCGGCTCCCACGGCAGGGTCGCCTTGATTCGGCGATTGTCGGAGATCAGCGACGGGGGATCGCCGGCGCGGCGCGGCTCCAGCCGGCGCTCGAGCTTGCGGTTGGTTACGCGATCGACGGCGTCGAGCACCTCGAGCACCGAGAAGCCGCGGCCATAACCGCAGTTCATCGTCAGTCGACGGCGTCGAGCACCTCGAGCACCGAGAAGCCGCGGCCATAACCGCAGTTCATCGTCAGCGACCGCTCGGGCGCGGCGATCAGCGCCTCGAGCGCGAGGACGTGGGCGGCGGCGAGATCGGCGACATGAATGTAATCGCGCACGCCAGTACCGTCGGGGGTGTCGTAGTCGGTGCCGAACACCGCGACGTGATCGCGCTTGCCGAGCGCCGCCTCGACCGCGACCTTGATCAGATGCGTGGCCCCGGCGGTCGACTGGCCGGTCCGGGCCTGGGGATCAGCCCCGGCGACGTTGAAATAGCGCAGCGCGCAGTAGTTGAGCGGGTGCGCGCGGGCGACGTCAGCGAGCATCAGCTCCGTCATCAGCTTGGACGTGCCGTAAGGGTTGATCGGCACCCTGGCGCAATCTTCGGTGACCGGCGACACCTCGGGCGCGCCATAGGTCGCCGCCGTCGAGCTGAAGATGAAGTGCGGCACCCCGGCAGCGACGGCGGCCGCGAGCAGGCTGCGGCTATTGACCGTGTTGTTGAGGTAATACTTGAGCGGCTGCTCCACCGACTCCGGCACGATGATCGACCCGGCGAAGTGCATCACCGCGCGCGTCCCCTGCTCGGCAAAGATCCGCCCCAGCAGCGCCTCGTCGCCAACATCGCCCTCGTACAACGCGACGCCAGCGGGTACCGCCCAGCGGAAGCCTGTCGACAGGTTGTCGATCACCGCCACCGGCCAGCCCGCGTCGGCCAGGGCGAGAACGGCGTGGCTGCCAATGTAGCCGGCGCCGCCGGTGACGAGCACGGGAACCCTGGTCATTGTGAACCTTGATGTTTTCCGCACGAGCAGCGGCACGAGCGACTCTGCTAGCGTCCGTTCATCCGTGGTCAAGCCGGCTCCGCGCTAGCTCGCCCTGCCGCAAAGCCGATTGGAGCCAGCCATGACCCCTCGCCGCCTGTCCACGCTTGTCCTACTTGCGGCGCTGGTGATCGCCGCTCCGCTCGCCGCCCGCCCCGGCGGCTGGGACAGCCCGGGCTGGGGTGGTCCCGGCTGGGGAGCGCCGCGCTGGGGCAGCGCGCGCGACATTCGCCCCGACCGCAGCCGCGACGGCAAAGTGGAGGTCGCCAGCTTCCGTGCCGCCGGCGAGGTCGCCGGGGCGCTCGGGCAAGGCGCGATCGCCGTCGCCGCCGCGCCGGGCGCGCTGGGCAGCGAGCGCGAGCTGGCGACGTACGAAGCCGCCGTGGTCGATCGCCTCGTTCGCGCGGGCTACGACTCCACCGCGGCAGGGGCCAGCGCGCAAGTGGCTGAATTTCGCATCACCCACACACAGATCGAACCTCAGGCGCCGCCACATCGGCCGGTCAGCGGGGCGATGACGATGGGGGTCAGCAACCGCGGCACGATGATGGGCATGGCCGTGAACGT
>JAEKKO010000326.1 GCA_019510335.1 Novosphingobium sp. | reverse complement strand
GGCACCGACCTCAGCCAGGTCAGCTTGCGCGGCAACTTCGCCGGCTCGCGGCTCGACATCCCGACGCTGACCGGCCGTACTCCCAATGGCGGCACGGTCGTCGGCAGCGGCACCGTCAACCTCTCGGGCATCGGCACCAAGGGCCCGCAGCTGGACCTCAAGCTGGCCGCCCACAACGCCCAGGTCCTCAACCGCAGCGACATGGCGGCAACGGTCACCGGACCGATCCGGATCGTCTCCGACGGGATCACCGGGACGGTCGCCGGACGGCTTTCGATCGAGCGGGCGACGTGGCGGCTGGGCCAGGCCAAGGGCATCGAGCAGCTCCCCAACATCCGCACCCGCGAGATCAACCGGCCCGCCGACATCGCCCCGCCGCGGGCGGCGAGCGCGCCCTGGCGCTACCTGATCGACGCCGCCGGGCCGAACCGGATCAACGTCACCGGGCTCGGCATGGACAGCGAGTGGGGCGCCGACATCCGCCTGCGCGGGACCACCGACGCGCCGACGCTGGTCGGCCATGCCGACTTCGTCCGCGGCGGCTACGAGTTCGCCGGCAAGCGCTTCGACCTGACCCGCGGCCGCATCACCTTCGACGGCAGCAGCCCGCCCGACCCGCGGCTCGACATCGCCGCCACCGCCACCGAGACCGGGCTCACCGCCAACGTCACCGTCACCGGCTTCGCCTCGCATCCCGACATCGCCTTCACCTCGAACCCGGCGATGCCCGAGGAGGACCTGCTGTCACGGCTGCTGTTCGGCAACTCGATCAGCCAGATCTCGGCGCCCGAGGCGCTCCAGCTCGGCGCCGCGCTGGCGTCGCTGCGCGGCGGCGGCGGGCTCGACCCGATCAACAAGCTGCGCACCGCGGTCGGGCTCGACCGGCTGCGGATCGTCCCGGCCGATCCGACCACCGGCCAGGGTACCGGCATCGCCGCGGGCAAGTACCTCGGGCGCAAGTTCTACGCCGAGATCGTCACCGACGGCCGCGGTTACAGCGCGACCCAGCTCGAGTTCCGGGTCAGCCGCTGGATCTCGATCCTCGGCAGCATCTCGACCGTCGGCCACCAGAGCCTCAACGCCAAGATCAGCAAGGACTACTGAGCCCGGAAGGTACCGAAGTTACCGCTGATGTGAAAATTCCTGGGGTGGGTGCCACGGCTTGGATCGGCTGCGGCGAATCATCGATGGAGTGGAACATTGGACGAACACGTGCCACAATAGCGGGCGAGTAGGAAAGCGGAATCTGGGGCGACGTTAGCACCACATTCCTCGTCTCCGCTCGGGATGAGCGGCCGTCGGGGGGATGATCAGCTCAACGTCCCGCTCGTGTCGAGCGAAGACGAGACACGCCGCGCACCCGCGCGTCACACTTTCTTCAGCACTTTGTCGACCGGCAGCGCGATCGAGCCCTTGCCGGCGATCGCATCGCCGGACAGGCGCGCGGCGGCGCCGTCGGGGCTCCTGGCGACGATGGCGCCGTTGTCCCGGGTGAAGGTCACCTCGCCCTTGCCCATCGTCCGCATCCGCACCGGCTTGCCCTTGGCGGCGTCGAGCGCCTTTTCG
>JAEKKO010000325.1 GCA_019510335.1 Novosphingobium sp. | reverse complement strand
GCGCCGGTGCGGCCTTCGTTGCCGAGGCTGTCCTTGTGGCTCACCGCGCCGCTGCGGACGAAGGTGACGATCTCCATGTCGCGGTGCGGGTGCGCGGGAAACCCGCTCTTGGGCGCGATCGTGTCGTCGTTCCACACGCGGATCGCGCCCCAGCCCATGCGGTTGTGGTCGAGGTAATCGGCGAAGCTGAAGTGATGGCGAGCGTCGAGCCAGCCGTGGTCGGCATGGCCGAGCCCGGCGAACGGGCGAATGTCGATCATGGGAGTTCTTCCACCTCGGCGGGGTGTTGCCGCCGGAATGGTGCGAATATGGGGGGTGCCCTCAGCGCTTCAAGGATGGCGTGGCGCGGCAGAGTCCTCGGCCACGTAGCGCCGCTCACCGCTGGCCGGATCGAACCACACCTCGAGCCACTGTCCGCTCTCCTCGTCGCGGAAGCGTTCGCCAGTGCGCTGCCAGCCACGTCCACCGGGCTCCGCATCGGGTCGTCCGCCGCGGTACCGCGGCTCGAGCACGAGACCGGCGACGATCAGCGCGCCGACCAGGATCAGGCCGATCCCGCCGCCGGAAGTCTGGTGCAGCGCGACGCCCCCGACGATCACCAGGGCAGCAACGGCGAAGCCGACGGCGCGCGCGCCCGGGCTCATTCCGACTCGAGCTTCACGGCGGTGCCGTATGCGACGACTTCGTTCATGGTCTGGCCGATCTCACCCGAATCGAAGCGCATCATCACCACCGCGTCGGCCCCCATCGCGGTCGCGTTCTGGACCAGGCGGTCGATCGCATGGCGGCGGGTGTCCTCGATCAGCGCGGTGTACTCGTGGATCTCGCCCCCGACGATCGAGCGCAGCCCGGCGACCAGGTTGCCGCCGAGCCCGCGGCTGCGGACGACCACTCCGAAGACTTGCCCGATCGTCGCGACGGTGCGGTAGCCGGCGACGTTTTCCGTGGTGGCGACGATCATGCGGTTTCCCCCTGCAGCCGGAGTGCGGGAAGCTATCCGAAGGTCGGTCGGCACACCAGCTAGAACGGCTTGCGGAGGCCGACGAACACGCCGCGCCGGGGCCCGTACTCGGCCTGGCCGCGGCCGACGCCCGAACCGCTGTGGATCAGGTAGACCTTGTCGAACAGATTGACGACGTCGAAGCGCAGCACCAGCCCTTTCTCGGCATCGTGGCCGAGCACCTGGGCGAAACCGAGGTTGACTTGCAGGTACGGCCGCTCGGTCCCGCCGTTGGGGACGATCCCGGCCGGGTCCGCGGCGCGCAAGCCGCTGCCGTAGACGAAGTCGAAGCTCGGCGTCAGGCGGCCGATGCCGTCGTCGAGCTTGAGCGCGCCGCCGCCCGAGATCGTCCACTTCTGGCTGTGGTCGGTATAGATGGTGTGGTTGGCGATGTAGGCTAGATCGCTGGGGTCGATCAGGAACTGGTTGGAGACGATCCGCGTCGCCTTCTGCTGCCCGCGCGCGACATTGAGGTAGGCCTCGAGCGGGCCGTGCTCGTAATTGGCGGTCAGCTCGACCCCCCAGGTATGCGCCTTGGCGTAGTTGAACGGGGTCTGGATCTGGGTTCCGCCGA
>JAEKKO010000236.1 GCA_019510335.1 Novosphingobium sp. | reverse complement strand
CGCCGGGCGATTTGACCGGAATCAATCGCGGATCATGGCGCGCAACGTGTCGATGCGGTCCGCCTCGTGCGCCGGTTTGTCGCGGCGGATGCGGCTGATGCGCGGGAAGCGCATGGCGATGCCCGATTTGTGGCGTTTGCTCGCGTGGATCGAATCGAACGCGACCTCGAGCACGAGACTTTTATCGGCTTCGCGCACCGGACCGAAACGGTTGACCGTGTGATTGCGGACGTAGCTGTCGAGCCACTTCAGCTCCTCGTCGGTGAAGCCGAAGTAGGCCTTGCCGACTGGCAGCAATTCGGCGCCGGCATCGGGGTCGCCGTCCCAGCAGCCAAAGGTGTAATCCGAATAGAAGGACGAGCGTTTGCCGTTGCCGCGCTGGGCGTACATCAGCACGCAGTCGACCAGCAGCGGGTCGCGCTTCCACTTGAACCACAGCCCGGTCTTGCGCCCGGCGACATAAGGGCTGTCGCGGCGCTTGAGCATCACCCCTTCGATCGCCTCGTCGCGGGCCCGCTCACGAATGCCGGCGAGTTCGTCGAGGCTGTTTGAGGCGATCACCGGACTCAGGTCGAAGCGTTCGGAATCGAGCCGCGGCGCGAATTCCTCGAGCGCGGTACGGCGCTGCTCCCACGCCAGCGTCCGCAAATCCTCGCCCTCGGCGATCAGCAGGTCATAGAGGCGGACGAACGCCGGATAGTCCGCTAGCATCTTCTTCGAGACGACCTTGCGCCCGAGCCGCTGCTGCAGCGCATTGAAGCTGGCGGCGCCGCCTTCTTCCCCGCCCTGGTGCGAGCCGCGCACCAGCAGCTCGCCGTCGAGCACGGCGGGAATCGTCAGCGCCGAGGCCACCTCGGGAAAGGTCTGCGAGATGTCGTCGCCGCTGCGCGAATAGAGCCGGGTCTCGCCGCCCGTCTCGGTTTCGACCCGGACCAGCTGGACGCGAATGCCGTCCCACTTCCATTCGGCGGCATAAGCGGGAAAGTCCCGCTCGACCGCGGCCAGCGCCGGTCCCTCGAGCGGGTGTGCGAGCATGAACGGGCGGAACAGCGGAACGTGCTCGGCCTCGGGCGGGGGCGCGCCGTTTGCCGCCCAGGCGAACAGCTCGGGATAGGGCGGGTACTGGCCGTGCCAGTATTCCTCGACGTCGTCGATCGAGACGCCGAACGCCTGAGAGAAGGCGACTTTGGCGAGCCGCGCCGAGACGCCGATGCGCATCGCCCCGGTGGCGAGCTTGAGCAGGGCATAACGCCCGTTGGCATCGAGCCGGTCTAGCAACGCGGCGAGCTCGGCCCCGACGCTGACGCGGGTCATTCGCGCCAGCGCCTCGACCGCTTCGCTCAGCGTCGGCGGGTTCTGCGGTGCTTGCGGCTCGGGCCAGAGGAGGCTGACCGTCTCGGCGGTGTCGCCGACGTAGTCGCGGGACAGGGCGACCAGCACCGGGTCGACCCGCTCGACGATCAGGTTGCGGATCGCGGCGGACTTGACCGCGGGAAAGCCGAGTCCGCCGGTCAGCGCCGCCAGCGCCCAGCCGCGGCCCGGGTCGGGGGTGGTGCGCAAGTACTCGGCGATCAGCGCCAGTTTGCCGTTGCGACTGCGCGTGTAGACCAGCGCGTCCACGAGGGCTGCGAAACGTTCCATTACGTCGACCGCACCACCGTGGTCCCGAGCGTCGTCACCTCACTCATCCTCGTCCTCATACCCGACCAGGGCCAGCGCGCGGGCGCGGCGTTGGTGGAGCTGGCACCAGCGCAGCAACCCGTCCTCGCGACCATGTGTGATCCAGGTATCGGCCGGGTTGACCTCCTCGATCGTCCGCGTCAGCTCGTCCCAGTCGGCGTGATCGGAAATGACCAGCGGCAGTTCGACGTTCTGCTGGCGGGCGCGCTGGCGGACGCGCATCCAGCCGGAGGCCATCGCGGTGATCGGATCGGGCAGGCGCCGGCTCCAGCGATCGTTGAGCGCGCCTGGCGGGCACAGCACGATCTGGCCCCGCAGCGCATCGCGGGACAGGCCGAGGACCGTGCGCAGCTCGCCCAGCACGATGCCGAAGTCCTCGTAAAGCCGGCACATCCGATCGAGCGCGCCGTGCAGATAGATCGGCTCACCGTAGCCGCTGCGGCGCAGCTCGGCGATGACCCGCTGCGCCTTGCCCAGCGCATAAGCGCCGACCAGCACGCAGCGCTCCGGGTTGGCGGCCCGGACGGCGAGGAGCTTGGCGATCTCCTGCTCGATCGGCGGGTGGCGGAACACCGGCAGCCCAAAGGTTGCTTCGGTGATGAACACGTCGCAAGCCATCGCCGTGAACGGCGAACAAGTCGGGTCGGGCCGGCGCTTGTAGTCGCCGGTGACGACGACCCGCTCACCGGCATGTTCCAGTACGATCTGCGCGGACCCGAGGACGTGGCCGGCGGGAACGAACGTTGCTGCGACGCCGCCGCCGAGGGAGACCGTCTCGCCATATTCGAGCGGGACTCCGCCGGCAGCGGCGCCGGTGCGCACCGCCATGATCGCCAGCGTCGCCGGCGTGGCCACGACGCCGCCATGGCCGCCGCGCGCGTGATCGGAGTGGCCATGGGTGACGAGGGCGTGGGCAACCGCGCGCGCCGGGTCGATCCAGCAGTCGGCCGGGACGACGTGGATGCCCCAGGGTTCGGCTCTGATCCAGGAGAAGTCGCCGGCCATCGCTCAAGAACCGGTGACGCAGCCGAAGCGTTCCGCGCGACCGCCACGTCCCACGCCGCTGACGCGGCGCAGGGGGGATCTGGGCCTACTCGGCCTCGTCGGCGCTGGGCTCCGGCTCCGCCTTGGGCGCAGCCTTCTTGCCCTTCTTCTTGACCAGCTTGGGCGGGGCCGGGGTCAGCTCGAATGACAGCGCCCCGTCCTTGACGCTGACGTGGACCTCGCCGCCATTGGCGAGCTTGCCGAACAGCAGTTCCTCGGCGAGCGGCTGCTTGACCTTCTCTTGGATCAGCCGGGCCATCGGCCGGGCGCCGTAGAGCTTGTCGTAACCGCGCTCGGCCAGCCACGCGCGGGCGTCGCCGTCGAACTGGATATGGACGTTCTGCTCGGCCAGCTGCAGCTCGAGCTGGAGGATGAACTTGTCCACGACCCGGCTGATCACCGCCGTCGGCAGATACGAGAACGGCACGATCGCATCGAGCCGGTTGCGGAACTCGGGGGTGAACATCCGCTTCACCGCCTCATCGCCGGCGTCCTCCTTCGAGGTGTCTCCGAAGCCAATCCCCTGGCGCGCCATGTCTTGCGCGCCGGCGTTGGTGGTCATGATCAGCACGACGTTGCGGAAGTCGACCGTCTTGCCGTGGTGATCGGTGAGCCGGCCGTTGTCCATCACCTGCAGCAGGATGTTGAACAAGTCGGGGTGGGCCTTCTCGATCTCGTCGAGCAGCAGCACGCAGTGCGGCTGCTGGTCGACCGCATCGGTCAGGAGCCCGCCCTGATCGAACCCGACGTAGCCCGGAGGCGCGCCGATCAGGCGGCTGACCGAGTGGCGCTCCATGTATTCGGACATGTCGAAGCGCTGCAGCGGAATGCCCATGATCGCCGCCAGCTGGCGCGCGACCTCAGTCTTGCCGACGCCGGTCGGGCCCGAGAACAGAAAGCTGCCGATCGGTTTGTCGGCATCGCGCAAGCCGGCGCGGCTGAGCTTCATCGCGCTCGCCAACACGCCGATCGCCTTGTCCTGGCCGAACACGACACGCTTGAGGTCACGGTCGAGGTGCTCGAGCACCAGCCGATCGTCGCTCGAGACCGACTTGGGCGGAATCCGCGCCATCGTCGCGATCACCGCTTCGATCTCACGCGCGGTAATCGTCCGCTTGCGCTTGGAGGGCGGCACCAGCATCTGCATCGCGCCAACCTCGTCGATCACGTCGATCGCCTTGTCGGGCAGCTTGCGGTCGTTGATGTAGCGCGCCGACAGCTCGACCGCGGTCTTGATCGCGTCGGGCGTGTACTTGACGTTATGGTGCTCCTCGAACGCGGTGCGCAGGCCCTTGAGGATCTTGACCGTGTCCTCGATCGTCGGCTCGTTGACGTCGATCTTCTGGAAGCGGCGGAGTAGCGCGCGGTCTTTCTCGAAATGGTTGCGGAACTCCTTGTAGGTGGTCGAGCCGATGCAGCGGATCGTGCCGCCGGAGAGGGCTGGCTTGAGCAGGTTCGAGGCGTCCATCGCGCCGCCGCTGGTCGCGCCGGCGCCGATCACCGTGTGAATCTCGTCGATGAACAGGATCGCGTGCGGCAGCTTCTCGAGCTCGGAGACGACCTGCTTCAACCGTTCCTCAAAGTCGCCGCGGTAGCGCGTGCCGGCCAGCAGCGCGCCCATATCGAGCGAATAGATCACCGCTTCGGCGAGCACCTCGGGCACTTCGCCCTCGACGATCTTGCGCGCCAGGCCTTCGGCGATTGCGGTCTTACCGACCCCGGGGTCGCCGACGTAGAGCGGGTTGTTCTTCGACCGGCGGCAGAGGATCTGGATAGTCCGGTCGACCTCCGGGCCGCGGCCGATCAGCGGGTCGACCTTGCCGGCGAGGGCCTTCTCGTTGAGGTTGATGCAGAACTGGTCCAAGGCAGAATCCTTCTTGCTGCCTTTCGCTTCGCTCTTCTCCTCGGCTTGAGGCGCTTCTGTCTCGGCGCCCTTGGGTGTGCGGTCCTCGATCCTTTTGCCGCCCTTGCCAATCCCGTGGCTGATGTAGCTCACCGCATCGAGCCGGCTCATGTCCTGCTGCTGGAGGAAATAGACGGCATACGAGTCGCGCTCGGAAAACAGCGCGACGAGGACGTTGGCGCCGGTCACGGTGTCCTTGCCCGAAGATTGGACGTGGAGAATGGCGCGCTGGATGACCCGCTGGAAGCCGGCGGTCGGGGCGGGATCGCCCTTCTCCTTGGTCTTCAGCGATTGGTATTCCTGGTCGAGGTACTGGCGGACCACGTCGCCCAGGTCGCCGAGGTCGACGCCGCAGGCCTGCATCACCTGAGCCGCGTCGGGATCGTCGATCAGCGCGAGCAGCAAGTGCTCGAGAGTCGCATACTCGTGGCTGCGCTCGGAAGCGTTGCCGAGCGCGGCATGGAGGGTCTTCTCGAGGCTCTGGGCGAAACTGGGCATTCTAGAAATCTTTCATTGCAAGCACTTGCGACGACCGAAGAGCCGCCGTCGTGCAGTTACATAACGCTCGAAATCAATATGGGATGCCGCCTCCAAAAAGTCAGGGGCGGCCCCGGTCACGGTGGCGTCGTTCCGCCGGAGGGCGGCTTGAACAGCGAATCCGCGGCGGCGCGATGCGCGGCGGCCTTGTTGCGGTGCGAAACGACCCGGGCGATTTCGTCCTCGAGCAGTTGCACGCGCGTATCGAGTTCTTCGAGCGAGTAGCTGTCTAGGCTCTCGCCGGAGAGCTTGCTGGCGGCATCGCCGCGCGGACGGGGCAGATCGTCGTCCATTGCAGTGCAGCATCCCACTGCCGCGGCCTTGCTGTCAACTGCCCGTGCGGGTAGTCCACAAGCGCGATATTCCTGCAACAGGGGGGGCGATGAGCCGCGCGATCCCAGCGACCATGACGGCGGTCGGCTATGATGCCCCCGGCGGTCCCGAGGTATTGCGGCCGGAGGTCGTTCCGGTGCCGCAACCGGGGCCGGGACAAGTGCTGATCGCCGTCGCCTTCGCCGGGGTCAACCGTCCGGACGTGGTGCAGCGCCAGGGCAATTACCCGCCGCCGCCGGGCGCCTCGCCGATCCCGGGCCTCGAAATCTCCGGCGAGATCGTCGCGATTGGCCCGGGGGCCGAGCCGGAGCTGCTCGGGCGCAAGGTCTGCGCGCTGGTCAGCGGCGGCGGCTATGCCGAGTACTGCGTCGCCGAAGCGCCGCTGTGCCTGCCGGTGCGCGGCGGGTTGCCGATGGACGAGGCCGCGGCGCTGCCGGAGACGCTGTTCACCGTCTGGCACAATGTGTTCGAGCGCGGCTGGGCCAAGGATGGCGAGACCATTCTCGTCCACGGCGGGACCAGTGGGATCGGCACCACGGCAATCGCGCTCGGGCGGCTGTTCGGGCTGAGGGTGATCGTCACTTGCGGCTCGGCCGAGAAGTGCGCGAGGGCGCTCGAGCTCGGCGCGGCCCACACGATCGACTACAAGACCAGCGACTTCGTCGCCGAAGTCCAGCGGATCACCGCCGGCGCCGGGGTCGCGCTGGTCCTCGACATGGTCGCCGGCAGCTATGTCCCGCGCAACCTCAGGTGCCTTGCCGAAGACGGTCGCCA
>JAEKKO010000235.1 GCA_019510335.1 Novosphingobium sp. | reverse complement strand
GGTCGCCGCGCTCGCCGACGATCCGGCGCGCTGCGCCGAGCTCGGCGAGGCCGGCCGGCTCCGCGCCGGCGAACGCTGGGGCCGCGAGGCCTTGCTGTCGCGCTTCGTCGCCGTCGCCGAAGCCGCGATGGCGGTGGATCGCCGCCCGATGGCCACGAAAGGGCACGCATGAAGGCGGTGATCTTGTGCGGGGGTCAGGGGACGCGGATTCGCGACGTCGCAGAGGATGTTCCCAAGCCGATGATCCGGATCGGCGAGCGCCCGATCCTGTGGCACATCATGCGCCTTTATGCGGCCGCGCAGATCAAGGACTTCGTCCTCTGCCTTGGCTACAAGTCGTGGTCGATCAAGGAATACTTCCTCAACTTCCACGCCCAGGTCGCCGACGTCACCATCTGTCCCGGCCGCCCCGGCGAGGCCCGGTTCGGCGCCGACGACTTTCCCGAGCGCGAGTGGCAGATCGAGCTGATCGAAACCGGGCTCGCCAGCCAGACCGGAGCGCGGCTGTGGCGAGTCCGCGACCGGCTCCCGGCAGGCGACCTGTTCTGCTTCACTTACGGCGACGGCGTCGCCGACATCGACATCGCCGAAGTGGTCGCCTTTCATCGCCGTCACGGCCGCGCCGGGACGGTCACCGGAGTCCGGCCGCCGGGCCGTTTCGGGGTGATGACCACCGCCGGCGAGCAAGAGGGCACCCGGATCGCCGCGTTCGAGGAGAAGCCGCAGACGGGCGAAGGCCTGATCAACGGCGGCTTCTTCGTCTTCGACCACCGCGTGTTCGATTACCTCCACGACGATCAGGACCTGGTGTTCGAACAGGAGCCGCTCCGCAACCTGGCCGCCGACGGGCAGCTGATGCTGTTCGAGCACGACGGCTTCTGGCAGCCGATGGACACCTATCGCGAGTGGAAGCTGCTCAATGACATGTGGGCGGGCGGCACCGCCCCGTGGCAGCGCTAGACCGCCCGATGCTCAGCCAGAGTTACGCCGGCAAGACCGTGTTCGTGACCGGCCACACCGGCTTCAAGGGATCGTGGCTGTGCCTGTGGCTGCAACGCCTCGGCGCGCGGGTGGTCGGCTATTCGCTGCCGCCGCCGACCGAGCCGAGCCTGTTCGAGCAGGCGGGCATCGCGGCCGGCATCACCCACGTCGCCGGCGACGTGCGCGACGCTCCGGCGTTCGAGGCGGCGCTCGCCGATGCGCGCCCCGATTTCGTGTTCCACCTCGCCGCCCAGCCGCTCGTGCTCGACAGCTACGCCGCCCCGGGCGAGACGTTCGCCGTCAACGTCGCCGGCTCGATTAACCTGATGGAGGCGCTGCGGCGGACCGGGACGCGCGGCGCGGTGGTGATGGTCACCACGGACAAGGTCTACCGCAACCGTGAATGGGCGTTCGGCTACCGCGAGGACGACCCGCTCGGCGGACACGATCCGTACAGCGCCAGCAAGGCGGCGATGGAGATCGCCGTCGCCTCGTGGCGCGACAGCTTCTTTCCCGCCGCTCGCGAGCCGCAGCACGGCGTGCGGATCGCCACCGCAAGGGCCGGCAACGTCATCGGCGGCGGCGACTGGGCGGCCAACCGGCTGGTCCCCGACCTCGCCCGCGCCCTGCCCCGCAACCGCGCCCCCGAATTGCGCAATCCGGGATCGCTGCGGCCGTGGCAGCACGTGCTCGAGCCGCTCGCCGGCTATCTCCTGCTCGGCGCCCGCCTCGCTGGAGAGAACGGTGCGCGATTTGCCGAAGCGTGGAACTTCGGGCCCTCGTCGACCGAGGTGAAGACGGTGGGCGAACTGGCCGACGCGATGGTCGCCCGCTGGCGCATCGGCGGCTGGAGCGACGGCAGCGATCCTGGCGCGCATCACGAGGCGCGCGTGCTTCGCCTGGCCATCGACAAGGCGGTCGGCGCGCTGGGCTGGCGCCCGGTGTGGGATTTCGCCCGCACCGTCGAGCGCACGGCAGACTGGTATCGAGGCGTGGCCGACGATCCGGGTGCCGCGCGCGCCGCATGCCTCGCCGACCTCGACGCGTTCTGCAGCGACGCGGCGGGCAAAGGGCTCGAACTCGGCTGAACGCCGGGTTTGAGCGCCCGATTACGGACACTTGAGGGGGAATCGTCGAGATGCATTCTGTCGCCGGTTTGAAGGGAGCGGTCGTGGTCACCACGATCGCGGCGCCCAACGCGGTGCTGCGCAAGCTGGCGGACGACAGCGCCCGGCTCGGGCTGCACTTCGTCGTCGCCGGCGACACCAAGAGCCCGGCCGACTTCGCGCTCGCAGGCTGCGACTTCTACGGGGTCGCGGCGCAGGAGGCGCTCGACTTCGCGTTCCCCAAGCTGTGCCCGGTGCGCCATTACGCGCGCAAGAACGTCGGCTACCTGGTCGCAATCAAGCAAGGCGCCGAGTTCATCATCGAGACCGATGACGACAACATGCCGTCGGAGGCGTTCTACCGGCCGCTTCCGCGCCAGGCCGAGGTTCCGCTTCTGGAGGAGACCGGCTGGACCAACATCTACGGCTACTACTCCGACGCGCCGATCTGGCCGCGCGGGCTGCCGCTCGACGCCATCCAGAAGGCATTGCCGCCGCTGCCGGACGCGTCGCGGGTGGACGCGCCGATCCAGCAGGGCCTGGCCGACGCCAATCCGGACGTCGATGCCATCTACCGGCTGACGATGCCGCTCCCGCTGGACTTCGCGTCGGGCGAGCAGCGCATTGCCCTCGGCCACGGCAGCTGGTGCCCCTACAACAGCCAGAACACGATCCATTACCGCGACGCATTTCCGCTGCTGTACCTGCCGGCGCACTGCAGCTTCCGCATGACCGACATCTGGCGCAGCTTCGTTGCCCAGCGGATCGCCTGGACGTGCGGCTGGAGCATCCTGTTCCGCGAGGCGACGGTGGTGCAGGACCGCAACGATCACGACCTGATGCGCGACTTCGCCGACGAGGTTCCGGGCTATCTCGGCAACCGCCGCATCGGCGAGGCCCTGGCCAGCCTCGATCTGGCGAGCGGCGTCGCCGCGATCCCGGACAACATGCGCCAGTGCTATCGCCGGCTCGTCGCGGATGGCCACGTCGGCGAGGCTGAGCTCCCGCTGCTCGATGCCTGGCTGGACGACCTGGCCGGCCTGCCATGACGACGGCAGCGCCGGGGCAGCCGGTGGTCAAGACGCTGTTCCTGTTCAACCACCGCTTCGAAGCGAACCTGCCGTTGCTCGACCGGATCTACGGTCCGCGCTTCTCGCGCCGGCACACGATCATGCCGTTCGCCTCCTCGCCCGGGCCGACGCGGTCCCGCGTGGCCGAGCTCGGGCGCAATTTCAGCGGCCATTTCGCCCAGTCGGCGCACGACTGGATCGAGCCCGAGGTGACTCACTACGTCGTGATTCCCGATGACCTGCTGCTCAACCCGGCGCTCGACGAGAGCAACCTGATCGCGGCCTTGCGGCTGAAGCCAGGCGAGGCCTACACCAAGAACCTGATTGCAGCCGACGCGCTACGCTTCGCCTGGCCGTGGGCCGGCGAGGCCGCGGCGACTTTCGAGCAATCGGCAAAAGCGATCGACCTGCACCCGCTGCTTCCCCCGGCGGCCGAGGCCCGGGCGCGATTCGAGTCGATGGGCCTCGCATTTCCAACCCCCGCGGTGCTCGGCGGCCGCGCCAATGCCGGGACTCACGTGCGGATGATCCGCAACGCCAAGCGCGCCTACCTCCACGCTTGGTCGCTGCGCACTCGCCCGGCGGCGTTCCCGTTGCTCGCCGGCTATTCCGATTTTCTGGTCATCCCGGCCGAGGCGATCGACCAGTTCGTGCATTACTGCGGCGTGTTCGCGGCGCTCAACGTCTTCGCCGAAGTCGCCGTGCCGACCGCGCTCGCCCTGGCGGCCGAGCATGTCCGCACCGAGCTGGCGCTGAACACGCATTTCCTCGACCCGGGCCCGCCGCTGCGCGATCCCGCGGCGTTGCGCGGCATCGAGCTGTGGAACCCCGCGGACATGGCCGCGCACAGCCAGCTCTTCGCCGGCGACCTCGACCACCTGTTCGCGCAATTCCCGAAGGAGTGGCTGTACGTCCACCCGGTCAAGCTCAGCGCTTACCGGTAAGGCGGCACCAACCTCAGCCGCGGAGCTTGCGCTTGAGCCGCCGGGCGGCGCCCTTGGCGAATTGCGTGATCCGGCGCGGCGGGTTCCTGAGCAGCGCGTCGGCCGTGCGCGCCGCCTCGGCGACGTTGCCGAGCGGCGCATCGTCGCCGGCAAACACGCGAGCGCCATTCCACAAGCTGAGGACCTGGCGTCTGATCTCGATCCGTCGGAGGTCTCGCCAGATCGGCCCCGCCCGCCGCAACGCCGCCTCGTAATCAAGGCCGTGCCGCTCGGCGAACAGCCGCCCCCAGGCGAGCGTTTGCTCCCGCCCGTGGGGCGCGCAGCCGACGATCATGTCGAGCATCCGCTGCTTGCTGATCGGCGGATTTCCGCCGTGCAGGTAGCACGCCTGGGTGTAACACTCGTAGATCATCGCCGGCATCGAGAAGGTCAGGGTGCCGACCTCCGGCAGCGGAAAATCCTCGTGAAACGGGATCAGCCCCTCCTCGAGGAAGGCAGTCTTCTTCATGCTGAACAGTTGCGCGCCGATGCTGTGGCCCGACCGCCCGGCAATCGCGAACGGCTTGCGGGTGAACAGGTAGCGATCGATCGTGCTGCAAATGGCGTAGCCGGAGTAGACGTCCGGAATCTGCGATTGGTAGAACGTCCCTTTGATGGACCGTATCCGCTTCACCACCTCGGCGTGGACGATCCCGCCGGTGTACGTCTGCGGCATGCGGAAGTCGTGGCCGGCCAAGCGCAGCATCCGGGCGATGCCGTCGCGTCCTTCGATCACCTCGCTGCGCTTGTCCATGGGGACCGCCAGCCGCACGTCCTCTTCGGGGGCTGCCCCGGGCCAGTTGTAGAAGCAGGTCTCGGTCGCCATCGCCCTCAGCCCACTCGCCTCGAGCTCCGCGACAGCGAGCTCCAGCCGCCCCGTCAACAGTCCGTCGTCATCGCCGATCATGACGATCCAGCCCTCGTCGACGTGGGACAGCGCGAATTCGTAGTTGTGCGCCATGCTGATGCGGCGCCCGGTGTTCAGATAGCGAATCCGCGGATCGCCAAAGCTTTCCACCACCTCGCGGGTCGCCGGACTGCTGGCATTGTCGCTGACCCAGATGCGCAGCCGGTCGCTGTCCTGGCCGACGACCGTCTCCAGTGCGTAAGCCAAAGTATCGGCGCGCTCGCGGGTGGGAATGACGACGTTGATCGGCTCGGTCATCGGGCGTTGCCAGAAGATTGCAGGGGAAGGATGCGGCAGGCCTGAAGGACCAGCTTGCGCAAGGCGGGATCGGCGAGGATTCCGGACAGCAGGATCGCCCCGCCGGCACTGGCCAGCAGCATTGCTTCGACCAGGAATCCTTCGGGGCGCGGCAACAGGAGCCGGAGAACCAATCCAGCGGAGAAGACGATCCCGAGCTGCTTCGTGACATCGCCGAGCCACCAGTTGCGAGCTTCGCCGGGAAGCAGGTTGGCGAAAGTCATCGTCGCACTGGCGGTCATTCCGGCGAGATTGAGCAGCGCCGCGCACGCGGCCGCGCCGACGGCGCCGAAGTGCTCGACCGCAAGCACCAGCGCGGTGATATAGAACACGAGCATCACCGAGTTGATCCGCAGCGTATAGCGGGTCACGCCGTGGGCCAGCTGGATCATGTACACGGTCGCGGTCAGCGAATTGAACAGGCCGCCCAAAGCCAGGAACGCAGTCACCGGGGCGGCTCGTTCGGTGACCGCGGGATTGTGGACCCACAAGTTCAGAATCGCTCCGCCGAAGAACACCAGCATGGCCGCCGCCGCGCCGACCAGGACCGCAAAAATACGCGTAAGAAAGTGGAAGGTCTCCACCATCTTGTGGTGCTCGCCGCGCGCGTGCAGCTCGGTCAGGCGCGGGTAGAAGGCGTTGCCGAACGGCCCCCCGACCAGCGCCAGCACGCCAGCCAGCGTCGCCCCCAGGGTGTCCTCTGATCCGGCGGAGCTCGGCCACGCTGAACCGCACGGGGCCGTGCGCTTTGGGCAGGGCGCGGTAAACGGCGCTGCCGAGAGTGACCAGCGACACAACCGCCACGATCGCCTGCCACAGGAAAAAGGCGGCGACCGAAGGCACGATCAGGATCACCACGAGGGCGCCGCACCCGCGCAGCGTCGCCATGACCGTAATGATGGCGTTCTGCAGGACCTGTCGCTGCAGTCCCGACAGGCATGAATCGTAGAGGCTTTCGATGAACTGTGCCGCCGCGACCAGGCCCATGACCGTGAAAGAGCGCGACACGACATCGTCGCTGAGATGCTGCGGATGGACCCAGTGGTGCGCCAGCCACGGTGCCGCCGCGGCCATCCCGAACACGATCACCGCTGCCAGCGCGATCATCGGAAGCTCGACGCTGCGCAACAGGGTGCGGATCCCGGTGGCATCCAGGCCGGCGCCAGTGAACCGCGCCATCTCGCGCGCCAGCGTCGGCCTAAGGCCGGCATCGAGCAGCGCCAGCCCCATCTGCAGGCTCGTGTACAGGCCGATCAGGCCGTAGGCCTCGACTCCGAGGATCCGCAGATAAAAGGGCACGAACACCAGCGCCATCACGGCGCGCCAGCCTTGCCCACCGAAATTGGCGAGGACGTTCCAGCGAATGCTCGGCGACGGCATCAGCTGCGCTGCTCCGGTCCAGTGACCCGCACCCACTCGCGCCGCTCGGAATCGAAGCGCTTGATCGGTATGGCGGGGACCCCTCCGACCATCGTCAAAGGAGGCACGCTCCGGGTCACGACCGCGTTGGCCATGACGATGGCGCCTGCGCCGATCTCCAGCCGCGCGGTGCTGCTGATGAAAGCCCCGAAGCCGATCCACGCGCCATTCCCGACCGCGACCTGACCGGCCATCATTGGCTGCTCGAGGACGCGCGTGCCGGGCTCGGCAAATCCGTGTTGGCCGGCGCTGAGGTAGACGTTGTCACCGAACGTGACCTCGTCGCCGATCCGGACCGACCCGCACGCCGACAGCGTGCAACCCCGGCCGATATAAGTGTGGCGACCGATGTCGATCCGCGAATCCGCGCCGGCAGGGTCGGGCGTGACCGTCAGCAGGCTTCGCCGCCCAACCGAGCTTCCCGGCCCGATGGCGA